>CALAQT010000055.1 GCA_937888775.1 uncultured Actinomycetes bacterium | reverse complement strand
GCTCGAGTGCGCTGGCCAGCAAGGCGACCGGCTTTCCGATCGCCAAGATCGCCGCTCGGCTGGCGGTCGGCTACACGCTGCAGGAGATCCCCAACGACATCACGCTGGCCACGCCGGCGAGCTTTGAGCCGGCGATCGACTACTGCGTGGTCAAGTGGCCGCGGTTCGCGTTTGAGAAGTTCCCCGGCGCCGAGGCCGGTCTGACCACGCACATGAAGTCAGTCGGCGAGGCGATGGCCATCGGGCGCACGTTCAAGCAGGCGTTCGCCAAGGCGCTGCGCTCACGTGAGCTTGACACCCGGGCCGTGTTTCCCGCCGACGACGACGAACTGCTCAAGCGCGCCGGCGAGCCGGGTGCCGAGCGCTTCGACCACCTGCTGGAGGCGCTGCGCCGGGGCGCTGGCATCGAGGACCTGCATCGCGTCACGAGCATCGATCCCTGGTTTCTGCGGGAGCTGTCAGAGCTCGCCGCCGATCCGCAGGCGCCGTTTGCCGGAGTCCGGACGTTCAAGTCCGTCGACACCTGCGCGGCTGAGTTCGCCGCCCAGACGCCCTACTACTACTCCGGCTGGGAGCGCCCCGGGCGCGCGGGGCGGGGGGGACCGAGTCACGAGGTCCGCCGTGGCCAGCGTCCGAGCGTCGTGATCCTCGGCTCGGGGCCCAACCGGATCGGGCAGGGGATCGAGTTTGACTACTGCTGCGTGCACGCGGCCCAAGCCGTGCGGGAGCACGGCCGCGACGCGGTGATGATCAACTGCAACCCGGAGACGGTCTCCACCGATTACGACACCTCTGATCGGCTCTACTTCGAGCCGCTGACGCTGGAGGACGTGCTGGCGGTCTGCGAAGTGGAGAACCAGGTGGATGATGCGAACGGCCATTCGGGCGGCATGCTCGAAGGGGTGATCGTGCAGTTCGGCGGCCAGACGCCGCTCAAGCTCGCCGCCGGGTTGCACGCGGCCGGAGTCCGTGTGCTCGGCACCAGCATCGATGCGATCGACCTGGCCGAGGATCGCTCCCGATTCGGCGCGCTGCTGGACCGGCTCGGCTACCGGGCGCCTTCCTACGCCACGGCCTCGTACGCGCAGCAGGCGCTGGAGCGCGCCCCGGAAGTCGGCTTCCCGCTGCTGGTGCGCCCCAGCTACGTACTCGGGGGCCGCGCGATGGAGATCGTCTACAGCGTCGACGGACTGCGGGGTTATCTCGATCGCGTCGGGGCGCAGGACGGCACCGCGATCTATCTCGATCGCTTCCTGGAGGACTCGATCGAGGTCGATGTCGATGCGCTGTGCGACGGGGAGGAGGTCTGGATCGCGGGCATCATGCAGCACGTGGAGGAGGCTGGGATCCACTCGGGCGATTCGGCCTGCGTGCTGCCCCCGCACGCGCTTGGCGAGGAGATGCTCGACAAGATCCGCGCACAGACTGTCGGAATCGCCCGCGCGCTGGGGGTGGTCGGGTTGCTCAACGTGCAGTTCGCGATCCACGGCGTGGACGGACTGCACGTGATCGAGGCCAATCCGCGGGCGTCGCGCACGGTGCCATTCGTGTCCAAGGCGATCGGGTTGCCGCTGGCCAGGCTCGCCTGCCAGATCCTGCTCGGCGGGCGCCTGGCCGAGCTGAGCCTGCCCGCCGACCCGACCAACGGGCACGTGTGCGTCAAGGAGGCTGTGCTCCCGTTCGATCGCTTCGCCGGCGCCGATTCGCTGCTCGGACCTGAGATGCGCTCCACCGGCGAGGTGATGGGCATCGCGCGGGACTTCCCCACCGCGTTTGCCAAGGCGCAGGCGGCGGCGGGGTTCAAGCTGCCCGACCGGGGCACCGTGTTCATAACCGTGGCCGACGGCGACAAGCCGGCGGCGACCGGGATCGCCACCTCGCTGCATGACCTCGGCTTTGACATCGTCGCCACCCGCGGGACCGCGCAGGCGTTTCGTCGGATGGGGATCCCGGCCCGGGATATCAACAAGATCGGCGAGGGCTCGCCTCACGTGGTGGACTGGATCGAGCGCGGCGAGGTCGACCTGGTCATCAACACGCCCATCGGCACCGGCGCCCGCACCGACGGATACGAGATCCGCTCAGCGGCGATCGCGAGCGGGGTCCCGTGCATCACGACGATGGCCGGCGGGATGGCCGCCGCCCGCGCGATCGCCTCGGCTCGGCGCGGAGCGCCTGAGGTGGTCTCGCTGCAGGAGATCCACCGCAGCGAGGCGCGGTGAGTCCGGCGCGTGTGACCGAGGTGGTCTCGCCGCAAAGGCTCCACCGCAGCGAGGTGCGGTGAGTCCGGCGCGTGTGACCGAGGTGGTCTCGCCGCAAAGGCTCCACCGCAGCGAGGTGCGGTGAGTCCGGCGCGTGTGACCGAGGTGGTCTCGCCGCAAAGGCTCCACCGCAGCGAGGCGCGGTGAGTCCGGCGCGTGTGACCGCCCCGTTCGGCCGCCGGACTGCCCGCGTTGCCGCCCGTGAGGAGCACGGCGCCTACGTGGTCCTGCGGGTCACCGACAGCATTGGACCACGGCCGCAGGCCGGCCAGTTCTACATGCTCAGCGCCCGGGCGCGCTGGGGGGCGGGGGAGGACGAGCGGCCGTTTCTGCCCCGCGCGTTCAGCGTCATGCGCGCGTCGAGCTCGGGGCGCGAGCTGCAGTTCCTGATCGAGGACGTGGGGCCGGGGACCAGGCGGCTGTGTGAGTTGCAGGCCGGAGAGGATCTGCGGCTGGTCGGGCCACTCGGCGTTGGCTTCGCCGCCCCGCGTGATCAGCGGCGTCCGCTGCTGGTCGGCGGCGGGGTGGGGATCGCGCCACTGGCGATCTGGCAGGACCAGCTGGGACTGGACACGACTGCACTGCTTGGATTCCGCGACGCCCCGCATGCCCAGGGCTCGCTGCTGCTCAGCGGGGCCCGCCTGGCCACCGATGACGGCAGCGTGGGCCATCAGGGCCTGGTGACCGACCTGCTGGAGGCAGAGCTGGCCCGCCGTCCCGCGGTCGAGGTCTACGCCTGCGGCCCGCCGGGAATGCTGGAAGCGGTCCGCCGGCTGTGCGCCCGGCACGACGTTCCCGCCCAGCTCGCGCTGGAGTCGGGCATGGCCTGCGGGTTCGGCGCGTGCTTTGGCTGCGTGGTCGCGACCCGGGGCGGTTATGTGCGGCTGTGCGTCGAGGGGCCGGTGCTCGACGCCACGCAGCTCGACAACGCCGCGGCGTGGACGGTCAGACATTGAGCGTCGAGTTCTGCGGGCTGAAGCTGGAGCATCCCGTGATCAACGCCTCGGGCACCTTTGATGCAATCGCCGCCCGGGTCGCGTTCGGCCCGGCATTGATCGAGCGCTTCCCGTTTGCCGCCTTTGTCTCCAAGACGGTCACGCTGGCCCCGCGGCAGGGCAACGCGCCACCGCGCCTGTGGGAGCTGGCCGCCGGGATGATCAACTCGATCGGACTGCCGAACAAGGGGCTGTCCGGGTACCTGGCCCACGACCTGCCGGAACTCGCCGCGCTCCCAGTGCCGCTGATCGTCAACGTGATGGGCTTCAGCCGCCAGGAGGTCGGACAGCTCGTGAGCGCGTTCTCGGCACGCGACGAGGTCGCGGCCCTGGAGCTCAACGTCTCCTGCCCCAACGTCGAGACCGGATTGCTGATCGGCGCCGACCCGATCGAGGTTGCACGACTGCTGGCTCACGTCAGGCCGATGACCGCCAAGCCGCTGATCGTCAAGCTGACGCCGAACGCCAACGATGTGGTCGCGGTGGCGCGCGCCGCGCAGGAGGCCGGCGCCGACGCGCTGTCGCTGATCAACACGATCCGCGGGATGGCGCTTGATCCGCACTCGGGCGAACCCTGGCTGGGGGGTGTGACCGGCGGCGTCTCGGGTCCGGCCATCCGCGCCGTGGCGCTGGCCCAGGTTTACGCCGTCTGCGCCGCGGTCGAGGTTCCGGTGATCGGGATCGGCGGGATCCAGAGCGGTGCTGATGCGCTGGCGATGCTGCGCGCGGGCGCAACGCTGGTCGCCGTCGGAACCGAGAGCTTCCGCAATCCCGCGGCCGGCGCTGAGGTAGCGGCGGATCTGAGCCGGCGCCTGGCAAATGATGACGATCTGAAGCTCGGTGCCTGGCCCGGTTGAGGACCGATCGACCACAAACGGGCAAAGTAACGAACAGCACGTAAAAGACCCTGCAAACACTCGAAATCCTCGCAACTAGTCTCGACAATGCTGAAGCTCAGGTTGAGGTCGAGTCGAATTAGGGGGATTTGGCTTGATCGCCTGGCCGCAAGATGTATAGTCGCCGCCCATGCCGCCGGTCAGTGAATCGTTCGCCAAGACTCTCGCTGCGCCCGAACGCTCCCTGGTGCAGCGGATGGAGGCTCTCCAGCGCGCCAACGACGTCCGCAGCCGGCGGGCACAGCTCAAGCGCGATCTGAAGGCCGGGCGCCAGCCGATCCACGAGCTGTTGCTGGAGCCGCCCGAGTATCTGCTGACCGCCAAGGTGTTCGACCTGCTGCTGGCGGTGCCCAAGTATGGGCGCGTTAAGGTCAACAAGATCCTGTCGCAATGCAGGATCTCCCCGAGCAAGACGCTCGGCGGGCTCTCCGAGCGTCAGCGGGACGAGCTGGTGACGTTCATGCGCCGCCGCTGAACCGCCGCCCGCGCTGACGCCAGGTGGCCAAAGTGTTCGTGATCACCGGGCCCTCGGGCGTCGGCAAGGGCACACTGATCCGCGGCCTGCTGGAACGCGTGCCGGGCCTGGAGCTGTCAGTGTCGGCCACCACCCGGGCGCCACGGCCCGGCGAGCGCGACGGCGCCGACTACCACTTCATGAGCGACGAGGAGTTCGATCGGCGAGCCGGCGCGGGCGAGTTCGTGGAGCATGCGATGTACTCGGGCCGCCGCTACGGGACGCTGCGCTCCGAGCTCGAGCGCCGGATCGCCGACGGCTCCCCGGTCGTGCTTGAGATCGAAGTCCAGGGCGCGCGCCAGATCCGTCACGCGATGCCCGAGGCCGTCGCGGTGTTCATCGCGCCGCCTTCCAGCCAAGCCCTGCGCGCGCGGCTGGTCGGCCGCGGAACCGACGCGCCACACGACATCGACGAACGGATGGCAACCGCGGAGCGAGAGCTGGAGGCCCAGCCCGAGTTCACGCACGTTGTTGTCAACGATCGCCTGGAGCAGGCCACCAGCGAGCTGGCGCAGATCGTCATCGCTGGGACCGCTAACCTAGATACACCCAACCAAGGACACGCACCTTGATCTCTCCCCGCATCGACAAGCTGCTCGAGCACGTCGACTCTGACTACGCGAGCGTTCTGGTGGCCGCCAAGCGCGCGCGCCAGATCAACTCCTACTATCACAACCTAGGCGAAGGGACGTTTGACGAGTTCCCGCCGCCGATGGTTGATACGCGCTCCAAGAATTACCTGACGATCGCCTTGGAGGAGGTCGCTCAGGGCAAGATCAAGTACCACTACCGGTAGCCAAACGCGTGTCCCGTTTGCTCCTCGGCGTGAGCGGCGGGATCGCGGCGTACAAGGCGCTTGAGACCGCGCGGCTGGCGATCAAAGCTGGTCACACCGTGCGCGTGATCCAGACTCCGCCGAGCCGGCGCTTTGTCGGGGTCGCGTCGTTTGAGGGGATCACGGGAGCGCCGGTGCTATGCGGGGAGTTCGACAGCGATCCGCTGCTTGGCGCCTATCCGGGCGAGCCGGCCCCCGACCGCGCGCCGATCAGCCATCTGGCGCTCGCGCAGCGCGCCGACGTCTACCTGATCGCCCCGGCGAGCGCCAACACGCTCGCCAAGCTCGCTCACGGCCACGCCGACAATCTGGTGACGACGGCCGCGCTCGCGGCCGATTGCCCCGTGGCGGTCGCGCCCGCGATGAACGACCGTATGTACCGCCACCCCGCCACCGCGGCCAACCTTAAGCTGCTGGCCCAGCGGGGTGTCACGGTGATCGGCCCGGGGGAGGGGGATCTCGCCTCCCACGGCGAGCACGGGATCGGCCGGATGGCCGAGCCTGCCGCGCTGCTGGCGGCGTGTGAAGCGCTGCTTAGAGCAACCGGGACCCAGGCTGAGACCGGGGGGCCAGACATGGACACGCCGGCGCCGGGTCAATGGTCAGGCGTGCGCGTGCTGGTCACGGCCGGGGGCACCCGCGAGCCGATCGACGCGGTCCGCTACATCGGCAACCGATCCTCAGGCCGGATGGGGTTCGCTCTGGCCGGCGCGGCCGCGCAGTTGGGGGCCGAGGTCACCGTCGTGGCCGCCAACGTCTCGCTGTCGGCCCCGCCGGGCGTGCGCGTGGTGCCGGTCAGCACCGCGGCTGAGCTTGCCGAGGTCTGCCAGCGGGAGTTCGACGCGTGCGACGTCCTGTTGATGTCAGCCGCGGTGGCCGACTTCCGTCCCCGTCATCCGGCGGCGAACAAGCTCAAGAAGGACGCTGGCGCGCCCACGATCGAGCTCGAGCGCACCGAGGACGTGCTCAGCGGCCTGTCCGCCCGCCGGCGGGTGGGTGGGACGGGGACAGCGCAGATCCTGATCGGCTTTGCCGCCGAGCACGGCGAGGGCGCCCTGCGCTACGGACGCGACAAGCTGGAGAAAAAGGACCTTGATGCGGTCGTCGTCAACGACATCTCCCGGCCCGGGATCGGCTTTGACGCCGGGGAGAATGAGGTCACGATCCTGACCGCCGACGGCGGCGCCCGGGACGTGCCCAGGGCCGCCAAGGAGCGAGTAGCGGCGGTTGTGCTGCAGGAAGTCCAGCGCCTGCGAGCTGGAAAGGAGCAAGCGAATAGAACCTCCCGAGCAGACTCCCGTAGCGCCGCACGAATCTGAGGCGTTCGCCGCGCTCGCCCGGCGGCTGGCCGCCAACATCTCGAGCGCGGTCCAGGTCAAGCAGCAGACGCTGAAGCATCTGCTGGTGGCGCTGCTCGCCGAGGGCCACGTGCTGGTGGAGGACAACCCGGGCGTTGGCAAGACAGCGCTGGCCCGGGCGCTGGCTCGCTCGATCGACTGCCAATTCGCGCGGGTGCAGTGCACGTCGGATCTGCTGCCCGCCGACGTGGTGGGCACCAACGTCTATGACCAGCGCGAGCAGCGGTTCGAGTTTCGCCCCGGGCCGGTGTTCGCCAACATCGTCCTGGTCGATGAGATAAACCGGGCCTCGCCCAAGACGCAGTCCGGCCTGCTCGAGTGCATGCAGGAGCGCCGCGTGACCGTCGACGTCCACAGCCACGAACTGGCGCGCCCCTTCCTGGTGATCGCCACGCAGAACCCGATCGAGTACGAGGGGACATACCCGCTACCCGAGGCCCAGGTGGATCGCTTCATGGTCAGGATCTCGCTCGGCTATCCCGATCGCGCGGCTGAGGCGGGGATGCTGGCCGCGCATGAGGCGGGAGATCGCGTGCTGACGCTCACCCCGGTGACCACGGCGGCGGAGGTGCTGGCGGCCCAGGACACCGCCGCTCGGGTGCAGGCATCCGAGCCGCTGCGCGACTACATTGTCCGCCTGCTGTGGCGCACACGCGAGGATCCTCGGGTTGATCTCGGTGCCAGCCCGCGCGCGGGGCTGATGCTGCTCCGCGCCGCCAAGGCACATGCGATGCTGGACGGCCGCGACCATGCCCTGCCCGACGACGTCCAGGCGCTGGCTGCCCCCGTGCTCGCCCACCGGCTCGTACTGTCTCCGGAGACTCCGCGCGACGGGGCGCAGGCCGTGATCGCCGACGCGGTCTCCTCGATCCGGGCGCTGTGATGCCCACGCAGGCGAGCTCGGCCGGCCGGGCCTGCGCCGTCGCCGCGCTCGGCGCTGGCATGACCTTGATCGCGTACCTGTTCGACGCGGCACCGCTGTTCGTGGCCGGGGTCGCGTTTGCCGCGATCGGTCTCGCCGCCCCCGCCTGGGTGTGGGCCAGCGCGCATGGGGCCGTGGCGAGCCGCAGCCTGCAGGCCGAGCGCGTGATCGAGGACGAGCCACTGGAGGCCACGATCCAAGTGCGCCGGGGTCTGCTCGGTCTGCCGGGTGCCGAGGTGCACGATGTGCTGGCGGGGAGGCCGATCTCGCTCAGCGGGCCACTCGCACTGCTCGTCGGCGCCCGTAGCGCGAACGTACGGATCGTCGCCAGCTTCCCCCGCCGCGGATTGCACACGCTGGCGCCCCCGTCGCTGGTCGTGCACGATCCGCTGGATCTGGCGCGCGTGGTCAGGGTGGACCCCGCGCCCGCGCAGCGGCTGCTGGTGCTCCCGCGCACCGAGCGGGTCCGGTGGCTGCGCGGGGACCGTGGCCGTAGCTCGCAGCAGCCTGACGGCGACACTCGCTCAGACGCGCTCGCCGCGGTCGACATCGACGGGCTGCGGCCCTACCGGCCCGGGACTTCGGCATCGCGGATCCATTGGCCGGCGGTCGCCAGGGGAGCCGGGCTGCTGGAGCGCCGACTGCGGTCAGACGGTGACGCGCGTCCGCTGGTGGTGCTGGACGCGCGCGGCCCGGGGCCGATCGAATTGCTCGATGCGGCCGTGCGGGCGGCGGCATCAATGACGCTGGAGCTGGCCCGTGTGGGCGGCTGCGGGCTGCTGCTCCCCGGCGAGCGCCGCGTGACCTCGATCGACCCAAAGCTGTCCAACTGGCCGGCGGTGCACGTCCGGCTCGCGCTGGTGCAGGGCGGTCCAGACACCCGGCCGCCGGCGCTCGGAATCCTCGGCGGCCGCCTCGGCCCGGTGTTCTATGTTGCCGCGCAGCCGCTCGAGCGGCTGCCCGCACAGCTGGCCAGCATGACGCGCGGCAGCGCAACGCTAGTGGTCCCGGTGGAAAGCCTCGGCGACGGCAAGCTGTGGGGCATGCGCAAGACACCCGTGGCCAGCTTCGAGGTGGCCGGCTGTCGTGGCTTCGTGCTTGGCGCGCGCCGCGCCAACTCACGCGTCAGCGCCCGGGCGGGCGCGGCATGAGCGCCGCCGCCGGCATCGCGGTGCTAGACGCCCGCGCGGGCCGGCCGCTGTCGGGGGAAACCTCGCGCGTCGAGGTCGCCGCCCCGCGCGTCTGGCTGCGTCTGGCCAGCTTTGCCGCGCTGGCGCTCTACGGTGTCGTCCGCTGGGCGACGTTGCTCGATCCGGTGCCATGGTGGCGGCTGGTGGGGTTGGTGGCGGTGGCAGTGGCGCTGGCGGGCGCCGGGCATCTGCTGCGGGAGGTCAGTGCGCCGGCGGTGGTGGTACTGGCGCTGATCGCCGGGCTCGGCGCGCTGGCCATCGCCGGCGTGCCGCTGGCCTGGATCGTGCACGAGCGGATCGCGGTCACATCCCGGGGAATCGGGCGCGGTCTGTCAGTGCTGCCCAGCGTGCTCGTGCCCTACTTGGGCGCCGGGCGCTGGGTGCGGGTGGTGATCGTGCTCGGGGCCGGGGTGCTGCTGCTCGACGCAGCGATCGTGCTCGCGTTCGCTCCCCGCGCCCTGGGGGACCTGCGCCGGGCGACGGTGGCCCTTCCGCTGACAGCGCTGGCGGTCGTCCCGTCGACCCTGGTGCGCCCCCAGCTTCCCTACCTGCAGGGCCTGGCCCTGTTCGCGCTGATCGCCGCGTTCATGTGGGGCGAGCGCGTGCGCCGCCCAGCGGCCGGAGGGGCGGTGGCCCTCGTGGCCGTGGCCGGGGTGCTGGCCGCGATCGCCGCACCCTCGCTGGACCAGCATCGGCCGTGGATCGACTACCGCGCCTGGGCCGGATCGCTGGTTTCGGTCAAGCTCGACTCGTTTGACTGGAACCAGAGTTACGGGCCGCTGAACTGGCCGCATACCGGGCACCAGGTGCTCGACGTGCAGGCCGCCCAGGGCGATTACTGGAAGGCCGAGGACCTGGACCTGTTCAACGGGACCGCGTGGGTCGCAAGTCCTCAGCCCAATCCGCAGACCACCGAGGTGGCGCTGCCCCAGCCTGAGCCTCAGGCACTGGCGATGTGGACTCACGAGCTGCGGGTCACGATTCAGGGGATGACGACCTCCGATGTGATCGCCGCCGGCTATGCGGACGAGCCGGAATCGCTGTCGGGCGGTTCATTGCGGGGCGGCGCCCTGGCCGGCCAAAGCGCCGGCACCTGGATCGCCGGCCAGACCTTGGGCCCGGGCGCCAGCTATCGGGTGAGAGCGTACTCACCGCATCCGACGGCGGCCGATCTGACCGACGATGTGGGTCATTACCCCAACCGCCGGCTGGCCGCCTACCGGACGATCGAGCTACCCACGACGACAAAGGCGATCGGGCTGGCGCCGGAGGTTGAGTTCGCCCCGTTTCACTCGGGCCGGGCGGTGCAGACGCAGGTCTCCGCCTCCAGCCCGCCGGGCAGCGCAGCGATCATCTCATCGCCCTACGCGGGTGCCTACGCCCTGGCGCGAAGGCTCGCCCAGCGCGCCGCGACACCGTATGAGTTCGTAGCCAGCGTGCAGACCTACCTGTCCAAGGGCTTTCGGTACGACCAGAACCCGCCGGTACGCCAGTACCCGCTCGAAAGCTTTCTGTTCAAGGACAAGATCGGCTACTGCCAGCAGTTCTCCGGTGCGATGGCGATGCTGCTGCGCATGGGCGGACTCCCCGCGCGGGTCGCGGCCGGTTTCACGTCGGGAATCTACGACCAGGCCGCCCACGAGTTCGTTGTCTCTGACCTCGACGCTCACGCCTGGGTGGAGGTGTGGTTTCCGCGGTACGGCTGGGTCCGCTTTGACCCGACGCCGAAGGCGGCTCCAGCCCGCGGCGGCCAGGGCATCCTGCCGATCCTCAAGACGCTCCCGAGCGGGGGCTCGGCGCTCGGACACGCGGGGCGCCGACCCGAGACGCCGGCGCCCGCGGCCGCGGGCACGGTGCATGCCTCCGCCGCTCACGGGCTCAGTCCGCTGTGGATCATCCTCGGCGCCGCGCTGCTGGCCGCCGGGGGCGGGTTCGGCGTGATGCTGACGCGGGCCCCGCGGACGGCCGAGCAGCTGGTCTCCGAACTGGAGCGCGCGCTGGCGCGCAGCGGTCGCCCGGCCTCGGCCGAGGTCACACTGGCGTCGCTGGAGCGGCAGTTTCGCTCCTCGCCGTCAGCGGCGGAGTATGTCCGCGCCATCCGCCTGGCCAGGTTCGGAGGCCGCGCCGAGCTACCCACCGCCTCCCAGCGGCGCGCGCTGCGGGCCCAGTTGCGTTTCGGTCTGGGGACGATCGGACGCTTGCGGGCCCTGTGGGCGCTGCCGCCGCGGCCCGCGCCGCTGCGCGCCACCGGCCGCCGGCCTTGACGAGGATGCCGGCCGGGCGGTTTAAAATAGTCGGGATGGAAGACGTCTATGAGCTGTTTTGCCGCGGCACCGAGTTGCTGGAGGCCGGACATCACCACCAGGCCACGGTCCCGCTTTCGCGCGCGCGGGATCTCGCTCCGGACAAGAGCTCGATCCGGGAGGCCCTGGGCCGTGCGCTGTTTCACGCCCAGCGCTATGAGCAGGCCGCGCGGGAGTTCCAGGCCGTGATCGACCGGGCTCCGACGAACGACTTCGCCCTCTTTTGCCTGGGACGCTCGCTGCAGATGCTGGGCCGCCACGCCGAGGCCCGTATGCCGCTGGCGCTGGCGGCGTGCTTGCAGCCGGGACGGCATGACTACCGCGCATATCGCGACCGGGCCCGGGCTCGGGCGTCGGAGGCGCAGGGGCACTGAGGCGTTACGGCGACGCCGTCAACGCCGCGCCTACGGTGCTACCCTCAGCTTCACAGCTTTCGCACCGGGCGCCGCCCGGTGGTAGTGCGGAAAGTGGGCGCTCGCCCGCTTTTTTTATTGAGATTTATGACGGAGGAGATCGTGAGTGCACTCCAGACTGAGATCGAAGACAGGCTCGCCGCGGTGCAGCCAGAGGTCGAGGTGCTGCTGGTGGAGGTCGTCTCAGGCTCTACCCTGCGTCTGTTCATCGATCATCCTGACGGCGTGACGGTCGCTCTCTGCGAGCAGGTCTCCGGGCATCTCAACGAGTATCGCGAGCGGTATTCGCTGGAGGTGTCCTCGCCCGGCTCGGACAGGCCGCTGACCAAGCCGACCCACTACGCGCGGTTTCTCGGCCGCCATGCGCGCGTTCGCCTGCGCGATGCGCGGGATGGCCACAAGCAGCTGACCGGCGAGCTGGTCGGCGCCTCGGAACGGGATGTCACGATCGCGGCCGGAGACGGTGTAGTCACGATCCCCTACGAACAGATCGTTCGCTCCAACCTCGTACCCGGAGACTGAGTCATGTCCAAGGAGATCGTGGAGGCCGTCAGGGGCCTCGCCGCCGAGAAGAACATCTCCCACGAGAAGCTGATGGAGGCGCTCGAGGACGCGCTGCTGTCGGCCTACAAGAAGACGCCGGGGTCAGCGCCCTACGCCAAGGTCGAGATGGACCGCGACAGCGGCGACTTCATTGTCTGGGAGCTGAAGATCCCGCCCGAGCTGGAGGAGCAGCTGCTGGTCGAGGCAACCACTGACCAGCAGCCAACCGTCGACCCCGAGACGGGGGAGATGCGCGAGCCGCCCGAGCCCGAGATCGATCTGGAGAAGCTCAAGGAGTACGAGGGCCAGATCGAGACCGAGGACGTCACGCCGCACGACTTCGGCCGGATCGCCGCCCAGACCGCCAAGCAGGTGATCCTGCAGCGGATCCGCGAGGCCGAGCGCGACATGATGTTCGAGGAGTACCGCGACCGTGTCGGCGAGCTGATCACCGGCATCGTGCAGCAGTCCGACTCGCGCTACACGCTGGTGCAGCTGCGCGAACGCGTCGAGGCGCTGCTGCCCAAGTCCGAGCAGGTCGAGGGCGAGCGCTATGACCATTCGCAGCGGATCAAGGCCGTGATCAAGGACGTTTCCAACTCGACCAAGGGCCCGAGCATCATCGTCTCGCGCCGTGACCCTGAGCTGATCAAGTCGCTCTTCGAGCTCGAGGTGCCCGAGATCGCCGACGGCCTGGTGGAGATCACCGGCGTCGCGCGTGAGCCCGGCTACCGCTCCAAGATCGCCGTCGTCTCCCATGTCGATGGCGTCGATCCGGTCGGCGCCTGCGTGGGGCCGCGCGGCTCGCGTGTGCGGATGGTCGTCTCCGAGCTGCGCGGCGAGAAGATCGACATCATCCCCTACAACGACGAGCCGGCCCGGTTCGTGGCCAAGGCGCTGTCGCCCGCCCGTGTGCGCGAGGTGCTGGTCGATGACGCGGGCAAGCAGGCGACGGTGATCGTTCCCGACGACCAGCTGTCACTGGCGATCGGGCGGGAGGGCCAGAACGCCCGGCTCGCCGCCCGCCTCACCGGGTGGCGGATCGACATCCGCTCCGAGACCGAGTTCGCCGCCGAGGAGGCCGAGCACGGCTATGAGCAGGAGGAGGCCCAGGGCCGCTGCGCGGCGATCCTGTCCAACGGTCGTCGCTGCCCCAACGCGGCGCTGCCCGGCTCGCGCTACTGCGGGATTGACGCCCACCAGGCGCTGGCCGGCAAGGACACCGACCACGTCGAGGCGGTCAACGAGCCCGACGGTGAAGGCACCGGTGATGCCGAGGGCGCGGACACTCAGGCCTCGGGCGTGAGCAACGGGGTTACGCTGGCGCCCGCGGACGACTCCGGTGCGCAGGAGCCCGAAGGCGCCGCGTCCTAAGCGACGTAGACTGCTAACCGATGAACAAACGCGTGCACGAGATCGCCAAGGAGCGCGGGCTTCCCGCCAAGGAGGTCCTCACCCGCCTGAAGGCGGCCGGCCTCGAGGTCAAGGCTGCCTCGTCGTCGGTCGACGAGGCAGCCGCGCAGCGCGTGCTCGGTAACGGCGAGGCTCCGGCCGCCAAAACTCCGGCCGCCAAAACTCCGGCCGCCAAAACCCCGGCCGCCAAAACCCCGGCCGCCAAAACCCCGGCCGCCAAGACTCCCGCAGCCAAGACTCCCGCAGCCAAGACTCCGGCGACCCCGGTCCCCGAGCCTCAAGCTCCGGCTGCCGAGGCCACTGTGGCCGACGCGAGCTCCGCCGGCGGTGCCGCGCGTGCCCGGACCCCAACGGCAGCGGAGGCCAAGGCGCCTGACGATCTGCCGGATCCGGCGCCACGCGCCGCCGAGACCAACGGAGTTCAAGCTGACGGTAGCGACATGGGCAACGGCGGCGAGCGCTCGGCGAGCTCAGAGGCCTCCCACAAGCGCCCCACGCGTGACTCGCTGCAGGGCGAGCGGGCGCCGGGCACCGCCGGCGGCCGGCGCCGCGTGGTGATCGACTCCCAAGCTTCGCGCCGGGCCCCCGGCGGTGGTGGTCCGCCGCAGTCAAACCAGCCGCCGCGGCGCCAGCGACGCGGGCGCCGCCGTCGTGGCGTGTACGACGAGGAAGCCGAATCGCGCCCCTCCCGCACCGCGGTCGCCGAGCCCAATGCCGTACAGATCAACTCCGGCTCCACCGTCAAGGATGTCGCGGAGTATCTGTCGGTGCCGGTGCCCGAAGTGATGAAGAAGCTGATGGCGCTGGGGGAGATGAAGACCCTCACCCAGACGCTGTCTGACGACTCGATCCAGGTCCTCGCCGCCGAGCTCGGGAAGGAAGTGGAGATCGTCCACTCCGAGGACGAGACGATCGCCGAGCCGGAGTTCAACGACGCCGAGGCAGACCTCGTCGAGCGTCCGCCGGTAGTGACGATCATGGGCCATGTCGACCACGGCAAGACCTCGCTGCTGGACGCGATCCGGTCAACCCAGGTCGCGGCCAGCGAGGCGGGCGGCATCACCCAGCACATCGGCGCCTATCAGGTCCATCACGACGGCCGGACGGTCACATTCCTGGACACTCCGGGCCACGAGGCGTTCACCGCGATGCGGGCTCGCGGCGCCAAGGTGACCGATATCGCCGTGATCGTGGTCGCCGCCGACGATGGCGTCAAGCCTCAGACCGAGGAAGCCGTGGACCACGCCAAGGAGGCGGGCGTGCCGATGCTGGTGGCGGTCAACAAGATCGACAAGGAGGGCGCCCAGCCCGACCGGGTGCGCACCGAGATGACCGCGCTCGGCCTGCAGCCGGTGGAGTGGGGAGGAGACACCGAATTCGTCAACGTGTCGGCCAAGACGCGAGAGGGTCTCGACGACCTGCTCGAGACGATCCTCGTGATGTCGGAGGTGGAGGAGCTGCGCTCCAACCCCGCGACGGCCGCCTCGGGCACGGTGATCGAGTCAAGGCTCGACCCGGGTCGCGGACCGGTGGTGACGATCCTGATCGGCCGCGGAACGCTCGAGGTCGGCGATGCCCTGGTCGCCGGCGCGCACTGGGGGCGGGTACGCGCGATGCACGACTTCCTCGGCCAGCGGATCGCCCAGGCGCTGCCGGGCGAGCCGGTCGAAGTGCTGGGATTCAACGGCGTTCCGGAGGCAGGCGAATACGTGCACGTCGTCGAGCACGAGCGCCGCGCCCGCCAACTGGCCGGCGAGCGCGCGACCCGGCTCAAGACCGAGTCACTCGCGCGTCGCAGCGGCAAGCGCGTCTCGCTGGAGGACATCTTCAAGCGCGGGCTCCAGGAGCTCAACCTGGTGATCAAATCCGACGTCGCCGGGTCGCTGGAGGCGATCGAGGACGAGATCGCCAAGCTGCCCCAGGACGAGGTGTCGGTCAACGTCATCCGGCGCGCCGTCGGCGCGGTGACCGAATCCGATGTAATGCTCGCCGCCGCTTCGGACGCGGTCATCCTCGCCTTCAACGTTCGGCCCGTCGGCGACGCTCGTGCCGTGGCCGATCGCGAGGGCGTCGAGATTCGCCACTACTCCGTCATCTATCGGGCGATCGACGAGCTGCGCAGCGCGATGCAGGGCATGCTGGCCCCCGAGGAGGTGGAGGAGACACTCGGCTCAGCCGAGGTCCGCCAGATCTTCCGTGCCTCCCGGGTCGGCACGATCGCCGGCTCGCACGTCACCGAGGGCAAGATCACGCGCGGCTCCAAGGTGCGGCTGGTGCGCGACGGAACTGTCGTCTACGACGGCGAGATCGCCAGCCTGCGGCGGTTCAACGACGATGTCCGCGAGGTGGCAAGCGGATTCGAGTGCGGCATCGTCCTCAAGGACTTCGCCGACGTCAAGGACGGCGACGTGCTCGAGACCTACACGACGCGCCAGGTCGAGCGCGAGCTCGCCTGAGCCGGCGCGCAGATGTCCGGGAGCGGCTTCGTCGCCGTGCTCGTGATCGAGCTTCACTTCCCTGACGCCGACAGCCTGAAGGCCAAGCGCAAGGACCTGTCCTCGATCAAGGCGCAGTTGCATGGCCGGCTGGGCGCGGCCGTGGCCGAAGTCGATCATCAGGATCTGTGGCAACGAGCGACGCTCACGGCGGCTCTGACCGGCGGCTCGCTGCGCAAGCTGAACGCCGTCGTCGACGACGTCGAGCGCTGGCTGCTGGCCCGCTGTCCCGAGGGCATACGGGTGCAACGACTGGTCGCGTCCGTCGAGGACCTGCTCGGATGAGCGCGCAACGCCAACGGTCGTGCGGAGGGTAGGATGGCGAGTGGCCGAATGCGCCGCGTTGATGAGGCAGTCCGCGCGGTCCTCAGCAATGCGATAACCAGCGATCTGAAGGATCCACGGGTGGGATTCGTGACCGTGACCGGAGTCAAGACAAGCCCAGATCTGCGCCACTCAATTGTCTACGTCAGCGTGCTCGGCGACGAGTTGGCGCGAGCGGAGAGCATGGAGGGCCTCCGCTCGGCGCACGGATTCCTCCAGCACTGTGTGGCCAGCGAGCTGAAACTCAAGCATACGCCGACGATCAGCTTCGAATATGACCCGTCGATCGACCGCGGGATGCGAATCTCCGAGCTGCTGGACTCCAGGGGCCAGACGGCGATCGGCCGGGAGCCCAAAGATGGCTGAGAACGGAGATCGGTCAGATCGCGATCGGGTGCTGGACGAGCTCCGCGCAGCCGAGAAGCTGGTCGTCGTCACGCACGAGAACCCCGACGGCGACGCGCTGGGCTCGCTCGTGGCGATGCGCGAGATCCTCACCACGATCGGCAAGGACTGCCTGATGTTCATCGACGCGCGTGACCTGCCCGTGCCCGAGGAATACCGCTTCCTGTCGCTCGACGGTCTGGTCAGCTCGCCGCCCGAGGACATGGATCATCGAACGATCGTGTTCCTGGACTGCGGCAACCTGGAGCGCAACCCGGCCGAGGCATTTCAGCTACCGGGCATGCACATCCTCGACATCGACCACCATCACGACAACACCCACTTCGGGACCGTGAACCTGATCGTCCCGCAGGCCTCCTGCACGGCGGAGATCGTCTGGGGACTCATGCAAGGGCTCGGGGTTTCGCCGACGCTGACGATCGCCGAGGCGCTGTACGTGGGGCTGATCACCGACACCGGGCGTTTTATGTACGAGAACACCGGCAAGCAGGCCCACCTGATGGCCGCCGAGCTCATCGACGCCGGCGTCGATGTCCACGACATCTACCGCCGGGTGTACGAGGGCGTGCCATACGGCAAGCTTGCGTTGCTCGCCCGGGGTCTGTCGAACATCGAGCGCTACGACGACGGGCAGCTGACCGTGACCGTGCTGACGGCGCAGGACTTCAGCGAGTCAGACGCGCAGGAGAGCTACTCCGAGGGCGTCGTGGATCACCTGCGGGCCGTGCGGGGCACGGCGATGGCAGCGCTCGTGCGTGATCGCATCAACAAGGAGCAACCGGGTCTACGCAAGGTGTCGCTGCGCGCGGGCAACGAGCGGATCGACGTGTCAGCGATCGCCCGGGCCCAGGGAGGCGGCGGTCACCGCGGCGCGGCCGGCTTCAGCACCACGATGTCGCAGCCCGAGCTCGTGGAGTTCCTGCGCGAGCAACTCGCCGCGCAGCTTTGAGCACAGCCGGCGACTACGTCGTCCTGTATGACAAGCCGGCGGGCGTCACCTCCCACGACGTCGTGGCCGAGATCCGGCGCACGCTGCCGCGCAAGACCAAGGTGGGGCACGCCGGTACGCTGGATCCGTTCGCGACCGGCCTGCTGCTCGTGCTGGTGGGCCGCGCCACCCGCGCGCAGCGCTTCCTGATGGCGCTGCCCAAGACCTACGAGACAATCGCTCGGTTCGGCGCGCGCTCGAGCACCGGCGATCCTGAAGGGGAGATCGTGGTTACGGGTGAGATCCCGAGCGGGGACCTGAGGCTAGGAACCGGTCGCGTGCGCCAGCGGCCGCCGGCCTATTCGGCGATCAAGATCGGCGGGCGTCGGGCTTACCAGCTCGCCCGCGCCGGGACCGAGGTGGAGCTCCCGGTGCGCGAGGTGACCGTGCACCGCTTCGACGAGCGCTGGCGCGACGGCGACCGGCGCGCGTTCACGATCGAGTGCTCGTCCGGGACCTATGTGCGCAGCCTGATCGCCGACCTCGGCGACGCTTACTGCGAGCAGCTGCGCCGGACCGCGATCGGCGAGTTCGACGTCGCGCGCGCCGATCCGCAGCGACACCTACCGCTCCAGACGGCGCTGCGCTTCCTGCCCGAGGTACGGCTGGAACCCGAGCAGGCGCGCCGAGCCGGCCATGGCGTGGCCGTGCCGGGAGAGGCCCAGGGCACCGTGCGCCTGACAGATTCAGAAGGGCTGATCGCGATCGCCGAGCCCGGCGCCGAGGCCGGGACGCTCAAACCGATCGTCGGTTTTCGCTGAGGCCCAAGGCCTCCCGACCAAGGGCAATAGGCTTTCAAGGCGATGCAAGTGACGATGCTGAGCGAAACCGAGCCGCGCCCCCGGCGCGTGGCGGTGGGGGAGTTTGACGGGGTGCACCTGGGCCACCGCGAGGTGATCCGGGGCAACGACACCGTGCTGACCTTCGAGCCTCACCCGCGCAGCGTGATCAGACCTGAGGCTGCGCCGAAGCTGCTCACGAGCCTGGAGGCCAAGGTCGAGCTGATCGCTGAGTTGGGCGTGGCCGAGCTGGTCGTGGTCCCCTTCGACGACGGCTTCGCGCACCAGAGCCCGGCCGAGTTCATCGATCAGGTGCTGGTGGGACGGCTGCAATCGACCCACATCTCGGTCGGCGACAACTTCCGCTTCGGCCACCTCGCCTCCGGCGACAGCACCCTGCTGGCTGCCGACGACCGGTTTGCGACCCGGGTGGTGGCGCTCGTGGAGGTGGACGGTGAGATCGTGTCCTCCAGCCACATCCGGCGGTTGGTGGCGGCCGGCGACGTCGAGCGTGCCAAGGTTCTGCTGGGCGCCCCGTTCCAGCTGCGCGGCGAGGTGATCCAAGGGGACCAGCGCGGCCGCGAGCTGGGCTTCCCGACCGCCAACATCGCCCCCGTCCCGGCGCTCGCCTGTCCGGATCACGGCGTCTACGCGGCGCGGGCGGATGGGGCCTGCGCGGCGGTCAGCATCGGTGTCCGGCCCACGTTCGGCAGCGGTAACGAGGTGCTGGTGGAGGCCTACCTGATCGATCGCGATCTAGATCTCTACGGCCAGACGCTGCGAATCGACTTCCTGGCGCGGCTGCGGGGTGAGCTGCAATTCGACAGCGTGGCGGCGCTGATCGAGCAGATCCAGGCAGACGTGCAACGCACCCGCCAGCTGTGCGCGGCACACGGCGCCGAGCCAAGGGCCACGAGCCCTGAGTGAGCCCCTCTGCTAGGCTCATCGGCCGCATGACGCTTACCCAGGAACGAAAGCAGGAGCTGGTCAGCCAATACGGCAACAGCGAGTCTGACACCGGCAAGACCGAGGTCCAGATCGCGCTGCTGACCGAGCGGATCAACTCGCTGACCGAGCATCTGCGCGCCCACAGCAAGGATCACCACTCGCGTCGTGGGCTGCTGATGCTGGTCGGCCGGCGCCGGCGATTCCTCAACTACCTGCAGCGCTCCGACCTCGAGCGCTATCGCACGGTGATCCGCGAGCTCGGCCTCCGCCGATGATCGAGGCCGGGTCTCCGGCGCCTGAGTTCACGCTCAAGCGTGGCGATGGCACCGATTTCACCCGCTCTGACCTCCAGGGACAGACCAGCGTGCTGGTCTTCTACCCGTTTGCCTTCAGCCCGGGTTGCACCGACCAGCTCAACCTCTACGAAGAGGTGCTCGACGAGTTCCGCGCCCGTGGCGCGACCCTGTACGGCGTGTCCTGCGATGCCACCTACTCCCAGACCGCGTTCGCCGAGAAGCTCGGCGTGACGATCGAGCAGCTGTCGGACTTCGAGCCCAAAGGGGAGGCCTGCCGAGCCTTCGCCGCGTATCACCCGGGGGGATTCGCGCAGCGCGCTCTGGTCATCACCGGTCCTGACGCCGTCGTGCAGTGGAGCTATCAGGCAGCGTCCCCGGGCGACCCGCCGGGCGCCAACCTGATCTTCGACGCGCTCGGGGACTAGGGCTCGCGACGCGAGGCCTACCCCGCCGCCGGGCGGTCGGCCTGCGGGAGCGCGCGTGAGCAAGCTGGGCTCGGCTCCGGTTCCCGGGCCTTCGCCGGCCGATCATTGCCGAGGACCGGCCGATGCGCCGCTGGTGATCGTCTACGCGGACTTCGAGTGCCCGTTCTGCGCGACGCTGCACCAGCGCCTCTCGGACGTGCGGGTGCGGGTGATGTTCCGTCATTTCCCTGTCCGCTCCAGCCACCCCCGCGCCTGGGCGGCAGCGTGCGCCGCCGAGGCGGCCGCGCGCCAGGGTCACTTCTGGGAGATGCATGACCGGCTGTTCGCCGATCAGGCTCGCCTGGCGGACCCTCACCTGTGGCAGCGTGCCGAGGCGCTCGGCATCGATCTCGAGCGCTTCGACGCCGACCGGCGCGACACCGCCATCCTGGCTCGCGTCAAGCAGGACTTCCAGTCCGGGGTGAGGGCCGGGGTGGTCACCACTCCGGCCGCGTTCGCCTGGCGCGACGGCCGCGCGCAGCGAATCGACTTCCGGACGTTGGCAGGGCTGGATCTCGGCAGCGCCACCGAGCCGTCGTCGCCTTCACCGTGATGCCCTAGGCCGTGACGTCTTGGCCGGTGATGCCCTAGGCCGTGACGCCTTGGCCGGTGATGCCCTAGGCCGTGACGCCTTGGCCGGTGATCCCCTAGGCCGTGACGCCTTGGCCGGTGATCCCCTAGGCCGTGACGCCTTGGCCGGTGATCCCCTAGGAGCCTGGTGTTTTTCGTGATTGGCCCAAATGACCGGTATCAGGTTGAACTACGGATCAGGCGTTTGCGCACTCACCGTATCTTGGGCTATCAGCACGTACACGAGTTTGACACCTGACTCCTAGGCCGTGACGCCTTCGCCGGTGACGCCTTCGCCGGTGATGCCCTCGGCCGTGACACCCTGGGCGGCGGTGCTCTGGGCGGCGGCCGGCGCCGCGGGGTCCGGCCAGTTGAGGTCCTCAATCGTCGGCCTGCGCCCGCGCAACCGACGTTGGTGGTCGGGCGTGCTGATCGCCGCCCGGACGAGGTCGAGCTGGCGCAGGGCTATCTCCGGATCGACGTTCTGGAAGGATGAGCCGGCCTCGCAGACGCCCTTGAGCAGCATCAGCACGTCGACCGCGCTCACGTCCTCGCGGACCGCGCCCGCCAACTGGGCGCGCACGAGGAGGGCATCGAGGGTGGCGATCAGCTGCGAGTGGGCCTCGTGGATCTCCGGGTGCGACAGCCAGACGTCGTCGAGCGCATCGAACAGCGTCCGGTCGGTGCGCTGACGGCCGACCGACTCGTCGATCAGGGCAAACAGCGCCTCGCCCGCGTCGGGCGCGTCGAGCAGCGCGCGTCCACGGGCCACGGCCTCGCTGAAGCGGTCAACGACGATCGCGACGATCAGGTGGTCCTTGGTGGGGAAGTTGCGAAACAGGGTGGCCCGGCCGACCCCGGCCCGGTGGGCAATGTCCCCGACGCTGACGTCGAGCCCCCGCTCGCAGAAGACGGCCGTGGCGGCGTCCAGCAGCCGACGGCGGTTTCGCTGCGCGTCGGCACGTTGTGGTCGGACCTCTGACATCGCGTTCACATTCTCCCGCGTCTCTGCGGCGAGTGATGTCATCGGGCAATGTCTCCGGGGTCGCCGCGCGGCGAATGATGCATCAGGCAATGTCTCCGGGGTCGCCGCGCGGCGAATGATGCATCAGGCAATGTCTCCGGGGTCGCCGCGCGGCGAATGATGCATCAGGCAATGTCTCCGGGGTCGCCGCGCGGCGAGTGATGCATCAGGCAACGCCGACGGCCGGGGCGAGCTCGAGCTCCAGACCCTCCAGATGGCGACGGCGCAGCATTAGCCCGAGCCCCAGCGCGCCGATCCCGAGCATCACCGACGCCGCCGCGAAGGCGACGTGGTAGCCCGACACCAGGGCGGCGGTTGCGGCCGTGGCCGAAGTGCCGCGGTGCAACAGGCTGGTGGTCTGGCTGGCGGCCAGCGAGGAGAGGATCGCCAGCCCCAGCGATCCGCCGACCTGCTGAGCGGTGTTGAACAGACCGGAGGCCAGGCCGGCATCCTCGCGGGTGACGCCACCGGTGCCGAGCAGCGTGATCGGCACGAACGTGAGACCCATTCCGATACTCATCGGCACCAGCCCGACGAGCAGGTTGCCGACGTAGCTGCCGTGCACCGGTAGCTGGGTCAGAACCGCCATCCCGGCGGTGGCCAGCACGATCCCGCCCAGCGCGACGTTGCGGACCCCGGCGCGCCGGATCAGCTGCTGGGCGATCCCGGCGCCCACGATGATCCCGCCGGTCACGGGCAGGAACGCCAGTCCGGCCCGCAGCGGGCTGTAGCCGAGGATCTCCTGCACGTAGAGCGAGGCGAAGAAGAACATGCCGAACATGCCACTGGCGACGAGCAGCAGCACCCCGTCGGCCACGGCCAGCGTGCGCACGCGGAAGATGCTCAGGCGCATCAGCGGCGCCAGGCTGCGCCGCTCGATCGCCCAGAAGGCGACCAGCAAGGCGAGTGCGATCGCTCCCAGCCCCAGCGTACGGGGCGAACCCCAGCCGTAGGCATGGGCCTTGACGATCGCGTAGACGAGCACCACCAGGCCGCCGGTGACCGTGACCGCGCCGGCGAAGTCGAAGGCGCGGTGCTGGACCTCGGCGCGTGACTCGGCCACGTGGCGCAGCGCCAGGATGAGCGTGGCCGCGCCGACGGGGACGTTGACGATGAAGATCCACGGCCAGGAGACCAGGTCGGTCAGCACCCCGCCGAGCAGCAGGCCAACCGCGCCGCCGCCGGCGGCGATCGCGCTCCACACGCCCAGCGCCTTGGTCCGCTCGGCCTGCTCGGTAAAGGTGGTGGTGACGATCGACAGCGCTGCTGGGGACACCAGCGCGCCGCCCAGGCCCTGCAGCCCGCGTCCCACGATCAGCATGCCCGAGGATTGGGCCAGGCCGTTGAGCAGCGAGGCGAGCGAGAACAGCGTCACCCCGGCGATGAACAGTCGCTTGCGGCCGAGCAGGTCCGCGGCGCGGCCACCGAGCAGCAGGAATCCGCCGAAGATCAGCGTGTAGGCGTTGACCACCCATTGCAGGTTGGCGGCGGAGAAGTGCAATCCGCGCTGGATCGACGGCAGCGCCACGTTGACCACCGTTGCGTCGAGCACCACCATGAACTGCGCCATGCAGGCGATCACCAGCACAAGCCAGCGGTTGGAGCCTGGCTCGACGCGCGAAACGGTGGTGGGCGGGGAGGTGATCGCGGACATGGTCACTCCTGTTGACGTCGCGCTTGGCGTAAACTGGACCGGAGGGTCCGCTTACAATAACACAACCGGACTGCGCGGTCCGGTTAGCTGCCGGGCACGATGCGACTAACACAAGCGAGCGTGCACTAGCATCATTCGCGTTCGGAACGAAAGAAGAGAAACAGCACTCCGCCGACCGAAGGGCGGAGAAGGGAAGGGAATTGAATATGTCTGACGCCGTTACGCGCGTGTCCGTCGAGATCGAAGGCAAAGAGATCTCGTTCGAGACCGGCAAGCTGGCCAAGCAGGCCTCCGGCGCCGTCGTCGTCCGCTCGGGCGACACGATGGTCCTATGTACAGCGACGCGCGGCAACCTCCGCGATGTCGACTTTCTGCCGCTCACCGTGGATGTGGAGGAGCGCATGTACGCGGCCGGAAAGATCCCCGGCTCGTTCTTCAAGCGCGAGGGACGCGCGGGAGAGAAGGCGACGCTCACCGCGCGCCTGATCGATCGCCCGATCCGTCCCCTGTTTCCCAAGGGCTGGCGCTATGAGACCCAGTTGGTGGCGCTGCCGATGTCAGTCGACCACCTGCACCCCTACGACATCCTGGCCTTGAACGGCGCCTCCGCGGCGCTGATGGTCTCCGACGTCCCGTTCCCCGCGCCGGTCGGCGCGGTGCGGATCGGCAAGATCGACGGCAACTTCGTGATCAACCCCAACGAAGAGGACCTGGTCGAGAACACCGACCTGGACCTGATCGTGGCCGGTACCGAAGAGGCGATCCTGATGGTCGAGGCGGGCGCCAACGAGATCCCGGAAGCCGAGATCCTCGACGCGCTCGACATCGCTCACGACGCGATCAAGAAGCTCTGCGCCATCCAGCGCGAGCTGGCCGCGCAGGGCGGCAAGGCCAAGATGCAGGTCGAGGTCCCGCAGGTCAGCGACGAGCTCTACGAGCAGGTCAAGGCCTCCCACGGTGCCGCACTTGACGCCGCCACCCAGGTCGAGGACAAGCTGGAGCGCCAGGATGCCTGCAAGGCCGTGGAGGAGCAGGTGCTGGCCCATTACTCGGGCGATCCCGAGTCCGAGACGTTCGCCGAGTACCGGGGTAACGCCCAGCGCGCGTTCGACAAGCTGGAGAAGACGCTGATCCGCGAGCGCATCGCTGTCCACAAGAAGCGTTCCGACGGCCGCAGCGCGGAGCAGATCCGCCCGATCTCGATCGAGGTCAACGTGGCGCCCCGCACCCATGGATCGGCGGTGTTCACGCGCGGGCAGACCCAGGCGTTCAGCGTCGTCGCGCTGGGCACCACACGTGAGGAGATGCGCCTGGACACGCTGGGACTGGAGACCGCCAAGCGCTACTTCCACCACTACAACTTCCCGCCGTTCTCGGTCGGGGAGGCCGGCTTCATGCGCGGCCCCAAGCGGCGAGACATCGGCCACGGAGCACTCGCCGAGCGGGCGCTGGTGCCGATGATCCCCAGCCAGGAGGAGTTCCCCTACACGATCCGCGTCGTGTCCGACATCCTGGAGTCCAACGGCTCCTCGTCGATGGCCTCGGTCTGCGGCTCGACGCTGTCGCTGATGGACGCCGGCGTGCCGCTGAAGCGGGCGGTCGCGGGTATCGCGATGGGCCTGATCAAGGAGGGCGACGACTACATCATCCTCACCGACATCGCGGGAGTCGAAGACCACCTCGGCGACATGGACTTCAAGGTCGCCGGCACCGAGCAGGGCATCACCGCGCTGCAGATGGACATCAAGATCACGGGCGTCACGTTCGAGATCATGCGCGACGCGCTGACACAGGCCAAGGCGGCGCGGCAGTTCATCCTGAGTGAGATGGCCGCGGTGATAGACACCCCGCGCGCGGAGCTCTCCAAGCACGCCCCGCGGATCTCGACGATCAAGATCGACCCGGAGAAGATCGGGCTGCTGATCGGCAAGGGCGGGGAGACGATCCGCTCGCTGCAAGAGGAGTTCGAGTCCCAGATCGACGTCAACGACGAGGGCCAGGTGCTCGTCTATGCCACCAACGGCGAGCGCGGTGACGCGCTGGTCGACCGGATCCGCTCGATGACCAAGGAGGTGGAGGTCGGTGACGAGTTCACCGGCAAGGTCGTCAAGACGACCACCTTCGGCGCGTTCATCGAACTGGCCAAGGGCACCGACGGCCTTTTGCACATCTCCAACGTCGCTCCCGGGCGCCGGATCGACACGGTCGAGGAGGTCATCAACAAGGGCGATGAGCTCAACGTGCGCGTGGTCGAGGTCGATCGGGAGCGGGGCCGGATCGGCCTGCGGCTGGCCGAGGATCCTGAGATCGCCGGCAAGAGCGCCGAGGAGCTGGCGTCGGTGGTGTCCTCTGACAGCGGCCCGCCGCGTCGCGATCGCGGCGATCGCGGCGATCGCGGGGGACGCGACGGCCGGCGTGACCGCGGCCCACGTGACCGCGACGCCGGACGCGTGCGTGACCGCGATCCCGATCGTCCGCGCTCCTGACGGGCCAGTGGATCAGCAGCACCGGCTGACGACGCTGGAGTCCGGCGTCCGGATCGTGACGGAGGCGATGCCCTCCGTCCGATCCGTGTCGCTAGGCTTCTGGATCGCCACCGGCTCGCGTTATGAGACCCATGCGCAGGCCGGCCTCTCGCACCTGCTCGAGCATCTGCTGTTCAAGGGCAGCGCAAAATACGACTCGCTGGAGATCGATCAGATCTTCGACGGCATGGGCGCCGAGCTCAACGCGGGCACCGGCAAGGAGACGACCTCGGTCTACGCCCGGGTGATCGACCAGCATCTGGAAGACGCGTTCGACGTGATGGCCGACATGGTCTTTCGCCCTGCGCTGGACGATGTCGATTCCGAGCGCGAGGTGATCCTGGAGGAGATCGCGATGTATGAGGACGATCCCCAGGAGAAGGTGTTCGACCTGCTCGGCGAGGCGGTGTTCGTCGATGACCCGCTGGGCCGCGCGATCATCGGACGTGCACCGGTGATCGCCGACACGCCGGTGGAGCAGATCGCCGGCTTCCACGCCGCTCGCTACACCCCGGGGCGGATTGTGATCGCGGCCGCCGGAGCGGTGGACCACAATGCCCTGGTGGCGTTGGGCGAGTCACGCATCGGGATGCTTCCCAGCTCCGTCAACGGCGCCCGCAGCGCGGAGGGCGCGCCGCCTGCGGCTCACCCGGCTCAGCGCCGCTTCGAGCGCAAGGACACCGAGCAGTACCACGTCTGCCTCGGCGGGCGGGGGCTCTCCCGTCACGACGACAGGCGCTTCGCGCTGCGGGTCCTCGACACGATCTTCGGTGGCACCTCGTCCTCGCGGCTGTTTCAGGAGATCCGCGAGCGCCGCGGATTGGCCTACGCCGTCTATTCGTTCACCAGCGCCTACCACGACACCGGCCAGGTGGGTCTGTATCTCGGCACGCGCGCCGATAACCTGGCGGAGGGGCTGGCGGTGATCGGTGCCGAGCTTGGGCACCTGGCGGAGGAGCCCGCCACCGCCGATGAGCTCAAGCGGGCCAAGGAGAACCTCAAGGGCCGCGTGGTGCTGGCGCTGGAGTCCACCGGTGCGCGGATGAACCGCCTGGGCTCGGAGACCCTGGCCGGCGCGCCGCTGATGCCGATCGACGAAGTGGTGGAGCGGATCGACGCCGTCTCGGTGAGCGACCTCGGCTCGCTCGTGGAGGAGCTGTGGGCGCCGGGGCGCCTGTCCGCCGCCGGTATCGGTCCTGACGAAGCCCGCTTCGAGGAGGCGCTGGAGCGAGTCGGCCCAGCGCTAGCGCAGAAGGCCTGATGGAGGGCGCGCCGTTGCGGGTGGCGGTCGCCGGCGCGGCCGGGAGGATGGGCACGACGGTCTGCGAAGCTGTGCAGGGAGCACCCGACATGGAGCTGGTCGCGCGCGCGGACCCCGCCCTGGGGCTGTCGATCGCCGACGCGCTGGCGGACAGCCCGGATGTGCTGGTCGACTTCACCGTGCCCGGCACGGCGGTCGCCAACGCCCGGGCGGCAGTCGCCGCCGGAGTGCACGTGGTGATCGGCACGACGGGCTTTGACCCCGCCGCGCTGGAGGACTTGCGCGGCGCTCCCGCCAACGTGTTCATCGCCCCAAACTTCGCGATCGGCGCCGTGTTGATGATGCAGTTCGCGGCGCAGGCGGCCAGGCACATGGCCCGCGCCGAGATCATCGAGCTCCATCACGACCGCAAGCTCGACAAGCCCAGCGGCACCGCCGCGCGAACCGCGTTACTGATGCAGGCTGCCGCCGGCGGGGACGTCGAGATCCCGATCCATTCGGTCCGACTTCCCGGCCTGGTGGCCCACCAGGAGGTAATCCTGGGCGACGTCGGCCAGACGCTGACTATCCGCCACGACTCGATCGATCGCCAGTCGTTCATGCCCGGCGTGCTGCTGGCGGTGCGTCGCGTCGCTGAGCTGACCGACTCGCCCGTGGTGGGGTTGGAGCAACTGCTGTGATGCCTCACCGCCACTCCGAGCGCCTCTGAGCCGGTCGGACTCAGCCCAGCTGCTCACCGCCCGGCTCACGCTGCGCCGGTGGCGGGCCGAGGACCAGCTCGCGATGGTGGCGATCAACGAGGATCCCGAGGTGACCCGCAACCTCAACCCGGACCGTCGATCCGGCCGCCGCCGCCTTCTACGAGCGGGTGACCGCACACTGGGACTAGCACGGCTTTGGCTTCTGGGCGGTTTCAGTCGCGCGAGCGCGAGGCGCCGACGTCAGCTTAGGGCTGTCGGGTCAGGGCGTAGTGGGGACCGTTCACCGTGTCGACCCAGTTGCGGACCAGCATCACCGCGTAGGCGGGCCAGTAGGCGCCGGTCGGCGGGGCTCCGGGCACGCACTGGCCACCGCTGCCCCCGGGATTACTGAACCAGAGCAAGCCATCAGCGCCGGTGTAGCCGGTGGGCTGGGCGACATCGTTCTGCAGTGTGAGCGGGCCCAGGCCGCGTCCGGGCGGGTTGCACAGCACCTCGTTGCCATCCTTGACCAGGTTCTTGGGACGCAGCGGGCCGCGTCCATTCTCCCCGGTGTTGATCACGAAGTGACTGCCCCCGAGCAGGTTGGAGACCTGCTGGCCGTAGTGCAGCTCCGAGGTCGTCCAGTCGAAGTGGGTCGAGTTGAGGAAGAAGCCCTGGGCCTGGGCCACGCCGGCGCCACGCAGGTATCGCGCCTGCTCGCGGGCTGGCGCGGTGTCCGCGGCGCCGCCGTCGAGATAGACGGCCGTGTGGGGATCGGCCTCCAGCGCCGACACGGCGTATTGCAGCTCGGCGCTGCGGATTGCCAATTGCTGACGGTTCAGGCAGGGCGCGGTGATCAGCGAGTCCATCTCCAGGAAGAAGACCACGTGGAAGTTGCCGATGCCGGCTGCCACCTGCCCGATGAAGTTGTCATAGCGCGCCTGCATCGCCGGCGTTGCCGTAGAGCCGCATTTGCCGTGCACGAGGGTGTAGGTCGACAGCATGACCGTCGTGGCCGGCTGCGGACCTGGGTGCCCTCCAGGTAGTGCGCCACCTGTCCCTCAACGTTGGCGCCCATATTCCACATGTAGAAGCGATGAGCGTCGGGCTCAGCCGCGATCACGCCCAGCAGGTGCGACCATGAGGGATCCGCGCTGGCGTAGTGCCCCTGGGCCTGCGCGGCCGAGGAGTCAGGGTCGACGTAGAACTTCGCACCGGCGATCGGGTTGCCGGCCACCGGAGCCTGGACTCCGAGCGGGTCAGCTGGGTCGCGGGGCTGGAGCGGATCGTCGTGCAGGATCGTGATCGGCGAGTTGTTGCTGGCTCCGAGGCTGTCGGGATAGGAGCCGTATAGATAGGCCAGAGCTTGCACCGGGGTGGCGTTCATCCCCTGGTCGATGATCGGGACGATGAAGCTGTAGCTGCTCTGCCCCGGGACGAAGACCGCATAGGTGTTGGGGACGAGTTCGAAGTCGATTCCCGGCTGGGCATCCTGGCGCTTGACGCCGTAACCGACGTCCTCCTCGCCGCTGAGGTCGCCGGTCCGCTGGATCGTGATCGTCAAGTAGCCCTGATTCTCATGGGCCGTGTAGGACGACTGATCGAGGGACACGGTGCCGGAGCCGACCGCGTCGCGGGCGACCGCAGCTTGACTGCTGGGCGCGAACATGAGCAGCGGCCCCAGGCAGGCCAGACCAGCGAACAGCATCAAACGACGCAGAACCATGCCCGCCTCCAAGTTCGCAATGACTACGCGGCCCCAGAGTTCGTTTCGGCACGGCAGGGGTTCGGGTTAGGCTCGACGGCCTCCGCTGGACGTACGGTTGAACGGGCGCGACGTCGGCCGGCGATTCAGAAACTGCGCGCCAGCCTCGCTGGCTTGGTCCTCAGGCGGCGGGCGCCAGGATCTCGATCCGGTTGCCCCACGGGTCCTCGGTGAAGAACCGCCGGACCTCTGGCAGCTCGTGATCCCAGTCCACGCGGGCGCCCGCGACGCCCAGGCGCCGGGCCAGCTCGTCGAGTACCTGCGGCGCCACCCGGAAGGCCGGGTGGGCCTTGCGAGCGGGGGTGAAATCAGGCTCGACGCCGACGTGCAGCTGACCGGCGGCGAGCGCGAACCAGACGCCGCCGCGGGCCTGCAGCGCCACCGGCTTGGGCAGCTCGCTCAGCCCCAGCAGCTCACCGTAGAAACGCCGGGCCTGGGCCTCACAGTCCGGCGGGGCGGCCACCTGGACGTGGTCGAGGCTGATCGCCGTGGTCGCGCCGTCGTTTGGTTCTGGAGTGCTCACTCGCGCCACCTCCGATACGGTTGGCCACCGATGGCGATCGACATTACCGCCGTGAGCGGCTTTCACGACGTACAGGAGTTCGTCTCGCTGCCGTTTGAACTGCACGCCGGTACGCCGTGGATTCCGCCGCTCAAGCTCGAGCGCTACGCCTTCCTGAGCCGCAAGCTGAACGCCTACTTCAAGCACGGCGAGGCCCAGTACTTCCTGGCCCGGCGTGATGGCCGGGTCGTCGGGCGCGCGACCGCGCAGATCGACCACGCATTCAACGAATTCCACGGCAGCCGCTGGGGGATGTTCGGCTTCTTGGAGTTCGAGGATGACCAGCAGCTGCTCGACGCGCTGCTGGAGGCCGCCGCGATCTGGTGCCGATCACGCGGTTGTGAGCGGATGGTCGGCCCGATGGACTTCCAGTGCAACGACGAGGCGGGTGTGCTGATCGAAGGATTCGAGCACGAGCCACTGATCCGCCAGCCCTGGCACCCGCCCTACTATCAACAGCGCTGCGAGGCCGCCGGGCTGACCAAGGCGATGGACCTGCTCAGCTGGGATCTGCACATCTCCGATCGCGATCGGATGCACCCCGTCCTGCCCAAGGTCGCCGAGGCTGCACACACCAAGCACGGGATCACGATCCGCAAGATGTCGCGCCGCCACCTGCGGCGCGAACTCGACATCTTTGCGGAGATCTACAACGCGGCCTGGTCACGCAACTGGGGCTTTGTCCCGTACTCCAAGGAGGACCTTGACGCCTACGCGGTCGATCTGCAGCTGGTCTATTCCCGTCAGTGGTTCATGATCGCCGAGCAGGACGGCAAGCCGGTGGCGATGGCGATCACGATCCCCGACATCAACCAGATCTACAAGAAGATGCAGGGCCGCCTGCTGCCGCTGGGCTGGCTCTATTACCTCAACCGCAGCCGGATCATCGATCGCGTTCGGGTCGGCTTCCTCGGCGTGCTGCCCGAGTACCAGCACACCGGAGTGGCGGCGGCGCTGTATCTCGAGCACTTTGCGGTGGCCGGGCGCACCCACCAGAACAAGGGCGAGGCGAGCTGGATCCTGGAGACCAACCACGCGATGAACCGTGGCCTGGAGGCGATGGGCGGGCGGATCATCAAGCGCTGGCGCGTCTACGAGCGCATTCTTGACGGCGACGGCAGCGACCGCTGACCCTGCGATAATCGTGCCGATGTCCGTGAACCTCGGCTCGATCCTGACTGCGATGGTGACGCCCTTCGACGCGCTCGGGCGCGTGGACGAGGAGGTCGCCGTGCGCCTGATGAACCATTGCGTCGAACACGGCTCCGACGGGCTGGTGATCTGCGGCACGACCGGCGAGGCGGCCACGCTCAATGACGACGAGCATCTGGGCATGATCGAGCTGGCGGTGGGGGAGATGGGCGGCCGCGCGACCGTGGTGGCGGGCGTGGGCTCCAACGACACCCGCCACGCGGTGGCGCTGACCGAGCGTGCGACCGAACTGGGCGCCGATGCGCTGCTGTCGGTCAACCCGTACTACAACCGGCCCAGCCGTCGGGGGATCGTCAGACACTTCGAGGAGGTGGCCCGGGCGACCGACCTCCCGATCGTGCTCTACAACATCCCCCAGCGGACGGGCTCGGACATGTCCAACGATCTGCTCGCCGAGCTCGCCCAGATCGACCACATCGAAGCCGTCAAGCAGGCCAATGCCGCTAACCTGGCCAAGGTCGACGGGCTCTCGATCTACGCCGGCAACGATGATCTGCTGGTTGACGTGCTCGAGCTCGGAGAGCCGGGCGGGATCCTCGTGGCCAGCCACGTGTTCGGCGACGAGATGCACCGGATGGTCGATGAGCCCGAACGCCGGCGCGAGATCGACGAGAGCCTGCAGGACGTCTATGACGACCTCTCGATCGCGCCGCTGGCCTGCAGCATCAAGGCGGCGCTCGGTCTGCTGGGGCTGGGCGTCGGAGCGCCGCGGCTCCCCTACGTCGAGCTCGACGAGCGAGAAGTCGCGATCTTGCGCGGGATGCTCGAGCGCCACGGCCTGCTCGCGACGGCAGCTGGATGACTGACCCGGCCGGCGCTCCCGACGAGCCTGGATCATGAGCGCTCAGAAGCTACGCGTCTTGCCGCTGGGCGGCTTGGGCGAGATCGGCAAGAACATGACGGTCGTCGAGTACGAGGGCCGGATCGTCGTCGTGGACACCGGGCTGCGCTTCCCGACCACCGACATGCTCGGGATCGACCTCGTGCTACCCGACTTCACCTACCTGCGTGAGCGTGCGTCCGACATCGAGGCGATCGTCATCACCCACGGCCACGAAGATCACCTCGGAGCGCTGCCATGGGTGCTGCGCGAGCTCGGCGCCAAGCACTCCCCGCCGGTCTACGGTGGCCGGCTGACGATCGCCATGGCCCGCTCCAAGCTCGACGAGCACAACCTGCGCGAGGCCAAGCTGGAGGATCTCGCGCCGGGCGAGGAGCTGTCGCTGGGGCCGTTCGGGATCGAGATGGTGCACATGACCCATTCGATCCCCGACGCCTGCGCCGTATCGGTGACCACAGATCTCGGGACGGTGGTGGTGACGGGCGACTACAAGTTCGACCAGACGCCCGTCGACGGCCCGCCGGCCGACATTTCCCGGCTGGCCGAGCTGGGGCGCGAGGGCGTGCTGCTGTTGTGCGGTGATTCGACCAACGCCGACCGGCCTGGCTTCTCGCCCTCCGAACGCGAGGTCGGCCCGCATCTGGAGGAGGTGTTCGCGCGAGCCGACGGGCGGATCGTGGTGACCTGCTTTGCCTCCAACATCCACCGCGTGCAGCAGGCCGTCGACGCCGCGGCGACGCTGGGACGCAAGGTGGCTCTGGTCGGGCGCTCGATGCGCAAGAACGTGAACATCGGCCGCTCGCTGGGGCACATCGAGGTTCCCGAGGGGATGCTGATCCAGCCCCAGGAGGTCGAGAACTGGCCTGAGCACAAGGTCGTCGTGATCTCCACCGGCTCTCAGGGCGAGCCACTCTCGGCGCTGCGCCGGATGGCTCACAACGACCACCGCCAGATCACGCTGCGCCGCGGCGACACGGTCGTCTTCTCGGCCACGCCGATCCCGGGCAACGAGCGCGCGGTCAACGAGACCGTCGACCGGCTCTACCACATCGGCTGTGACGTGGTGACGCCGCGCGATGCGCCGATCCATGCCTCCGGCCACGGTTACCACGAAGAGCTCAAGCTGATGCTCAACCTGCTCAAGCCGCGCTATGTGATGCCGATGCACGGCGACCACAAGCGAATCCATCTCCACGCCCAGCTGGCCGACGCGGTCGGGATTCATCCCGACGACGTGTTTCAGGGCGAGAACGGCCTGCCGCTGGAGATCGACGAGCGCGGTGCCCGCTTCGGAAACCCCGAGCAGGCCGGAATGATCTTCGTCGACGGGGTCGACATCGGCGATCCCGCCGACGTCGCGCTGCGCG
>CALAQT010000054.1 GCA_937888775.1 uncultured Actinomycetes bacterium | reverse complement strand
TCGCATACCCAAGTGTACCACAATTATAGTACGAACTTAAGGCGCGGGACACTAGGTGCTTGGCGCACGTATCAGCTCCGCGCTCGCGAGCGCGCGCGGAGCGCGTTTGAAGCAAATCACTATCGTCGAACCCGGAGCACCTTGCAAGGCGAACACACGTGCGTTGCGCGGAAACCGCGCATCTTTCGGACGATCGCACTCGCCGTCTCGCCGGGGCCAGCGGGCGACTGCATCGGCGACACGGCGATCGCCTCGCGCTGCTGCCTTTGTCCGATTGGGGAAGCGCTCGTTCCCAGGATGGGCGCCGACATCGTGGCTCCTCCGCACCCGAAGCAGCGACCCGGTCGACGGGGCGCGCGTGACCGCTCTTGCCGCCGAGCGGCAGCCAGCCGCCGGCATCGATCGGGCAGCTCCGTTTCGTCCGATGCGATAGCCCTCCTTGGCGCCGCCGGACTGTCGCTCTCCGATCGCATTGGGAGAGCGCCGTTAGCGAGGTTGGTCCGAGGCGACAGCGACTGCTCGGCCAAAAGTGGCCAGGTGATCTGCCGAGCGACCAAGCGCGGACGGGTAGATCACTTGTTGGCGAGTCGCAGCGTCAGCTTGGTGACGGTGGTTTTGTTGTTGTGGTGCTTGGCGGCGTCGTGGGCGTTGATCGTGGCTTTGGCGGCGATCCGGAGCACACGCTCGAGGCGGCTGAGCAGGTTGGCGGGGAGCTTGAAGGTGATCGTGTCGCCCTGTCCGGGCGCGAGCTTGAAGTGGTTGCGGACGAGAGTGGTGGCGCGCCGGCCGGTGGTGGCGAGCACGAGCTTTCCGGTGCACGAGCCGGTCGTGATCGGCGGGCACAGCACCACCATGCTGCCGTGGGCGGTCGTCTTGTGCTTCGCGGGCCGGTTGCCGGCGGCCGCGTCCCGCACGGCGGCGGCGGTCGTGGTCGTGATCGCGACGGTCGAACTGGTTGAGGTGACACCGGATTTGCTGAAGCTGCGAGCGTTGTGCCCGATCGTGAGGCAAGGCGAGAATTCCGAGGTGCTGCCGTCATCCGCGGTCGCGGTCACCGCATGCTGGCCGGCCGGCGCGGCCGAGAACGCCAAGGTGAACCGAATCCCGGTCGGCAGCACGCGGCGACCGAGGTAATGAAGGCCCTCGCCCGGGGTCACGCTATCGATCGCCCACCACCGAGATTGATCCCGAGCATGTTGCCGCTCATCTCGTTGTCGACGATCTGGTTGCCGACACCTCCGTAGATCGCGACACCACGCGGATCGTGCTCGTCAAGGACGACACCAAGCCCGCCGGCTATCAACTCGCGCTGATCACCACCGACCTGACCTCAACCCCCGCGCAGATCGTGGAGCGCTACGCCGACCGCTGGGCGATCGAGGTGTGCTTCGAAGAAGCCAAGCACCAAGCCGCCGTCGGCGACGCGCGCAACCGCACCCAGCGCGCCGTCAAGCGAACCGTCCCGTTCCAGTTCCTCGCGATGACCCTCACGATCATCTGGTACCAGCTCTACGGCAACCCGCAAACAGACCTCCACGAACGCCGCCGCACCGCCCCGTGGTACCGCCAGAACACCACCATCAGCTACACCGACATGCTCGCCGCGCTACGCCGCGAACTGATCCGCCACGAGTTCTGGGCACAAGCACACCCGATGACCACCAACCCAGAACTCGCACAACCCCAATCACCGTCAGCTCTCGCGGCCGCTTGAAACCACGAGAGTCGAGGTGAAGGATGAGCTCACGAAGGGCGCACGGCTGCGGAGTTGTACTCAGTCTGCGGACGGGTCCGTACCGATGTGCAACCAAGCCGGCGCCGTGAACATGGCACGTTGGGTCCTCCGCGTTGGTGCGTAGCACGGGGGCGCGGGGCGGCCGGTCTGCCGCCGGTCGTTCGAGGACTGACGAGGAGAAGCCGTCTGATGGTCGCACCGATCCCGCGAGGGCTGAAGCTGGTGGTTAGATGCGGCGTCTCGGCACTGGTCGCGCTGACCGCAACGACTGGCTCGGCGGCGGCTTCGCAAGCCGATTACGCCAAGGCCTACGCACTCGGGGTGCAGGCGTACACCTATGGACTGCCGCTCGTCGCGACTGACAAGACGTTTCGGAGCATGACGAGCATCAATGTGTCGAACGGCACCGGCTACGGGCCGGTCAACCAGTTCAACAATCGGCGCAAGCTGACGAATCCGACCAGCAAGGCCGTCGTCGCCCCGGGCTCGAACGGGCTCTCGTCGATCGCATGGCTCGACCTCAGGCGCGGGCCGCAGGTTCTGCACGTGCCACGGGTCAAGGGCCACTTCTTCGTGCTGGCGCTCGAGGATCCCTACACCGAGGACTTCAGGAACCTCGGCAGCGTCCACAAGACCAAACCCGGCTACTACGTGATCGCCGGCCCGGGCCAGCACAAGGTGCGAATCCCGGCGGGGACTCACCGGATCGACGTCGACTACACGCGGATCTGGATCATCGGCTCGACCCAGCTCAAGGGCACGAACGACGTCGCGAACGTCAACCGGATCCAGGACGGCTACACGCTGACGCCACTCACCAAGTTTGGCACCGATTATCACCCCAAGCGGCCGGCACATCCGGACACGACCATCAAGAACTGGCCGCTGCCCAGCGGGCTGCACTTCTTTGACGTGGTCGGGCACCTGCTCAAGCAGTTCCCGCCGCCGGCGGGCGACCAGGCCGAGTTGCGCCGGTTCGCCGCCGTCGGGATCGGCCCGGGAATGTGGCCCTCGGGGAACCCTCGTCTGAACCGCGACACGCTCAGGGGTCTGAAGGCCGCCGCAGCCGCCGGCCCGGCACAAATCCACGACGATGCCAAGGCCCTCTACGTGGCCGGGTTCGCGGCTCACAACGGCTACCTGCTCGGGGGCTTCGGTCACTACGGCACCGACTACAACTTGCGTGGCGTGATCGCCCAGATCGGCCTTGGTGCCGTTACGTCTGACCAGACGATCTTCGCGCTCAGCCTGAACGACCACAGCCTGCTGCCGCTGAGCGGATCGACGAACTACGTGCTGCACATGCCGACGGCGCCCCTGGTAAACGAGGGCTGGTCGCTGACGGTCTATGACACGCACGGGTTCCTGGTCCCCAATCCGATCCACCGCTACGAGATCAGCAGTGGCGTGCCGCTTACGCACAATGCCGACGGCTCAGTGGACATCTACCTGCAGAGCAGCCGGCCCACCAACCCGCGGCAGGCCCAGAACTGGCTGCCGACGGCCAGCGGAGCAGGATTCGAGCTGATCTGGCGGCTGATCGCTCCGAAGCCGAACACGATCACGGGCATCCTCGCCGGCAGCGGCTGGGAGCCGCCCGCGATCACCGCGGCACCCGCAGCGTCCGCGGCTCGCCGGGAACAGATGCCAGAGCGTTGGCAGGGTGCGATTCCGAGGAGGAGTGCTTGATGTTTGTCACGCGCACAGTCAACCAGCCAGCGGACGGCCGAGAGGCCCCGCCGCTTGCCGCCCACCGTGCGGTTTCTCGGATGGCCATGCTCTGCGTGGTGCTTGCGTCGTGTCTGGCGCTGGCCGGGTCAGCCGCGGCGGCGATCGGCAAGTCGTCGAGCTCGGCGCCGACCCCGGCTCCTGTGACGTGGGACCCGATGCTGATCTCGACGGACTCCGCCAGCCCAACCAGGGTTCCGAGTCCGGCCTCGGGGTTATTGCCCGACGGTCGCGAGCTGACTCCGTACGGGGCCCTGGTCAGCCTCGGTAGCTTCCCGACCGGCGGAGCGCTCACGGCGGACGGACGGTTCCTATGGACGGTGTCCGCGGGCGTCGCCAGCAACGACGTGCGGATCGTTGACACGGCGCATCGTCGCGTGTGCCAGATCCTGCCGGTGCCGGGTGCGTCGGGCGGGATCGCATTGGATTCGCGCGATCGCCTGGCCTACGTGTCCGGATTGGCGAACTCCCTGTGGCAGCCGTCAAGGAGCACATTGCCGGGGGCCGCGGGAAACGACGTCCTGGTCTATAGCTGGACGCCGTCATGCGGTCAGGCGCGTCTCGTCCGGGTGATCCCGGTTCCCGCGCCGCCCGGAGCGCCAACGCTTCAGGCGTTCCCGGTCGCCGCAGCCGGCAAGACGAGTTCGTGGCCGGAGCAGTTGGCAGTCTCACCCGACGGCACCCACCTGTTGGTGGCGCTGAATCTCGCTGACAGCGCTGCGGTGATCGACCTCAATCAGTCCGACCAGGTCCACTACGTGCCGATGGGGAGCGGTAGCTATCCGTTCGGCGCGGCGGTCCTGCCCGGAGGGCGCACGGGATTGGTGTCCAACGAGGCCACTGGCACGCTGGCCGTCGTCGATCTGCAGAGCGCCACGAGGCTGGCCAACATCAAGGTCGGGCCGCTGCTCTCGCACCCGCAGGGGATCGCAATCGACCGCACCGGCAGACGGGCGTACATCGCCCTGTCCGCCAGGGACGCGGTCGCCGTCGTGAATCTGCGTTCGCGGCGAGTCGAGCGGACGATCTCGGTCGCGCGGAGCGCCGGGCTGGGAACGATGCCCGTCGCAGTGGCGCTCGCGCCGAACGGCAAGCGGTTGTTCGTGGCCGAGTCGGGTGCCGACGAGATCTCGGTGATTCGGGTGCCGAGCCGGGAGACTCGGCCCGCGCTCGACTGGACGATCGTAGGACGGATACCGACCGCCGACGAGCCTGAGGCGGTGCTCAGCACAGCGGGCCGGGGCAGGCGACCGGCGCGCCTGATGTGGATCGCAGCCCGGGGGCTCGACGTCGGTCCAAACCCCACCGGCCCCAACCCGACTCTGGTCAGCGATCCGATCTTCTGGGCGTTCCACCCGATTCCGCCACCCACGGTTGACATCTTCGATGTGGGGGTCACGTACCTCGCCGCACTGATCGACGGCCGAGCGGGGCTGATGGCGCTGCCATCCGATGCACAGATTCGCCGGCTCACGGCCGCCGCGGCGCGCCAGCTGCAGCCCGTCGGCGCTCAAGCACCACCCGCGAACACGCCGCTACGCGCGGGCGGCCCGATCAAGCACGTGTTTTTCGTCGTCCGCGAGAACCGCTCCTACGACCAGATGCTCGGGGCCCTCGGCCGCGGCGACGGCGACCCGCAGCTCCAGGTCTTTGGCAACGACGTGACGCCGAACATGCACGCGCTGCTCGCGCGGTTCCCACTGCTTGACAACGTGATGGCCAACTCGGACGCGTCGATTCAAGGGCATTACTGGACCAGCGCTGCGAGCGTCCCGGACTACGTGAGCCGCAACTGGCTCCCGTACTACGCCGCGCGCTTCCGACCCGCCGACTTCGGCATGTACGCGGTCACTCGGCCGGCCGGCGGCTTCCTGTTCGACCAGGCTGAGCGCGAGCACATCTCCTACTTCAACTACGGCGAACTGTTCGGCGGCGTCGGTTCGATCCCCGACCGCGACCGCTCCGCAGCGCAGCTGAAGGAGTTGGCCCGCGTCAGCGCCCACTCCGACCTCGGCCCCGCGGGCGGGCTCACACCGGGCGGCTGCTACCCCGCCGCCGCGACGATCGGAGTTGCCCTCGACAATCGCGAGATGTTCGATTCAAGCCTCCCAGCCGGCGCGCCCGCGGGCAGCTACTCACGGATCGACTGCTTTCGCCGGCGCTTCGCCAGACAGTTGGCCAAGCGCGACGTCCCGGCGTTCAATTATCTCGTCTTCTCCAGCGATCACACACGCGGCACCCAGGCCGGGTTCCCAACCCCGTCCGCGATGGTGGCCGACAACGACCAGGCGCTGGGACAGCTGGTGGACACGATCTCGCACTCGCGGATCTGGTCCTCCTCCGCGATCTTCGTGGTCGAGGACGACTCCCAGGACGGCGCCGACCACCTCGACGCGCACCGGATCCCAGCGCTGGTGATCAGCCCATACGCGCGTCGCGATGTCGTGATCGGCAACCGCTATGACCTGGTCTCCGTGATCCGCTCGATCGAGCTGATTCTCGGGATGAAGCCGCTCGGGCTTAACGACGCTCTGGCGACCCCGATGTACGACGTGTTCTCACCCAAGCGGGTCAACGCCGCTCCGGTCACGAACGTTCCCGCCCGAATCGACCTGCTGACCCGCAACACGGCAGCCAGTCCTGACGCGCAGCTGTCAAACGGACTCGCGCTCGGAAAGCCCGACCAAGTCCCGCAACAGCAACTGGACACGATCTTGTGGCAATCCGTGTACGGGGGGAACAGCACGCCGCCCGCTCCGGGACCAAACGGTTCCGCCAATGATAAGTAGACGACAACGACGCCGAGGTCACGCATGTTCCGTTCGCACCGCAGGGCGCTGATCGCCGTTACGATCGTGGCGGCGTCGTCGGCTGCGGCCGTGCCGATCGTCTCGGCGAGCGCCTCATCAGCGCATCGCCCACGCCGGCACGTGGCAACCCGGGATGGCCTCGGGATCCGGCCGGGCAAGATCAAGCATGTGTGGTTGATCATTCTCGAGAACAAGTCCTATGACGCGACGTTCACCGGTCTGAACAAGAACACATACCTGTGGCGGACGCTGCCAGGTCAGGGGGTGCTGTTGAAGAACTACTACGGCACCGGGCACTTCAGCTTCGATAACTACCTCGCGCTCGCGAGCGGCCAGGCGACGCAGCCGGACACACAGGCTGACTGCTTCTACTACGACCAGTTCGCAGGCCATGTCGACAAGTCGGGCTCATTGAAGACGAATCGGAACTACGGGCAGATGACCTCTGCGCAGGGCCCGAACGCAGCGATCGGCTCCAACGGGTGCGTGTATCCGGCGAGCGTGCCGACGCTGTTCGGGCAGCTCGACGCGGCGAAGGTCAGCTGGAAGGGCTACGCGCAGGATCTCGGTAACACCGATGCCGGTGCTCCGGTGCACGACGCCGGCGCGCGATACTGCGGGGCGCCATTCGCCTCGCCCGGTCCGACGGGCAGCACCGCGCAGCCCAACCCGCCGGTGGCCGACGCGACCGATCAGTATCTGCCCAAGCATTTCCCGTTCCCGTGGTTTGACTCGATCCTGAAATCAGGCGACTGCACCTCCCGGCACATCGCGAACGTGTTCGACCCGGCCAACGGCCTGTACCACGACCTGCAGCGAGAGGCGAGCACTCCCGCCTTCAGCTGGATCTCGCCGAACATGTGCAGCGACGCCCACGACGCCGTCTGTCACGGGAACAACCTCTCGGGCGGGTTCTCCGCCCCGAACACGGCCAGAGCGCCGGCGAACTACACCGGCGGGCTGTACGCCGCCGACCTGTTCCTGAAGCATGTGATCCCGGAGATCGAGGCATCGGCGGCATTCCGCGACGGTGGACTGATCGACATCACCTTCGACGAGGCCTACCCGCCGTTCACCTACACCGGCAACAGCTTCGCGAACTCAACGATCGTGGCGCCGGACGCGGCCACATCGATCGCGACTGACTCCGCCGGAGAGACGCTGTTCGGTCACCGGGTGCACGACGAGCCGACCGGTCCGAACACCCCCCTGGCCAAGGACCGCGCCGGCAACGAACTCTACCCCGGACCGGGTTTTAACTCCTACGTGGACCGCCCCAGCAACTGCGTTTCGCAAACCGTCCCGCCGCAGCCGGTTGGGACCTGCATCCTCGGCGGCGGTACTCACGTCCCTGGCGCCCGCACCGACTCCTCAGCCACCGCACCGGCTGGGAGCTCCACGATCGCCGATAACGCGATCTCGGCGATCGACGCGCATCGGTCGGTCAGCGGCACCGGGATCCCGGCCGGCGCGTTCGTCGGGCCGGTCACCAATACGCCGATCACCGCGATCGCCCCGAGCCAGAGCGGCGGGTTCGCGGACGCAGGCTCGTTCACGCTGGTGGACTCGACCGGACGTCTGCTGAGGACGATCGGGGCGGTCAGCGGCGTCAGACTCGGCGCGCAGACCCCGGCGAGCGATCCGCTCTATGACGCCACCGACGCGACGATCGGCGGCGGCGATACCGGCAGCGTGCTGATCAGCCCGTACATCCGCCCGGGATCGGTCAGCACCGGCTACTACAACCACTACAGCTGGCTGCGCACGATCGAAGATCTGTTCAACGTGCGCCGCGTCTCCCGCGGCCTCGACAGGAAGGGTCATATCGGATACGCCGCCCAGCCCGGCCTTGCGCCGTTCGGCGCGGATGTGTTCAACCATCCGCAGGGCCGCCCAGCGGTGCGATCGCAGCGCTACGGCCGAATCCCCGCCTGGCTGCGCCACGCCACCGCCCGCGTCGGACGGCGGCTGCACGCCAGCCGCGCCCACCCGGCGCTCGCGGTCCAGGGCGACAGCGTCACGATCGATTTGGCGGGCGGGCAAGCGCTCGCTACCGTGGTCGGCCCGACGATCGCCAACCAGGGTCAGTTCCCGGTCCCGATCAGTAGCCCCTGCACGTTCTCCGTCAGGCTTTCGGCCAGATCCGGCACGATCCCGATCAACCCCGCTGCGTTCACAATCGTCGACGAGCTCGACCACGTGCACCACCCGCAAGTGACCGCGCTCGACGGTCGCGCCCTGCCGCGCCGGCTGCAGCCGGGACGGACGCTGTCGCTGATCGTGCGCGCGGTCCTACCGGTTGGCAACGGCCACCTGCAGTGGGCGCCTGGCCCGATCGCCGCGTGGGACTTCGACGTCGAGACCGACTGATCCCGGCGCACCGCTCGCGCTCGACCCGGCTCAGCGGAGTGGCCGTCCGTAGCGGAGGTCGGCGGGTGGATGGTGCTCATGAGCTTCGATCGGCCCACCACGCGAACGGAGCGTGACTAGTGTCCTGATGCGGAAGTTCGGATCAGGGCACTAGCGCGGGATCAGCTGAACGATCGGGATGACGCGTCCCGCGTTCCCGGCCCACGCACGGTAGGCGGCGAACTGAGGAAAGACGCGGTCAGCAAGATCCCACAGTCGTTGTCGTTCGCGTTCGTCTTGGACGACTTCGGCGCGAAACGGGAGACCGCCGAAGACGACGTCGGGATGCGTGCGGAGGTTGTGGTACCAGGCTGGGTTCTTCGGCCATCCCCGCTTGGACGCAATGATCGTCACGCGGTCGCCGTCGTGGAAGTACAGCGTGGCATTCCGGCGTGCTTGCCCGGTCCGGGCGCCCCGCGTCTCGAGCAGCGCTGCGGCAACCGGCCCGGTGGTGCTCACCCGACCTCGCGTGAGCTTCAACAGATGCGGGTCGAGCTTCCACAGAACCTTGGCGGAGAGCCAAAGACCTACCTTCGCGGTGGCGCACCGGCACACCGCGAGATAGAGCCGACCCCGCGGCTTGTATGGGTCCACGTAGCGCAGCTTTGGAGTGTCGGCCATGCCAGGATCAGCCCTGTCGCTCTGCGGCACGCTGTCGGCGAGCCCCGGGACCGTAGTTGAAGACTGGACCGGGTCACAGAGCCAGATCATCACCGTGACACAGGGCCAGCGCCTGCGCGAAGCTGAACGCGCCGAGGTCGACGTCGGGCTGACATCCGGTCAGCCACTGCGCGACCGCCTCGCCGATCGCAGGTGAGTGCTTGAACCAGTGCCCCGAGCACGCCGACACGATCAGGACCGAGTCGTGTTCGGGGTGACGGTCGATCACGAACCGGCTCCCGCGCGTGCTCGTGTACAGGCAGGAGACCGTCTTCAGCGGCTTGGCGCCGAGCCACGGCAGATACGGCGAGATGCAGCGCTGATACATCTGATCGATCTCCGCCCGGGTCGCCGGGTGCTGGCGGCCATCCGGCACGGTCGTGCGCTCGTACGCCTCCGACGCCACCTTCACCCCACCTCGCGGACCGTCGAGAGCCGTAGAAGCCGTCGAGGTGAACGAAGCTGCGCTGGTCGCCGCCGAAATCCCAGATGAACGTCGGCATGTCACGGAGCTGCTCGAACCTGCGCCGGATCGGGAACCAGTAGAGGAGCTGCCGGTAGACGGCGAAGATGTCGCGACCGTCCGGGAACAGCTCGCTGATCCACGCCCCGACGCACAGAAGCAGCTGCTCCGCGCCGTAGCTTCCGGCATCGGTGGTGACGATCACGCCGTCGGGCGATGCGGTCCACCTCTCGACGCGCTCCCCAAGCTGTAGCTGGGCACCGCTGCGCCGGGCGAGCTCCAGCTGCGCGGCGACGGCCGCCTCAGGCCGCACATATCCGCCCGCCGGCTCGTAGTACGCCTCGGTTTGCTCATCGACCGCGAACATCGGGAACCGCGCTCGAACCTCCGCGTTGGTCAGATCCAGGTGGTCGATCTCGTACTCGCGCGCCGACGCCCGTGTCTCGTTCAGGAACGGACTCGCCGGGTGCGCGAGGACGACGGTCCCGGGTTGGGTCAGCACCTGCGTGCCGGACGCCTGCTCGATCTCGTGCCAGAGCTCGTGCGAGCGGCGCACGAGCGGCACGTACTCCCGGCCTTCACCGATAGCCAGCCGCGTGACCCTGGTGTCCCCGTGGGTCGAGCCCCACGGATGCGGCGGCACGTAACGGTCGGTCCCGATCACCGATACGCCGCGGCCGGCCAGGCGCTGCGCAGCGCGCCAGTCGGCGTTCCCGGCAAGCCACTCCGGGTCCCCGCCGCAACGCAAGCGGCATGGCGTCGCCGGCTCCACGACATCGATGGCGCGCACGCCAGCATCGCCCGCGTCCACGGCGCCGAAACAGCCCGCAAAGCCGCGCTTGATGCGCTCAGCGTGCTGCGAGCGGCCTGCGGCGCCGGGGAACTGTCGCTCACCAGCCCAACGGCGGGCAAGCGCGACCACTACGCCAAACAGCAACAAGCCGACGAGCGCCTCCTGCACACCGCGATCCAGACGCTGACCGCAAGGCTGCGCCGGGCCGGAGCAAACCACCTGTGAGCCGCCCGGCCCACCTCTCCAGCGACAGGGCTGCGGGCTCCCGCATCGACCGGCTCGCGCTACGGATCGCCAAGCGTTCGCCCACGCCCTTTCCCGCGCCGGATGACCGCCCGGCGATCGGGAACGGTCAGCTCTCGCGCCGGAAACTGCTCACCCGCGCCCTATCCGCCAGCGTGCTCGCGATGCTCCCGCTGCGCCTCGCCAACCCATCCACAGCGCGTGCCGACGCCTACTGCGCCGTCCAATGCCTCAACGACGCCAACGCGGCAGCCCTGACGCGCTTCTCGACATGCTCTAAGGCGGCTTTCGGTGTCGATCTCCCGACCGTCCAGGACTACACCGCATACGTCGCCTCAAAGATCAAGCTCGGCGGCCTTGGCGCGCTTCTCGTCCTGACCGAAACCGTCAGGTTTGACGGGTGCAACACGGCGAACGTAGTTCGCTACCAATACGACGCGGGACAATGTGGCTCGCCCAACTGCGGCGACCCCAAGAAGTACCCACCCCAGCCAGGATGCGACATGTGCGTGGAGCAGTGCTGCTTCTGTCCCACGGGCGTGGTCGCCGCCGGTTGCCTGCCTAACGGAGACACCACAAGTTGCGGCGAATCCTGCGCAGCGTGTCTGCAGAGCAAGGCCGCCGGGTTCCCTGTCAACGGCCGGTGTTGAGTCTCGCGCCGCGCCAGAGTCCCCACGGGATCCCGTGGACGATCACCCCGCACAGCCGCAACTTGTCCGGGCATCACCTCGTCCTACCAGCTCACGCCGAGACCGAGCGAGTCGAGCCGTACGACCGGCGCTGGTGGCCGGCCTTTCAACCGGCCTTGACAGCCGCGAACGACTAAACCACGGACCGAGGCGTCGGCGTCCGCTCAACGTTCCCCCGCGTACAAGACCCTCGATGCCTGACAGGGTTCGCGTCGGCCCGTACCGGGCCTTCCGCCGGCTCGCGCGCAATGGCCCGCTACTCCGCATCCTGGCGGTTGGAGCTCGCCGCCCGATGTTGTCGTCGAAGCGGGACCACGAGCGGTCGGTGCTGACCGAGCCGCCAGCTCACGCGTCCGATCGCCGAACCGCGACGACGTGTCCTGCGCAGGCGCTTGCTTGTCCGACGCGTCTCAGCAAGCATCACGGACGTTAGCTGGCTCGCCGCGGTGAGGCTCCCCAGCAAGCGATAGGCGGCATCGCCGTCACTGTCCCTATCGCGTGCAACCAGCGGCGCCGACCTGTCTGCCGGCGCCGAGCTCGCCGCTTGTGCATTCGCCCAGGAGGAGGCGTCCTGTCCGGACCGTCCAGCTTCTGCCCCGAGACGATCGGCTGGCGTGTCATCGGTCCCGGCGCGTGGCTCGTGCCTTCACGCGCAAGCACCAGCGAGCGATCCTCGCCGATCCCGATGAAAGCGCAAGTGGCGGAGCGCAGCGCAGCACCGCCACGCCGTCTGCGCCGGCCACCAACGGCGCGCTCGGATCTGGGCGAACTCGGAAGTCAGGTGCGGCTCGATGCCGCCCAGATTCGCACGAGCGCTTTCTGGGATAGCACTCGTGCTGATGCGCGCGGATGGCCCGACCTGGCGGCGCCGACGTCGGCACGCATGCTCTCACCCGAAAAGAGCGGAGAGTCCGGTCTCACGTTGAAGCGCGCGCCGGCGGCGGTGTACCTTCCGTCCTCGCGTGACGATGGATTCCGACTGGCTCCTGTTCCTCGGCGCTGGCGCATCCGTTGCCAGACCGGCGGGACTGCCGGCGTTCGACTGGCAACGTTCGGATATTGGGAGCGCCGGAATAGGCGGGTTCGCGCCGGGCGCTGCTTGTGTGGGTGTTGGACATGTGCCCCCGGTGCGGACGTCCGGCGGGCCGGAACCCGACCGTAGGGAGGGCGCGTCGGCGATCCCGGAGGGCTTGCAGGCCCGCCGGTCGTCTGCAACGGTGGAGGGCATTGGTCCGGCACCCACACCGCGGAGGCTGAGGTGTTGAGTCGCGTGCGCGTCGACCTGAGGGGGATCGGCCGCCGCTGGCCTAGCGGGTCACGCCGGCGAGGAGCGCGATCGAGAGCCCGCTTAGGGCGTGGGTGCGGCGGTCGGTGGCCGTCTGAATGGACGGCGGACGACGGCGAGGATCTCGAGGGCGACGAGGATGACGGCTCCGAGGCAGACAGCGATGATGGCGATCGCGCTCCAACCGTTGTTCATCATGGTGCCGGCGCCGGGACCGAGGAGCTGTTGCTGGCGGCGCTGCCAGTCCTGGCGGGTCATGTGCTGCCAGGCGCCGCCCATGATCCAGCTCCACTCGCTTGAGCTCATCATCGCGCCGATGCCGCCGTTGGCGGCGTAGCCGCCCATCATTGCGGAGCCGCCCATCATTCCGGCGCCGCCGGCGATCCCGCCGGTGCGGGTGGAGCAGCCGGCGTAGCGAGCGCCGAGGAGCTGGTGCATCCGGGACTCGCCCTGTTCGCCGAGCATCGCGCGCATGCGGTCGTTCATCGCCTGGTGCAGGCTGGTGGACCCGAGCGCGCGGAACATCACGTACTCGCCGATGTGATCGAGATCGCCGGCGGACAGGGCGCTGCAGGTCTTGGTGCCGGCTTGCAGCTGCCCGATCAGGTTCTGTCCCTGTCGCTGTTCGTCGGTCAATGACGCGCGCGCGGCGGCCGGGATCAGGAGAACGAGAGCGATTGTGATGAGCGCGAGCCGGGGGCGCATATCCAGGACGGCAGGTCGCGGCAAGCGCAGCGGCGACCGTTCAGGCCCGTAAGGCGGGTGTGGGCAACTACCCACGCGAACCTCCGTGCGCGGTGCTCAATCGAGGCCGGTCCTGAGCGCTTCGAGCTGGTGGGCTTGATGCTTGAGGAGGCCTGCGAGGACCTGTTCGAGGGTGCGGTGCCCGTCGCAGAACCTGAAGCTGCCGTCCGGTGGGATCGCGTCCAGCTGAGTGTCGGTCAACTCCGCGATCCGGCCGAGCGTGTCGCGGGAGCCTGAGAGCTGCTCGACCACGGCGCCCACATCGATCGTGTCTGCCGTGTACTCGCCGTCGTGTTGTCCGGCGCCCGGGTCGTGTTCGGCGTGGTCTGACGGTCTGTGGCCGATCGCTCGCAGGAACCGAGGGATGCGATGACCCCCGTGCTGCGCCGGTCCGTGGGCGCCTGACATCCGGTCGCTGGTCTGGACGAAGGCGGCGATCCGCTGGTAGTTGTCGGCCGTGTGCCGCGCGGACGCGCCGACGGTCCCGTCGCCGAGCTTCTCCCGGCCGGGGCACGGCCGGCGCAGCGAGCCCTCGTCCAGTGCCGAGATCAGGTTGATCAGCTCTGCGATCTGCTCGTCGGTGGTCGCGTGAAGCTGCTTGCCGCGTTCGGTCATCGCGATTCCCCTCGTGTCCGCTCAGTGGTGGGCATGGGCGGCGTGCCCGTGATCGGCGGGTGCGTTCCGCTCAGGTACTTGTCGGGGTCGGCTTCGAACGCGTGCAGGCAGTGGTCCGAGCAGAAGTAGTAGGTCCGCCCGCCGAACTGCTTGGTCACGGCCTTGGCGCGGTCGACCTTCATCCCGCACACGGGGTCGGTCGCTCCGCGCTGGACGGTGAGCCAGAACAGGCCTGCGAAGATCGCGACGCCGAGCAGGTTGAGCGCGAGCTTGTAGTCGAGGTGGATCGCGGTGAAGATGTCGGCGCGGGTCGGTCGTGGTCCGGTGGGGAGCAGCCCGAGCGCGCTGAAGATGCCGTTGACGATCAGCGCGGCGATCACCATCGTCACGAACATCAGCGCGGTGATCCGCACGGTGAATCGCATGCCGTAGTACTTGCGGTAGATCGCGAGGATCGGCAGCACGATCAGGTCTGCGAACAGAAACGCGAGCACCCCGGCGAACGAGATCCCGCCCGACCACAGCACCGCAGCGAGCGGGACGTTCCCGACCGAGCAGACGAAGCTGAGCACCGCGATGATCGGGGCGATGATCACGTTCTCGATCGTCGGCAGCGGCGCCGGAGCGTTGCGCAGGAACAGGTGCTCGAAGAAGCCGTTGCCGAACTGCGCGATGAACCCCGCGAGCAGGAACCCGATCGTGATCTCCTTCCACAGCATCTGCCAGTCGCCGCGGAAGTTGTGCGCGACGTCCGACCACGCCCGCGCCGAGGTGAGCCGCTCACGCCAGGACAGCTCTTCGCCGGCGGCGTGGTGCTGGTGGCCGGTGTCCGCTTCCTGTGCGTGTTCACGAGCCTGCTCCTCGAGTTGGCGGCTGACGAACAGCCGCAGCAGCACCGTCATCAGCACGATCATCACGATCCCGCCGACGTACTCGGCCACGGTGAACTGCCAGCCGATCAGCACCCACAGCACCAGCCCGAGCTCCCACACGAGGTTCGTCGAGGCGAACTGGAACGCCAGCGCTGAGGCCGCCGAGGCGCCCTTCTGGAACAGCGACTTGCCGATCGCGATCGCTGCGTAGGAGCACGACGACGACGCGGCGCCGAGGCCGGTCGCCCAGCCGACCGGGCGCGGGCCGGAGCCGCTCATCAGCCCCTGGATCCGCTCGCGGGGGACCCATGCCTGCACGATCGCGGAGATCGCGAACCCGAGCACGAGCGCCCACCACACCTCCCACGCCATCAGAAACGAATCCCGCAGGCCGTGCCAGATCACATCGAACACACTCACGCCAGCCACCATAACAGATACCCCTAGGGGGTAGAGGTACGTGGTAGGATTCGGGGATGCCGAAGACTCAGGCGCCCGCCAGGGGCTATACCGCCACCAAAGACCAGCTGCTCGCCCGCCTGCGACGGATCGAAGGACAGATCCGCGGGATCGAGGGAATGGTGCAGGACGACCGGTACTGCATCGACATCCTCACCCAGATCAGCGCCGCCCAAGCCGCGCTGGACAAGGTCGCGCTCGGACTGCTCGACGGGCACGCCCACACCTGCGTGATCGGCGCTGAGCCCGACCAGCAGGACGAGCGGACCGAAGAGATGATGGCCGCCGTCGGACGACTCCTCAGACGCGGCTGAGCCGCCGGCCGGCGCCGGGCACTCGCTGCCAGTCCTCATGCCGCAACCGCGGCGGCAGATCTCACCCACAGGCCGACCCTAACATACCCCCAGTGGGTATTTTCCCGTAGGTCTGATGCACCTAACCGCGGATGGCGGACCGCCCCGTTCGGCGTAGCGTGAGCCGCAGCATGAAACGACCAGAGGGCACCGTTCCTCCATCACAAGCGGCGATCGAGGTCAGCATGAACCTGCTGCACACCAATCAGACCAATCTCAAGCAACGCGTCCGCGACGCGGGGCACGGCTGGATGATGCTCGGCTGCGTCGCGATGCTCGTCATCGCAATCGTGCTCGTCGCCACCGGCGTCGCCAGCGTCAGCTTCATCTTCGCCGCCGTCATGTGCGCCGCGATGATGGCGATGATGATGAACATGATGGGCGGCATGGGCAGCCGCAACGGAGGTGAACATCGATGATGTATTGGGGCAATCACATGAGCACCGGGGACTGGGTCTTCTCGATCTTCGGCACGCTGATCATCCTCGCGCTGATCGTCGGTGTGATCGTCTGGCTCGTCTCTCTGAGCAGCCGCAGCGACACCGGCCCGACCGCCGCGGGCGAGTCGGCCCGCGACATCCTCGACCGGCGACTCGCCGGCGGCGAGATCACAGTCGAGCAGTACCGGCAGCTCCGCGGCGCGCTCGACGACGCAGCTCGGACCTCCGACGCGCAACCGTCGCGGGATCCTGCGGGCGTGGCAGGCTAACGCCGCGACGGAGATAGGCACAGAGGTTCACTTGTCGAGCCGCGCCGCGACGTAGTCGGCGTAGGTGGCGCCGGCCATCCGGGCCCAGGCCGCCGCGCGTGATTGGTGGATCCCGATCCGCTCGGCGAATATCGGCGCAGGGAGCCGCGCGGCGAGCGCGAGCAGCGCGGCGTGCCGGCCCTCTCGGCTGCGCTCGATCCCGTGACGCTTGAGCCGTTGCTGCAGTCGGTCGGCGGTGATGTGCTGCCCAGCGTGCCGGCCGGGGATCAGCCACCCGTCGGTCCCGGTCGACCGCGAGCGTGATGAGCTCCGCCGCGGTGATCCTTGGGCGTCGTCCTGCACCGCGTCTGGCGGGCAGGAGATCATCCACCAGCACATAAAGTGCGGTGAGAAGGTCGTCGAGGTCGGCGAGCACGAGGCCACCTCCGTGGTCGACGTTGCTAGAGCAACGCTGACCTTCGACGACCTCTCCTTCCCTCCTGGCCCAGCCATCACGGCCGCCACCAATTCGGGATCACTCATCTAGACCCAATACCGTTTCCTTAGTGTCCGGTGGGGTGGTTATGGTTGCGGCGTGCCTCGGT
>CALAQT010000053.1 GCA_937888775.1 uncultured Actinomycetes bacterium | reverse complement strand
CCGATCTTGAGGCACCCGGGTGGGTAGCCGGGGCAGCCCCCCCCGGCGCCGCACTCCGGGCGCCCGGTCGCGAACGCGAACCGGCCCGGGAAAGCATCACCGTCGGCGCGTCGGGCGGCAGCGACGCCTTGGCCCGCCCGAGCGCGGCCGCCATCGTCGTGCCGCTGGCGTAGCGGCGCACCGGATCCTTGGCCAACGCGCATTTGACGATCACCACCAGCGCGCCGGGGGTGCCGGCGGGAAGCGCCGGCGGTGGGTCCTGAACGTGTCGCAGACCGAGCTCCACCGCCGTGTTCTCAGTGAACGGCGGACGCCCGGCGAGCATCTCGTACAGCACGACCCCGACGCTGTAGACGTCGGTGGCCGGCGTCGTGGGCCGTCCGCGCGCCTGCTCAGGCGCCATGTAGCGGGGGGTCCCGACGATCGTGGCCGCTGCTCCGTCGGTGCTGCCCTCGGCCAGGCGGGCGACGCCGAAATCTCCGACCTTGACCCGACCACGGGCGGAGATCAGGACGTTGGCGGGCTTGACGTCACGGTGCACGATGCTCTGCAGGTGCGCTTGCGCCAGCGCCCGGCACAGCTGCTCGGCCACCTCGCAGGCATCTGCGGGGGCCAACGGGCCGCGGCGCAAGCGCTGCTCGAGGCTCTCGCCGTCGACCAGCTCGGCAACGTAATACAGACCCTCGGGCGCATGGCCGACATCGAAGATCTGCACGATGCCGGGGTCGCTGACGCGGGCCAGAAGCTGCGCCTCGCGCTCGAAGCTCTGGACCCAGTCGGGGTCCTCGGCCCACCACGGCTTGATCACCTTGACCGCCACCGGCCGCGCCAGCCGCCGGTCGCGCCCGCGGTAGACGCGACCGAAGGTCCCCTCGCCGATCACGGCGTGGAGCTCGTAGCGGCCGTCCAGGGCGAGTCCGGACAGATCAGGTGCGTAGGGCATAAGGCAGTTTGAAGGACGCGACAGTACGCGGAACTAACCCGACATGATCGCGGATCGCGCCGGCGTAGCGTCGACGCGGTTCGCAAGACCGCTCGGATCTCCCGCATCGGCCACCGGCGGACGGATACGATCTCGCCTCTGCGCCGAGCGTGCCGGCGACCGGCCGACACCGGGAGGCGATGGAGGTGCAGCGGTGTGGCACGCGGGTCTGACACGCACGATCGGGAGCCTCGCACTCGCGCTGGCCCTGACCGTCACGGCGCCGTGGGCGGCCGGCCTGGCGCGGGGCGCATCGACGCCCGATCCGTACTTCTCGGCGCCGTTCAGAGTCCAGGCCAACGCCTACACGTTCGGGCAGACCCCCAGCTGGACGAGCACGGGAGACGTGCTGTCAAACGAGCCCGACCGGTCCGGGCTGGAGCAGGTCTACAACTCGAAGCTTGACGGCTCGCGACGCCGTTGTGAGACCTGCGGGCGGCTGCAGGGGCCCAACGGCTTTGCGGAGCAGCAGCCGCAGGCCGGCGCGGTCAGCCGGTCGGATGCCAGCGCCCGGGCGAGATCGCCGGGCCGGTGGATCCTGTTCTGCTCAATGGGTGCCCAGCCCGAGCACTACGGCCAGCCGTGTCTGGGCGGCTACGGCTCTGACCTGTACGTGATGCGCCCGGACGGGTCGCGTTTGACGCGGTTGACCCGCGCCAGCGATCCCGCCAGGGGCGCACGCTACGACGATCGTCCGGGGGGCGTCCCCTACGACAACTACCACCCGTACTGGTCCCCAGACGGCCGTCATCTGATCTGGACCCGAACCGAGGCCTATCCGCTGGACCGCGGCGGGCAGCGCTGGCAGATGTTGCTCGCCGACTTCGCCGCGCCGGCGCACGGATCACCGCACCTGTCCCATGTACGCGTCGTCGGGCCGGCGTTCGGAGTCTATGAAACCCAGGCCTGGGCTCCCGACGGCAGCGGCTTTCTGTTCACCGCCTTCGGGCCGCGCCGGTCACCGTTTCAGGCCACCCCCCCGGCTGGATGCACCTGGAGCTGTACTTCATGCGCCTGTACGGGCGCGGCGCGTCACCCGAGCATCCGCTGGTAACCCACGTCACCGACAACGACCCGGCCTATGAGGAGCAGGCGGTGTTCACCCCCGATATGCGTGACTGATCGTCATGACCAGCCGCGAGCGGCCGGGCACCTGGTATCAGACGGTGATCACCGCGGCGCTATGGCTCGGCTTCGACGCACCGGATCCGGGCTCGGCCGGGACGCCGATGTTCCTGGCCGACTTCACCGATCCAAAGTTCACCAGCGATCTCTACATGGTCGATCTCGCCACCGGCGACCTTCGCCGGCTGACGAGCTTTCACCACGTGATCCCTGAGTTCGGATGGAACTCAGGCTACACGCGGCTACTGTGGTCAGAGGGTCTGCGGTCAGGTGCGCGCATCACCCGAGTGGCGCGGTTCACCGGCCTGACCGTGGCACAGCAGCGGATCCCGGCCACGCCGGCGCCCGGACTGTTTGGCGCGCCGATCGACCTCGCGCGGATCCGGACCGTGCCGGCGCCGGTGCGAAACCTCGCGCCGGCCGCCGGGCGACATCCAGGCGAGCTTCCGTTCCCGCTCCCGGTCGCTCGCGGCGCGGGCGCCGACCACCAGCGGCTGCCGGCGGTGGTGACCACCTACGTGTCGGTGCTGATCGGCCAGCTGGACCAGTTGGCCGCGCGCGCCGGCGCCGCGATCGGCGCACCACCGCTGTAAGGGCTCGCGCAGTTCGTGTCAGCCGGCGGCGACGGTGGCGTTCTGCACGATCGCGTCGATGATCTGCGGCCACAGCTCGCGCGGCAGGTCATGCCCCATGCCCGGAAGGATCACCAGCTTGGCGCCGGGGGTCGCTTCCGCGGTTGCGCGGCCCCCCGAGACGTTGACCAGCGGGTCGGCGTCGCCGTGGATCACCGTGGTCGGGACGCGCACCTCTGCCAGCAACGGGGTCCGGTCGGGCGCGGCCATGATCGCGGCCATCTGGCGGGCGCTGCCGGCGGGATAGATGCCGCGATCAAAACAGCGTCCGGCCCGCTCACGCTTGTGCTCCTCTTCGAAGTCGAACCCCGGTGATCCGATCGCGCGGTAGGTCTCGAGGTGGTCCTCGATGTAGCCCTCGCGGTCGCGTTTGGCCTTGCGCAGCATCCGCAGCGCCAGCCGCGGCTGGGGACGGCCGACGCTCCGGTTGCCCGTGGTGGACATGATCGACACCAGCGACAGAACCCGATCGGGATGGCCGATCGCAATCAGCTGGGCGATCATCCCGCCCATCGATGCGCCAACGACGTGCGCGGCGCCGATCCCCAGGTGATCAAGCAGACCGACCGCGTCGGCGGCCATCTCATCCAGTGAGTAGGCGGCGCCACGGGCATTGCGGGTCAGCAGCTGCCATCGCTTGGGGATTCGCGCCCCGCGCATGATCGTCGAGCGGCCGACGTCGCGGTTGTCGAACCGGATCACCCAGAAGCCGTGGGCGGCCAGCCGCTCGCAGAACTCGTCGTCCCACAGGATCATCTGCGAGGCCAGGCCCATCACCAGCAGCAGCGGCGTGGCGTCGGAGGCCCCAAAGGTCTCATAGCAGAGCTCCAGCTCCCCCGCGGGCGCGGTGAGCTCGCCGGAGGCCGTCGGTTTGAGGTCAGGTGCGGGCAGGTGCGATCAGTCCTCTCTCGTTTCTGGATTCTGCCTGACAGCTACTTTTGCGGCTCCGCCGCGGCGGCCGGGCTGTTCCCGTTCCCCCCGGCGTCCGGACCGCGCACCTTCGCCACGGCACCCTCGGTCGTGCGCTTGGCCCGCGTTGGCCGTGGCGTGCGCCGCTTGGCCCCGGCGCGTCCCGATCGGGCCTTGGTCGAGGCGGAGTCGAGCAGCTGGGCGACGCCGGCTTCGATGCCGCGACACAGCACGCCGATGTCCGGCGCGCCGTCGAGATCGCCGGTGACCCCGAAGTTGATCCCGCCGTCGTAGGAGAAGATCGCCACCCCCACCCTCACATGCCCGCCGAGCGGTACGAATGGGAACGCCTCCAGCATCCGCTTGCCGACGAGGTAGAGCGGCTGCTGGGGACCGGGAACGTTAGTGGTCACGGTGTTGATGCTGCTCTGGGGCAGCCGGGTGCCCACCCGCCCGGCGAGGGCCAGCAGCATCGCGGGGGCAAAGCCGCTCAGCGCGGTCAGCCGCTCGGCCGCCACGGCCTGGCCGGAGTGCTTGAGGTGCTGCATCTGCTCGTGCAGCGCTCCCAGCCGCCTGACCGGATCTTCGATCTCGACCGGAAGCTCGGCGAACATCGCCGAGACCTTGTTGTTGTAGGTCCCGTGCTCGTGCTCGGCGCGCACCGATACCGGCACGAGCGTGCGGATCACCCGGCCCTCCACGGGCTCACCGCGGGACAGCAGCAGCTCACGGAAGCCGTTGGTGATCGCGGCCAGGACCACGTCGTTGACCGTGCCGCCGTGGGCCTCCCGGATCTGCTTGACGTCCAGCAGCCGCGCCCGCGCCCAATCCCAGCGGCGATGGGGACCGATCGGGCCGTTGAGCGAGCTGCCAACCGCGGAGGGGCTCAGCAGAGGCCGGAGGTTGACAAAGCCGCGCGTGACGTCAACCAGCTGGCGAGCAACCCGGCGCGGGCCCCGCACCGCCGACAGAACCCCCCGTAATCCCTCGTAGGGACTCGACGCCCGTCCGGCCAGCGCATGGACGATCAGCGCAGCCCCGCTCGGGTCGGGATCAGGTCGCCAGCGATCGGCCGCCGGTGAGATCGAGTCACGCTCGGTGCTGAGCATCACGCTCAGCAGGTCGGTGGCCGACACGCCGTCGACCATGCAATGGTGAGTCTTTGAGATCAGGGCCCAGCGGCCATCGTCGAGACCCTCGGCGACCCACATCTCCCACAGCGGCTTGGCCCGATCGAGCTGCTGAGACATCACCCGCCCCACCAGGTTTCGCAGTTCCTCGTCGCCGCCGGGCGCCGGCAGCGCGGTGCGCCGCACGTGGTAATCAACGTTGAAGTGATGGTCGTCGACCCACGTGGGGCGGCCGAGGGCCAGCGGCACGAACCGCACCTTCTGGCGGTAGCGCGGCACCAGCGGCAGGCGCGCGCCGATCGCGGCCTGGACGTCGCCGGGGCCAGGAGGCGGACCCTCGAAGATCCCCACCGAGCCGATGTGCATGTGCGTTACCGCGTCCTCGACGTGAAGAAACGACGCATCGAGCGGGCTCATCGTCTGCATCTGCCACCCTCCTCCGCTGGCTCCGAAACCGCGGCCGGTCCGTGCGCGCCGCAGGCGTAACGTAGCGCGATCGGGATATGTTGCACAGCCCAGCAGCTAGTGGAGAGGAGCGCGAGCGATGACCGCCGGCAAGACCAACCACAGGGTCCCCGTCCCCAGGGACCCGACCGACGATTACAGCCGCCAGGCAGCGCAGCTGCGCCTGGAGTTCGCCCGCCGGCACAGCGGCGCCGCCCTGGAACACATCTCCAGGTACTCGTTCGAGCCCGAGGTGGTGGCGGGGAACGTCGAGCACTTCATCGGCGCCGCCCAAGTGCCGATCGGCCTGGCCGGACCGCTGCGCGTCAACGGCGAGCACGCCCGGGGCGACTTCTACGTCCCGCTGGCCACTGCCGAAGGCACGCTGGTGGCCAGCTACAACCGCGGCATGAAGCTGCTGTACGCCGCCGGTGGGGTCACCACCACGGTGATGGATGACCGGATGCAGCGGGCGCCGGCCTTCATCTTCCCCACCGCGCGCGAGGCGCGCGCGTTCGGCGAATGGCTGCAGGATCACTTCCAGGAGATCCGCGCGGCCGCCGAGTCCACGACCCGAGCCGGGCACCTGCAGGACATCGAGCAGTACTCGGCCAGCCGCATCCTGTTCTGCCGTTTCAACTTCACCACCGGCGATGCGGCTGGACAGAACCTGACCGGCAAGGCCACCCAAGCTGCCTGCCGCTGGATCACCGATCACTATCCGGGGATCGAGCAGTACCTGCTGGAGTCAAACTTCGCCACCGACAAGAAGAGCTCCCAGGTCAACATGCTGCGCACCCGCGGCAAGCGCGTGGTGGCCGAGGCGACGATTCCGGACGCGCTGTTTCGCCAGATCATGCACACCTCGACCGAGCTCATATTCAGAGCCCGCCAGATCTCCAACCTCGGCGGCTTCATGTCCGGCGTGAACAACAACGGCGCCCACTCGGCCAACGGGATCACGGCGATGTTCATCGCCACCGGCCAGGACGCCGCCAACGTCGCGGAATCCTCGGCCGCGTTCATCTATGCCGAGCGCCACGACAACGGCGACTACTACTACTCGGTCACGAT
>CALAQT010000052.1 GCA_937888775.1 uncultured Actinomycetes bacterium | reverse complement strand
ACAAACGGCAACGGCCGAGGCGGCGGTCGCACCCTGAACGTATTTTCCTACCAGCTCACCCACCGTTTGCATGCGTCGGACGTTAGAACCTGACGTGGCGTGAGGGTCAAGGCCGGAATTTGCTGGCGCAAATTCCGGGGTGGAATCGGCTGGCGCCGATTCCACGGAGTCGGTGTGGAATTCGAGGGGCGAATTCCACGGGCGCGTGTGAATCCGCCCGCCAAATCCGCTGGGTAAGCTGATCGGCTATGCGAGAGGCGCTGATCTGCGAGCCGCTGCGCACGCCCGTTGGCCGCTTTGGCGGGATGTTCCGTGACGTCTCGGTGACCGACCTGGCCACGACCGTGATCAAGGCGCTGATCCAGCGCACCGGACTTCCGCCGGAGCGGATCGATGACGTGCTGCTCGGACAGGGCTACGCCAACGGCGAGGCGCCGGCGCTGGGCCGAGTGGCGGCGCTTGATGCCGGGTTGGGGGTCCGGGTGCCGGGATTGCAGATCGACCGGCGCTGCGGATCAGGGCTGCAGGCCGTGATCGAGGCAAGCATGCAGGTGCAGACCGGCGCGGCCGACCTCGTGCTGGCCGGCGGCGCGGAGAGCATGAGCCAAACCGAGCTCTACTCCACCACGTTGCGCTGGGGGGCCAGATCGGGCGGCGCGATGCTCGAGGACCGCCTGGCGAGGGGTCGGGTGACGGCCGGCGGCGCCAGCCACCCGGTTCGCGGCGGCATGCTGGAGACCGCCGAGAATCTCCGCCGCGAATACGCCATCCCGCGCCACGAGCAAGATGAGCTGGCTCTGCTCTCCCATCAGCGCGCGGTGGCCGCCCACGACCGCGGCGCGTTCGCCGAGGAGATCGTGCCGGTGGAGGTCAAGGACCGAAAGGCGGGCACGCGGCTGATCGACCGCGACGAGCACCCGCGCCCGGACACGACCCTGGAGGGCCTGGCCGCGCTGCGGCCGGTGATGGGACGTTCCGATCCGGAAGCGACCGTAACGGCGGGCAACTCCAGCGGGCAGAACGACGGCGCCGCGGTCTGCATCGTTACTCACGCCGCGCTCGCCGCCGAGCTGGGGCTGACCCCGTTCGCGCGCCTGGTCAGCTGGGCGGTGGCGGGCGTGCCGCCTGAGACGATGGGCATCGGCCCGGTGCCGGCCACAGCCAAAGCGATGGTGCGCGCTGGGCTGTCACTTGACCAGATGGACCTGATCGAGCTCAACGAGGCGTTCGCCAGCCAGGTGCTGTCGGTGCTGCGCGAATGGAAGCTCCCGGACGGGTTCGAGCGCCTGAACGTCAACGGCTCCGGGATCTCGCTGGGGCACCCGATCGGCGCCACCGGGGGCCGGATCCTCGCCACTCTGTTGCATGAGCTGCGTCGGCGCGGCGGTCGCTACGGGCTCGAGACGATGTGCATCGGCGGCGGCCAGGGTCTGGCGGCGATCTTCGAGGCCTGAGGGCCCACTCCGTTAGGCCGCCGCCCGCTCACCCGGGCTGCAGGGTTCGCCGTCAATAATCTCGCCGTGGGCCCTGACCCATACCATCAGGACGGTGTACGCCAACGCGAACAGCTCGCCTGGGTCGGCTGGCGGAGACCGCGACGAGGCGGTCCTGCGCGAGGTGATCGAGGCGCTGGCCCCGCTCGAGCGCCGCGCCGGGCGCACCGGTGAGGAACAGGCAGCACACTGGATCGCTCGCCGCCTGGACCGCGCGGCGGCGCCGGCGCAGGTCCAGGAGGAGCATTTCCTCGACGGCTACGCGAAACCGATGGGCACGCTCGCGGCGCTCGGAGCGCTGGCCGGACTGGTCTCGCTGCGAGGCGGGCGGTCCCAGAAGCTGGGCGCCGCGGCTGCCGCCGGGGTGACTGCGGCAATCGCCGACGACATCTCCAACGGGCCCCGGCTGTTCAGACGCGCCACGACGCGCCGGCGCACGACCTGGAACGTGATCGCCCGCTGCGGCGATCAGTCCGCGCCGCGGACGCTGGTGCTGCTGGCCCATCACGACGCCGCCCCGACCGGAGCGATCTTCGATGACCGCTTGCAGGTCTGGCTGGGCGAGCGGTTCCCGGGTATCCTGGAGCGGATTGATACCTCGCTGCCCCTGTGGTGGGGGATGCTGGGCGCGCCGGCGCTGACCGCGCTGGGCGCCGCCCGGGGCCGGCGCGGCATGATCGCCACCGGTGCGGCGGGTTCGTTGCTCGCCACCGCCGTGTTCGCCGACGTGGCCCGCAGCCCGATCGTCCCGGGCGCCAACGACAATCTCAGCGCCGTGGCTGTGCTCGTCGCGCTGGCCGAGCGGCTGCGGCGCCGCCCGCTGAGCTCGCTCTCCGTGCTGCTGGTGTCATGCGGGGCCGAGGAGGTGCTGCAGGGAGGCATCCATGGGTTCGCCCGCCGGCACTTCCCGACGCTGGACCGCGACCGCACCTGGTTTCTGAACCTGGAGACCGTCGGCTCGCCCAGGCTGATCATGCTCGAGGGAGAAGGGCCCGTGGTGATGGAGGACTACCACGACCGCAGCTTCCGTGATCTGATCGCTCGCGCCGCGCATGGAGAAGGCGTTCCCCTGCGACGCGGGATGCGCTCCCGCAACTCCACCGACGCGGTGATCCCCAGCCGGGCCGGCTACCCGACCGCGACGCTTGCATCGATGGACCGCTACAAGTCGCTGTCTAACTATCACCGGATGAGCGATACACCTGAGAACATCGATTACACCACCGTGATGCAGGCGCTGACCCTCACCGAGCACGTGGCCCGCGAGCTCGCCGCCAACCCGTGGATCGGACGGTAGAACGTGCCGCTGGCAGGCGAGCTGGAGCTCCCGACATTCGACCACACCGACGTTGAGCTGCGCGGGGACCGCTACCGGGCGGCGATGGCAGCGGTCCACGGTCATGACGGTTGGCTGGCCGCGGGGCCGTTCGGCTTCATCGTGCTCGACCGCGAGGCCGGCGAGTTCTTCCTGCGCACCAAGGACGCGGTGTTCCCCGGCCTGACGATCGCGCAGCTGTTCGGGATCGCCGAAGGCCCGCTGCACGAGGAGATAGTCAAGAACATCATCAACATCAACGGCGGCGATCACCGCCGGCTGCGAAACCTCGTCAACCCCGCGCTGGCGCCGAGGGCGATCGACCGCTACCGGCCCGCGATGCGCACCTTCCTGGGACAGCTGCTGGAGGAGGTCCCGCCGGACGGGCGCTGCGACTTCATCGAGACGTTCGCCAAGCCGTACCCGTCGCTGGTGATCGCGCAGGTGATGGGAGCGCCGCTGACCGACGCGCCCCGCCTTCACCACTGGTCGGCCTGGATCCAGCGCCAGTTTGACCCGACCAGCCTGATCGCGGAGCGCGCCGAGATCGAGCGGGCCGTCGCCGAGTTCTACGTCTACGCCGATGACCTGATTGCCCGGTGCCGCAATAATTCCGGCACCGACCTGATCACCGATCTGATCTCGGCCGAGCAGTCGGGCGACCGGCTGAGCCACGACGAGCTGCGAAACCTCGTGCTCAACGTTCTGGTCGGCGGCGTTGACACGAGTCAGAGCCAGCTGGCCCACGCGGTCAGGCTGCTGGCCTCCCATCCCGACCAGTGGCAGCGCCTGCGTTCCGATCCGGACGGGCTGGCGCTGGCGGCGGTGGACGAGGCGCTTCGCTACGAGCCGATCACGCCGTTCACCGCCCGGATCACCGTTGCCGAGGTGGAGCACCGCGGCGTGACCTTCCCGCCGGGCGCCATCGTGCTGATCTCCGCCTGGCACGCCAACCGCCAGGAGGTCGAGCCCGACGGGTTCGACATCGCCCGAACCGGCGAGAGCCACCGGATACTGACCTTTGGCGCGGGCATCCACTACTGTGTCGGCGCCAATCTTGCCCGCGCGGAGATGCAAGAGGGGCTGGCGATGCTGGCCCGCCGGGTCCACTCGATCAGGCTCGGCGGGGTGCCGACGTTCGGCACGCCATCAGGGATCTACGGCCTGGAGTCCCTGCCGCTGGAGCTCGAGCTCGAGCTCGACGCCGGCTAGTACTCCGGCGGGCCCGCTACCCCCGAAACGACCGCGCGGCGCGAGCCTCAGGCCGCGGTCCAGAGGGCGTCGTCGCCCAGTGGCCGGCGAACCGCCCGGCCATCGGCTAGCAGCTCGATCAGCGCCGCCTCGGCGGCGCGACGGTCCGGCAGGTCGTTGCCGTGGGTCATCAGCGCGGCAACCTCCTGGGTGGTCAGGCCGCCCGGAAAATGGGCCAGCAGGGGCGCCGGAGTCTCGGGCGGCGGCTGACGATCAAGGGTCGGATCCAGGTTGGCGATCAGCACGTCATAGGCCTCGACCGGTTGCATGCCGCCGGCCACCAGCCGCCGGCCGTCCGCCTCTAGCACCAGCGAGGGCGCGGTGAAGCGCACTGGCCCGTCGCTTGTAGAGGTCTTGCCCTGCAGCTCGGCCGCTGACCCGGCGGCCGTCCGGGTCTCGTCCTTATCGCGTTGGTAGCCGTCCGTCACCTCGGGATCCTCGAGCCGGGCGATGACCCGCGCGGGGTCGACCCCGGGCACGGTCGCCAGCACGTCACGCAGCTGGGAGGCGTCCTCCAGCACCAGCGGGCTGGTGAAGTTGGCCAGCTGCAGCGCCCGGAACACGGCCCACTCACTGCCCGGGCGCTCCAGCCGCGCCGCGACGATAGCTCGGCACGCGGGGGCGGTCGCGCTCAGCCGGGCCTTGGGGGCAGGCGAGAACGGCATTCCGTAGCGGCGGAAGGCGAGCTGACTCAGGGCGCCGCGCAGCGGCGTGTAGCCGCGGTTGGCGTACTGGTCAGAGGTCTCGGTCAGGCCGATGAGCACCAGCCGCCACTGCAGCTGATCGCCGTAGCGCCACTCGATCACGCGCAACGCGGGGCTCTCCGAATACGCCCACGGGCAGGCAGGATCGCTGAACATGGTGGCTGAGATCAATCGGTTGATGCCTCAAGTATATGCGCCAGCGAAGCTCCGCGGCCGGCGTGCCCGCCGGTGACGCTAAGCGCCGGGTGGACCGCCGCCGACGAGAACCCTGCGGCCAGCAGCGCGGCGCGCGCCGGCTCGGCGCCGGAGAAGTGCAGGTTCACCCGACCGCGCACGAAGGCCGACAGCAGGAGCACAAACGCCCTTACGGTCGGCGTCTGAACGCTGCCGAGATGCAGGTCGGAGATGTAGCGCCCGTGCGCAAAACCGGCCAGCACGCCGGCGATCCGGCGCCACAGATCCTGCATCGCGTCGGTCGGCAGATAGCCGAGCAGGCCCTCGGTGATGATCGCCAGGCCGCGCCCGGGATCCAGGTCCGCCGCCAGAGCCGCCAGGCTGGTGGGCCCCTCGGCGCTCAGCGCGTCGACCTCCTGCACGCGATGGCGCGCGCCCAGCGATCCGAACCGGTCCAGCGCACGGCGTTTGCGCGCCGCCATCTCGGCCAGGTCGGCCTCGACGTACTCGATCCGATCGCCGTAGCGCTCGGTGAAGCGCCACCCGCGTGCTGACATCCCGGCCGCCAGCTCGATCACCAGCGTGACGCCGTGATCCTCGATCGCGCGTGTCAGCAGCGCGTCGATCGCCCGGTGTCGCGCGAGCAGGTAGGACTCCAGCGAGGGGCCACCGAGCGCCGCACTGACCGCCATCAGCGGGTGCAGCGACTCGAACAGCACCCGGCCCTCGATCGTGCTCAGCTCCCTGGGCGAGAGCCCGTTGCGAGCCCACACGTAGCCGGTGTAGTGCGCGGTGGGACTGATCGCAGCCGATCCGGCCATCAGTACGGCAGCCTCTCTGAGAGCCGATCGAGCAGGGCGGCCTGCGCGGCAACGATCTTCTGGCGCGCGCGATCGAGATCGAACCACTCGGCTCGATCGACCTCGGGAAAGTTCGCCGTCTTCCCCGACCGGGGCGGCCACTCGAGCTCGAACGTGTTGCTGTGCACCCCGCTGACGTCGAGATCGCCGGCGACCGCCCACGCTCGCACCACCTTGCCCGCACGCTGGCGGATCTCCCCAAGGTCCTCCCTGTCTCCGGCCGGCGCCGGCGACCCCAGCTCCTCCTCAAACTCGCGCAAGGCCGCCGCCAGCGGGTCCTCGCCGGAGTCGTACTCACCCTTGGGAATCGACCACGCGCCGAGATCGCGCCGCGCCCAGAACGGACCGCCCGGATGCACGAGCAGCACCTCGGTCCTGTCGGTGACCCGGCGGTGCAGCACGATCCCGGCGCTGCGAGCCCGCGCGGCGGTCGAGTCTGAGCGGGACGGCATACGGCCCATGGTGCCAGCAACCGGGAGCGGCGACCCGCTGGCCGCGCGTTGCGGACAGTCTTGGCGCCTCAGTTCAGCTTCAGCGCGTAGCCCTGCATCTGGATGCGTGGCCCCCATTGTTCTGTCTCACGCTGCCAGCGCAGCTCAAAGCCGGCAGCGCGGTAGATCTGCGCCGCGGCGGTCAGGGCGCTGAACGTCTCCAGCTCGAGCCGGGCCAACCGGGCCGAGCGGGCCTCGCTCAACAACCGTTGGACGAGTCGGCGGCCGAGGCTCTGACCGCGCAGCTCAGGCGCGAGCACGAACCAGCGCACCCGCCCGAGCCCATCGCCCTCGTCGGTGAGCGCCAGCGATCCGCCCAGCTGCGGAACTCGGTCGACCAGCCACACGGCGCCAGTGGTCTCAGGCCACCCCCGTGCCACAGCGGCCTCGACCGACCAGGAAACCGATGCGGCAAAGCGGCGGTCGAGGCCGTGCTCGGCGCCGTAGACGCGATCATGAAGCGCCACGATCGCGTCCGCGTCGCCCGCCGAAAGCGCCGTGCGGATCGCGATCGGGTACCGGTCGGGGCTCGTGGTTCCCACGACTGCAGTGTGGCTGAATCATTCAGCTGCGCAACACAGATATGCGAACGCATTGATCGTAGGACAGTATTGATGTTGATAGATGGAATTGCGGCGCGCCACATCGGCGACCCGGAGTTCGAACAGCTGATCGGGACGCCGCGCAGGGCAAGTCCAGAGTTCCGCCAAGCGTGGAAGAAGCACGAGGTGGCGCGCAGCGGCGAGGGCCGCAAGGAGATCCGCCATCCCGTGGTCGGCACGCTGCGGTTCGAGCACGCGGTCTTCCACCCCACCGACTCCCCCGAGCAGCGGCTGATCCTGTACTCGCCACTGGCCGACGAGGACACGCCGGCCAAGCTCGCGCGGCTGCTGGAAGGCTGACGTCACGGAAGACGAGCGCGTGCCAGTGCGAGACCGCGCCGCGAGCGAATAGGTCGCGGGTACATACGTACCAGTCTTTGGTACATTTGTACCGATGGCTGAAAAGACGATCTCCACCTCTGTTCTCCGCCGCGCGCGACGTCCCGCGCCCACCGAGCCTGCCGCGCGTCCGCGCGGCGCCGCGCGGCGTGAGGCGCTGCTTGAAGCGGTGCTGCGGATCGTCGCTGACACCGGCGCCGACGCCGTCACTCATCGACGCGTGGCGGAGATCGCCGGGCTGCCGCTGGCGTCCACCACGTACTGGTTTGATTCCAAGGAGCACCTGCTCACGGCGGCGCTGGAGCTGGCGGCGCAACGTGACACGGCCCGGCTGCTGGCGCGCGCGGCGCAGCTGAGCGAAGACCGCGGCGGCCCGAGCTCCATCGACGCGGCCGTGGCCGTGATCGCCGAGCCGCTCGACCGAGACCCACAGGCCAGCCGCGGATCCCTGATGGCGACCTACGCGCTGCTGCTGGAAGCTGCACGCCGGCCGGCGCTCCAGGACGTCGCCCAGCGCTGGACCGAGGTCTACCTGCTGACGCTCGGCCAGCTACTGGAGCGCGCCGGATCCGGCCATCCGCGCCAGGACGCCGAGCTGCTACTCGGCGCCGCCGACGGCCTGTTGATCGGGCAGCTGGCGTCGGGCGAGACCAGCGACCTGCGCGCGCCCCTGCGACGACTCGCGGTCGCTTTGCTGGCGGCCCCATGAGGGTGCTCCGCAGACACCGGTACTCACGGTCCGGAGGGGAGGCCGCGCCCGAGCACGGAACCGTCGTGCTGATCCGCACCCTGCTGATGTTCGAGGCCTCGCTGTACTCGGCGGTGACGCCGGTGCTGCCCCACTACGCCCACGCGTTCGGCGCCTCAAAGCCCGCGGTCGGCCTGCTGGCGGCCGCCTACCCGGCCGGGATGCTTCCGGGCGCGCTCGTCGGGGGCTGGATCGCCACCCGCGCAGGCGTGCGCCGCACGACCCTCGTCGGCCTGTTCGTGTTCGCGGTGGCGATCACGGGTTTCGGCTTCGGCGCGAACATCGCCACCCTTGACCTGCTGCGCTTCGTCCAGGGCGCCGCGTGCGGCTGCCTCTGGGGCGGCGGCCTGACCTGGGTGATCGCGGTCGCGCCCCGCGAACGGCGCGGCGAAGTGTTCGGCTCGGTGATCGGCGCCGCCATCTTCGGCACCTTGCTCGGGCCGGTGCTCGGAACGCTGGCGGTGGCGATCGGGACCCAGATCGTGTTCTCGCTCGTAGGGGCCGTCTCGCTCGGGCTGGCGGCCTGGACGCTTGAGCACCCCGAGCCGCCCAGGCCCGAACACGGAACGCGGACCCCGTTCCGAGCGCTGACCCGCAATCCGCGGATCCTGCTCGGGTTCTGGCTGATCCTGCTCGAGGCCTGCACCCTGGGCGCCACCGGCACCCTCCTACCCCTCCGCCTGGCCCGCTTCGGCGCATCAGGAATCGCCATCGGCGCCACGTTCGTGGTCGCCTCGCTGCTCAGCACGATCCTGGCACCGCTGATCGGACGACTCGTCGACCGCCGCGGGGCCGGACTGCCGCTCTGCATCGGCTTGGCGGCCACCGCCGCACTGCTGACCACGCTGTCGCTGCCACAGTCAGCGCTACCGCTCGCCGTCATGAGCGTGATCACTCTCGGCGGCCCGCTGACCGCGTACACGATTCCGGCGATGTCGATCATCACCGATTCCGCGGAGCGGTCCGGGATCCCGCTCGTCCTGGCCACGATGCTGCTGAATCTCGCCTGGGCGGCCGGCGAGACAATCGGTGCCCCGGCAGCGGCCGGCCTGTCGCAGGCAACGAGCGACGCGGTGCCGCTGGTGCTGCTGGCGGCGATCCTGATGGCGACGCTCGTGCCGGTGCTCAAAGCGCGGTTTACGGTCGCAAGCGCGCGCTCGGCCCGCTACCGGACCGGGGCGGCGCAGACCGGACAGGCGCAGACCGGGCCCGACCGGCCACACGAGTCGATCGAACCGGAGCGCATCCGGGTTGTGAGCGGATGAGCCGATGAACCGCAGCGGCGCACATCCAAACCTGCTCTCGGCGTTCGACGTCGGGCCGGTCCGACTGCGAAACCGCCTCGTCTCCACCTCGCACCAGACCAGCCTCGTCCACGATCACCTCCCCACCGACGACCTGCTCGCATACCACGAGGCCCGCGCCCGTGGCGGTGTCGGCGCGATCTTCCTGGAGGCGACCGCGGTCGACGCCGCCGGCCTTCTGACCGCGCACACGATCGGAGGGTTCCTGCCGGAGATCGTGCCCGTCTACCGGCGCCTGGGCGAGGCGCTGCGAGCCCACGGCGCGCGGCTGTTCGTCCAGCTCAACCACGGCGGGCGCGAGCAGATCTCCAGCGCACCGCGGGGGCCGACCGGCGCTCCGTCCGCGATTCCCAGCCTGCGTTTCAAGTGCGAGCCGCGGGCGCTGACACTCCGTGAGATTGATGAGCTGATCGACGGGTACGCCACCTGCACCCGGCACGCCAGGCAGGGAGGCCTGGACGGGATCGAGGTCTCGGTGTCGCATGGCTATCTGCCGGCCCAATTCCTCTCGCCAAGCAGCAACCGCCGCCGAGATCGCTACGGCGGCGCGCTGCTCGCCCGGCTGCGCTTCACCCTGGAGGTGCTGGCCGCCGTCCGCGACGCCGCCGGCCCAGGTCTGGCCGTCGGCGCCCGGCTGTCGGCCGACGAGCTGGCGCCCGGCGGGCTTGACCTGGAGGCGGGCGGGGAGATCGCTGCCGCGCTGCAGGACTCAGGGCTGGTCGACTTCATCTCGCTCGTCCTCGGCCATTCCGCCTACCCCTCGGCGTCGACCTGGATCGCGCCGCCGCCGCCGGCCCGCGCCAACGCGATCGCCGAACCGGCGGCGGCGATCCGCGCCGCCACTCCGGGCGCAACGCTGATCGCCACCACCCGGGTCGTCGACCTGGCCGACGCCGAGGCGCTGATCGCCTCCGGAACGGCCGACCTGGTCGGGATGACCCGGGCGCTGATCGCCGAGCCCGAGTTGCTCGCCAAGACGGTCGCGGGACGGGAACGCGAGGTGATCGAGTGCGTCGGCTGCAACCAGTCCTGCATCGGTCATTATCACGCAGGCCTGCCGATCGGGTGCGCGGTCAACCCGCGCACCGGTCGGGAGCGGTCTATGTCCGTACCGGCCCGCGCCCCCGGGCGCCGCGGTCGGCGCGTGCTGGTGATCGGCGCCGGCCCGGCCGGAGCCGCCGCCGCGCTGCAGGCCGCGCAGGCCGGCGACACCGTAACGGTGCTCGAGCGTGAAGACGAGATCGGCGGCCAGCTGCGGATCGCCGGCCTGGCCCCCGCCCATCGAGAGCTTTGGGATCGCTACCGGCGCTCCACCGGCGCACGCCTGCGGTCGGCCGGCGTCAGCGTCGAGCTGTCGGCGCCGGCCGACGCGGGACTGGCGGCCGACTTCGATCTGGTCGTGCTGGCTACCGGCGCCCGGCCGTACGAACCGCTGCTGTCCGGGGCGCCCGGGCCGGCGATGCGCCAGGCCTGGGAGGCGATCGTCGATCCCGCGTCGCTGACGGCGCCGGTTTTGGTGGCCGATTGGGGCGGCGGCTGGGACGGCCTGGACGCCGCCGAGCGCCTCGCCGAAGCCGGCGTGGCGGTGACGCTGGCCTGCGCGGCGCCAGTCCCCGGCGAGACCCTCCATCAGTACCAGCGAAACCTCTACCTCGCGCGCCTGGACCGGCGGACGATTTCCATCCTGCACCACACCGAGCTGGCGATCGAGACCGGGCGGGTGACCCTGCGCCACGTCTTCTCCGGGCGGGAGCTGCCGATGCCCCCGGTGCAGACGCTGGTGCTGGCCCAGGGCCGGGTCCCGGACGATGGGCTGTGGGCCGAGCTGGAGCGCCATCCCGGCGCGGTCCGCGCTGGTGACGTGCTGGGGCCGCGCACGCTGGAGGAGGCGGTCCTGGAGGGAACCCTGGCGGTCTCAGCATGACCGGCTCACCGGTCGGGGCGGGCGCAACTCCGGCGGTCCCGGCGTGACCAGCCCACCGATCGGGGCGGGCGCAACTCCAGTGGGCGCGGCGTGACCAGCCCACCGATCGGGGCGGGCGCAACTCCAGTGGGCGCGGCGTGACGCGCCGACCAGTTACCGCCCGCACCGGCGGCCACGTCGTCGTCGAGAGCCTCCGCGCGCTCGGCGCGGAGGTGGCGTTCGGCGTGCCAGGGATCCATTCGCTGGCGATCTGGGAGGCGCTACGTACGAGCCCGATCCGTGCCTATGGCGCCCGGACGGAGTGCAGCGCTGGGTTCGCCGCCGACGGCTACGCACGCAGCTGCGGGCGCGCGGCGCCGTTGCTGCTGTCCACGGGCCCGGGCGCGCTGAACTCGCTGACCGCCCTGATGGAGGCCGCTAGCTCGCACGTGCCCGTGGTGGCGCTGTCCAGTCAGGTCCCGCGCGAGCTCCTGGGCCGCGGCCGCGGCTATCTGCACGAGCTGTCCGACCAGCTGGCATCGTTTGCGCCGATCGTCAAGCACGCCGCCCGCGTCGAGAGCTCCGACGCGATCGCCGATCTGCTCGTGCAGGCGTGGACGACCACCGAGGCGGCGATGGCCAAGCTGGAGGAAATCGAAGAGGGCACGTCGGACATCCAGCGGCTGATCATCTCCCGCGGGCTGGTGTCAGTGAGCTGAGGGCGCACGGACCGAATATCGCGCTGGCTAACAACTCGGTCACATTTTCGATACCTCGCGGCGGTTAGCGTGCCGCTCCATGATCAAGAGAACACTTCTTATTTCCATTTGCACGGTGCTCGCCACGGCAGCCACCGCTGCCGCGCGACCGGTTGCGCCACCGGCTTTTGCGCTGAGCACATTCGCCGGCGCACCCAACCGGGCCACCAGTGGACCGGATGACATCACCTCCCTCGACGGGCATGTGTTCGTCGGCTGGCAGAACGGCGTAGGCACCAGGGGTGAGGCCGCGCCGAAGCATGTTGTCGACAGCCTGCTGGTCGAGTACAGCTCCCGCGGCCGGATCCTCGGCAAGTGGAGCCTGCGGGGCAAGATCGATGGCATCGGCGGCGATACCGCACTCACTGCGGTGATCGCCACGGCAAACGAGGACGGCAAGTCGAGCCTCTACACGATCAGGCCGAGCGCCCGTCCGGCCGCGCAGGTGCACCACTACACCTACTCGCCGGCGCCCGACTCCTCGCACAAGGGCGGAGTCTTCACCGGCGGCGGCACGGATTCGGTGGTCGTGCGCGGTGGCGCGATCTTCGTCAGCGCGTCCAACCCGGCCACCAAGAAGGCGACGGCCCTGTTGCACGTGAGCCTCGGCCGCAACGGGATCGCCAGGCTGTCGGCGACGTTCGCCGACAACGCCAGCGCCACCGACGGCTTCACCGGGAACCGGGTCAAGCTGGCAATCACCGATCCCGACTCCAACGCGCTGGTGCCGGGCAGCGCCGGCCAGTACGCCGGCGACCTGGTCGTCGACGGCCAGGCCGACCAGCAGTTGGTGTTCGCCAGCGGCGTGGGAAGTGGACACATTTCGCTCACGCGGCTGTTGCTGTCGCACACCAACACCACCACCGGCGTCGACACGCCGGCGGGCGTCGACGACGTGCGCTGGGTCCAGAGTGCCAGCCAGACGATGTACATCGTCGATAACGGCGCCAACCGGATCTACTCGGTCAAGGGCCCGTTCAACCCGGGCGACGCATTCGCCTCGCTTGACACCATCGGCAAGGCCAGCGCCGGAACCGAGGTCGACACGCTCAACCCCGCCAGCGGCGAGCTGACGCCGTTCATCACCGGGTTGAAGGCCAGCAAGGGACTGCTGTTCGCGCCCTAGCGCAGCGTTCCGGAAGATCTTTGATGGTCTGGCGAGTGGCTGGGCCCGTCCGACGCCAAACGACGCTACGAGAGCTGGTCGCGCGCTACACCTTCTCCTCGGTGACATCGCGCGCGACCAGCGCGGCGTAGAGCCCGCCGCGCTCGAGCAGCTCGTCGTGCGTGCCGCGCTCGACGATCCGTCCCCGGTCGAGCACCACGATCTGGTCGGCGTCACGGACGGTCGACAGGCGATGGGCGATCGTGATCGTGGTCCGACCCTCCGACAGCTTCTCCAGCTCCACCTGCAGCGCGTACTCGGTCTGGGTGTCAAGCGAGCTCGTGGCCTCGTCGAGCACCAGCACCGGCGGGTTGCGCAGCACCGTGCGGGCAATCGCCATCCTCTGCTTCTCACCGCCGGAGAAGCGGTAGCCGCGCTCGCCGACGACCGTGTCATAGCCGTCGGGCAGCGAGGCGATCAGATCATGGATCTGCGCTGCGCGGGCCGCGTCCTCGATCTCCTCACCGGTGGCCTCCGGCCGCGCGAAGCGGAGGTTCTCCCGCACGCTGGCGTGAAACAGATACGTCTCCTGCGACACGACGCCGATGGTGGCCGCGAGGGAGGCCAGTGATGCATCGCGGACGTCGACGCCGTCGATCGTAATCCGGCCCTGCTGGGGCTCATACAGCCGCGCGACCAGGTAGCCGAGCGTCGTCTTGCCCGAGCCGGTCTCCCCCACGACCGCGGTCGTCGTCCCGGCCGGAACGTCGAGATTGATGTCCTGCAGCGTCCATGTGTAATCCGCCGGCGCGGTTGTGGAATCCGCTAGCGCGGATTGAACCGATCCGCTGGCTTCGCCGTAGCTAAACGACACGTGCTCCAGGCGGACCTCGCCGAGCACCTCGGCGGGCCGCAGCTGCACCGGATTCTCCGCCTCGACGATGTCGATCGGGAGGTCTAGGTACTCGAAGATGCGGTCAAACAGCGCCAGCGACGCCTCCATGTCGGCGCCGACACCGAGCAGCGACTGGATCGGGAACAGCAGCCGGGTCTGCAGGGTCGAGAACGCGACCACGGTGCCGACCGAGATGTGACCGATGAAGCTCTGGCCCGCGAGCCAGTAGACGATCGCCGGCTGGATCGCGAACGTCATCTGGATGGTTGACATCACCCAACGGCCGGCCATCCGTGAGCGGACCTCCAGGTTGGCGATGCCCTCTGACTCGCCCGTGAAGCGGGTGGCGAGATCCTCTCCGCGCCCCATCGTCTTGCCGAGCAGGATCCCCGAGACCGACAGCGACTCGGAGACCAACGCCGACATGTCGGCCAGGCGGCGCTGCTGCTCGGTCGTGATCCTGCGGCGTACCTTGCCCACGCGCCGCGTCATCCAGACGAACAGCGGCACGAACACGAGCGAGATCGCCGCCAGGCGCCAGTTCAGCAGGCACAGGGCTACGAGGGCCGCGATCACCGTGGTCGCGTTCTGGGCGATCGTCGTGGCGGTCGTGGTGACCACGCTGTCCAGGCCGCCGATGTCGTTGGCGATCCGCGACTGGACCTCGCCGGTCCGGGTGCGGGTGAAGAAGGCCAGCGACATCCGCTGCAAGCGGCGGTAGACGGCCGCGCGCAGATCGTGCATCACCCGCTGCCCGACGACGTTGACGATGTAGGTCTGCCAGACGCTGAACGCGCTGGTGGCGATCGCAATCGCGATCATCCCGGCCACCAGCTCGGTCAGCAGCGTCGTCTCGTGCTTGAAGATGCCGTCGTCGAGTACGCCCTTGAGCAGGAACGGGGAAACCATGCTCAGCCCTGAGCTGAACACGATCAGCGTCAGCACAGCGCCGAGGCGCCACCGGTATGGCCTGAACAGCGCCAGGATCCGATGCCCGTCGCGCTCGCGGCTGGGGTCCATCAGCGCGGGGGGCTTCTTGCCGGGGCCGCGCAGCGAGCGCATGCCGCCGGACCCCCCCGCGCCGTGTGAAGCCGCAAATCCTCGTCCGCCTGAGCTCATGTCTCAGTCCATGATGCCTTACGTGTAGCACCGGACTTGCCGATCGGCTGGGTGGCTCGGGCGAGCAGCGGCCGGGCGGTCACGCTCGGCGCCGCGAGCCGGGAGGGACTGCACGCTAACTTTAGAGTGGCGCTCCGGATGCAGAAGCGCCCCCAACTGTCAAACGAGTGTCAGACAGGGGCGGTTGAATTGCTTGAGCTCGCACGCCGCCCCGCGCACGTCCCGTCCCCCAGATCAGGAACTTCGCATGAGAAAGTCGGCCAGCTGGTGCTTTACCCACCGACGCGTCGTACTCGCTGCCTGGGTCGCCGCGCTGGTCGGCCTGACCGTCATCCACAGCACTGCGGGCAGCGCGTTCAGCGACAACTTCAAGCTCTCGGGCACCCAGAGCTTCGACGTCGTGACGCTGCTCCAGCGCGCGGCGCCCAAGGCCTCCGGCGACAGCGATCAGATCGTGATCGCCGTCAAGCAGGGCCGCGTGACCGATCCCGCGGTGCGGACCAAGGTGCTGGCGATGCTCGCCCGCGTGGCGCGCGTGCCGCACGTCTCGGAGGTCGCCAAACCCTACGGTCTCCGGGGCGCCGCTCAGATCTCCGCGTCGGGCCAGATCGCGTTTGCCAACGTCACCTTCGACGTGCAGGCCAACAAGCTTTCGGCGGCCGCGTCCAAGAGCTTCGTCGACACCGTGCAGGCGGGCTTCGGCCACGGCATCGAGACCGAGGTCGAGGGCCAGGTCGCCCGGGCGGCCGCCCAAAACGGCGCCGGCGGGCTGGGCCTCGGCGCGCTGGCCGCAGGAGTGGTGCTGTTCCTGGTGTTCGGGTCGCTGCTGGCGATGGCGCTTCCGCTGCTGACGGCGGGATTTGCGCTGGGCACCGGAATCGCCGTGATCGGGCTGCTCTCCCATGTGATCCAGATGGCCTCGTTCAGCTCTGAGCTGTCGCTGCTGATCGGCCTGGGTGTGGGCGTCGACTACGCGCTGTTCATCCTCACCCGCTACCGCCAGGGTCTGTTGCGGGGGCTGACCGGCGAGCAGGCGGTGGTCGAATCCGTCGACACCTCAGGCCGAGCGGTGATGTTCGCGGGGATCATCGTCTGCATCGCGATGCTCGGGATGTTCGCGCTTGGCGTCAGCTTCCTGTACGGCGTCGCGATCGCCGCCTCGATCGCGGTGGCGTTCACCGTCGTGGCGGCTCTGACGCTGCTTCCGGCGCTACTCGGCTTCTTCGGCACCCGCGTGCTCCGCCGGCGCGAGCGCCGGGTCTTGCGCGATGGCCGGCTGAACACCACCGACGAGTCGCCCGCCTGGGCTCGCTGGGCCGGCTGGCTGCGCGGCCACCCGGCCGGCTTCGCCGTGGTGGCCGCCGCGGTCATGATGCTGCTGGCGATCCCCTTCCTGTCGATGCGGCTGGGTTCCGCCGACGCCGGCTCTGATCCCTCCGGATCGACCACGCGCAAGGCGTATGACCTGCTGGCCAAGGGCTTCGGCCCTGGCTACAACGGGCCGCTGCAGCTCGTCGCCCAGGTGCGCTCGCCTGCACAGGAAGCCGCGTTCCTGCGCATCGACCGCGCTGTCGCCGCGACGCCGGACGTGGCCAGCGCCACCCGCCCGCACGTGCTCGCCGGACGCGCGGGTCAGCCCGGTGTTGCACTGGCGCAGATCTACCCCAAGGGCTCACCGCAGGATGCCTCGACCACCGATCTGCTCAACCAGGTGCGCAACACCGTGATCCCCGCCGCCGCCCGCGGCAGCGGCGTGCACGTGCTCGTCGGCGGCCAGACGGCGATCTTCAACGACTTCAGCACGGTTCTCTCCCGCAAGCTGCCGCTGTTCTTTGGGATCGTGGTGCTGCTTAGCTTCCTGCTGCTGACGGCGGTGTTCCGCAGCCTGGTGATCCCGCTGATCGCGGCGCTGATGAACCTGCTCTCGGCCGCCGCGGCGTTCGGCGTCGTGACCACGATCTTCCAAAACGGCTTCGGCGCCTCATTGCTGGGAATCGACAAGACCGGCCCGATCGAGGCGTTCGTGCCGGTGATGATGTTCGCGATCCTGTTTGGTCTATCGATGGACTATGAGGTGTTCCTGGTGACGCGCATCTACGAGGAGTGGCACCGGCGCCAGGACAACCGTGAGGCGGTGGCGCACGGGCTCGCCGCCACCGGCCGCACGATCACCGCCGCCGCCGCGATCATGGTGCTGGTGTTCGGCGCCTTCATCCTCGGCGGCGAGCGGATCATCGAGCTGTTCGGCGTCGGTCTCGCCAGCGCGGTGCTGCTCGACGCCGTGATCGTCCGCTCGGTCCTGGTTCCGGCGCTGATGCTGATGCTCGGTGAGGCCAACTGGTGGCTGCCGGCGCGGATCTCACGAGTGCTGCCGCACCTGCGCGTGGAGGGCAGTGCGGCGCGCGAGCACCACCACCGCGGAAGCGTGGTGGCTCCGGTACCGGTACCGGTACCGGAGCCCTCGGCCGGGTGAGGGCCGAATCGCCCTCGGCCACGACGCCGCGTCCGCCCGCGCTGCCGCTCCCGCCTGAGCAATACTGACGGGCATGTCCGCGACCGAGTTCGGATTGGCCCTCTCGGTGTTCCTCGCCTGCGCGGTCGAGGCCGTTGAGGCGCTGACGATCGTGCTGGCGATGGGCGTGACCCGCGGCTGGAGGTCGGCGCTGTACGGCGTCGGCGCGGCGGTGGTGGCGCTAGCGGTCGTGATCGCCGCACTCGGGCCCGCGCTGACCTCCCTGCCGATCGGCGTCCTGCGGGTCGTCGTCGGCGGTCTGCTGCTGGTGTTCGGGCTGCAGTGGCTGCGCAAGGCGGTGCTGCGGGCCGCTGGGCTCAAGGCCCTGCACGACGAGGCCGCGACCTTCGCAGCGGAAATGGCCGCTGCGCGAGCCGCGGGCGCTCCGACCTCCGCCTTGGACGGCTACGCGTTTGTGATCTCGTTCAAGGGCGTGCTGCTGGAGGGTTTGGAGGTCGCCTTCATCGTGCTGACGTTCGGGGCCAACCAGCACCGCGTCGGCCTCGCCGCGATCGCCGCCGGCGCCGCGGTGGCGGTGGTGGTCGCTGCCGGAGCGGCAGCCCGCGCGCCGCTGGCCAGGGTGCCGGAGAACGTGATGAAGTTCGCCGTCGGCACGATGCTGACCTCGTTTGGCGCTTTCTGGAGCGCCGAGGGCGCGGGGACCTCGTGGCCGGGAGGCGACGCGGCCCTGTTGGCGATCATCCCCGGCGTCGCATTGCTGTCCCTGGCACTGGTGATCTGGCTGCGTGGCGGCGCCGGTCAGGCCAGTCTCACCGGCGAGGTGCCATGAACGCGATCGTCAGGTTCGCCGCTGCGATCTGGGATTTCGTGGTCGGCGATGACTGGGTCACGGCGATCGGCGTGGTGGGGGCGATCGGGATCACGGCGCTGGTGGCCGCCGCCGGCGGCGCCGCGTGGTGGGTGATGCCGGTGGCGATCGTCGCGCTGCTCGCGACCTCGCTGCGGCGCGCCTCGCGCTGACTCCCCGGCGCCGCGGCGTCTCCTGACCTGACGATCCTGCCGGTGTTCCTGGCGGCCACCACCGCCGGCGTGGGAGCCGCACTCGGTTCGCTGATCGCCTTCGCCACGGTGACGATCGTCACGATCGTCGGGCTGACGCTGTTCGCCACGTTCGGCGGTTACCAGATCCACGGCCGGTGGCTGGATCGCTGGAGCAACGATTTCACCGCCGCGGTGCTGATCCCGATCGGCGCGCTGGTGCTCACGGGCGTGCTCTGAGCGCCCTGCCCGTGGCCGTGCGCCCGACCGCAAGCCGCACGGACGCGCAGCGTCGATTACCCTGGCAACGCGATGAACGATGACTGGCGCCTCCAGGTGGACCTGCAGCACGCCGGCCAGGCGCGGGCCCTGAGCGAGCAGCTGCAGACACCCGAGCTCGAGCACAATCTTGAGCGCGCATACCGGGATCGCGTCGTCGTGTCCGTCGACGGACCGGTCGTGTTCTGCTACGCCGCCTCACGGGAGCAGGCCGAGCGCACCGAGGAGGTGATCCGCCGGCTCGCCGGCAACGCCGGATGGGAGCTGACCACCGAGCTGCGCCACTGGCACCCGACGGCCGAGGAATGGGAGGATCCCGACAAGCCGCTGCCGCGCGGCGACGACGAGCTGGCCGCCGAACGGGATCAGCTGATGCAGCGCGAGCGTGCGGAGTCCGCGACCCAGGGCTACCCCGATTTCGAGGTGCGGGTTCAATTCCAATCGCACGGGGAGACCGTCGAGTTGTCCCAGCGACTTCGCGACGAAGGCCTGGAGAGCGTAACCCGCTGGCGATATCTGCTGGTCGGCGCACTGGACGAGGACAGCGCCAAAGCGCTCGCCCAGCGCCTGAGCTCTGAGGTGCCCAGCGGCGCCACCGTGACGGTGGAGGCCACCGGCAAAGTCGTGCTGGACGAGGTGGGCACCAGTCCGTTCGCCGTGCTCGGTGGTCTCGCGGGCTAACCGCGCCGCGTCCTCCCCTGCGGCCTGGGGATAAACGCGGAGTTATTCCTACAAATCCGCCAGCCACCGCTGGGTGGCGGTGCTCAGCGCTCTCGCACCCAGCCCAATGAACATTCATAATTAATCCTGTTTTTCAGGATGCGCCCAATCGCACCGGCAGCGTCTTGAGCTGATTGATGAACGCCGACTCGGCCATCACGGGCGCGCCGGCGAGCTCCATCGCCGGGAAGCGCGCCAGCGTCTCCTCAAACAGGATCCGCAGCTCCAGGCGCGCCAGCGCAGCACCGAGACAGAAGTGCCGCCCGCCCGCGCCGAAGGCCTGGTGCTCGGGATTGCGGGTCACGTCGAAGCGGTCGGGATCCTCGTAGCGCGTCTCGTCCCGGTTGGAGGAGACGTACCACATGACCACCTTCTCGCCCTGGCGAATCGGCTGGCCCGCCAGCTCGGTGTCTCGGGTGGCGGTCCGGCGGAAATGCGCGAAGGCGGGGAACATCCGCAGCGATTCCTCGACCGCGCTGGGGATCAGGCTGGGGTCCTCCAGCAGCAGCGCGCGCTGCTCTGGATGCTCGATCAGCGCCCGCATGCCGCTGCAGTAGGTCGCCTTGGTGCTGTCGTTGCCCGCCGCGACCAGCAGGAAGAAGCCCATAACGATCTCATGTTCCTCCAGCCGCTGGCCATCGACCTCGGCGTGCACCAGCACGCTGGTCAGATCGTCGGTGGGATGCTCGCGCCGCTGCGCGATCATCGCCCCGCAGCGGGCGAAGATCTCCGGGATCTCGTTGGCCACGATGCTGCCGATCCCCTGCGGATTGAGATCCGGATCTCCGGCGCCCAGCGCCGAGTTCATCAGGCTCGCCCAGACCGCATCGTCCTCCGGCGGGATCCCCATGAAGCTGCCGATCACCCGTGAGACGGCCGGCTGGGCGACGTCGGTGACCAGGTCGCAGCGATCGCCGGCGGCGGCACGGTCCAGGACGTCGGCCATGATCGCCCGGATCGCCGGCTCATGGGCGGCGATCCGCCGCGGCGTGAAACCGGCTTGGAAGAGCCTCTTCAGGCGGTCGTGCTTGGGCGGATCCATTCCGATGAACATCGCCCGCATCAGCTCGAGTGGGAACACGTCGGTGACCGCGGTCACGCCCCCCAGCTCAGAGGAGTAGGTACGCCAATCGCGACTGACGGTGTGGATGTCCTGGGCCCGGGTCACCGACCAGAAGCCGTCCTCGCCGGGGTACTCGCTCACGCGTGAGGTCCAGTGCACGGGGCACTGCGACCGCAGCTGCGCCATCAGCTCGTGCGGTGGCCCGTCCAGCCATAGCCCGCGCTCGGTGACAAGCACGTGCTCCAGGTCGGTCCCGGTAGATGTCATCTGCTCCTCCTCTGACCGCCGCTTGACCGGCCGATCCTATTGCTGACCGACCTCGCGTGGCGGGTCAGGGGCTCGCGACGAGAATTAGTGGCGAAATTGGACGGTCGACCCGTCCTGAGCGAGCGAAAGCGAGCCGGCGGTCCATTCGGGGCGGCCCGAAACCGAGCTCTGGCCCCCGTCCGGCGGGTCGGCCGGTTGCACGGCCTGATGGCGACCGCGTAAGAACGAGGCCACCGCCGCGACGAGGCAGGCGACGATCGCGAAGGCGAACGCCTCGTGCAGGCCGCTGCGAAACGGCGCCGAGATCAGCTGCGGGAAGAACGACCGGCCGCTCAGCAGCGCGTGGCTATGGAGGGTCAGGTGATCGAGCACCTTGCCACCAACCAGGTGCTGGATCGGGTTGTAGCCCAGGAACGCGGCGAACAGGATTGACACCGGCGGCAGGTTGGCAGCATGGACCGCATCGCGCACCGGAACCCCGTGGGCCTCCAGCCCACTTGCCATCGCGTGGGGCAGATGCGCCGCCAGGCCCAGAATCATCAAGGTGAAGAAGATCCCGACCGACAGGACCTGGGCCGAGTTCTGAAACGTCTGATTCATGCCACCGCCCGCCCCGCGGTCAGCTGGGGGCAGGCTGTTCATCACCGCCGCGCGGTTGGGCGACGCGAACATCCCCATCGAGACGCCGTTCATGAACAACACGGCCGCGAACAGTGGATAGGGGAAGTCGGTCGGCAGCAGGGTCAGGAACACGAAGCTGAGCGCGGCGCCGAGCATCCCGCCGGTGGCAAACAGCCGCGCGCCGAAGCGATCGGACAGATAGCCCGAGGTGGGGCCCGCCAGCAGCATCCCCAGCGTCAAGGGCAGCATGTATATGCCCGCCCACAGCGGCGTCTGGGTGAAGTCATAGCCGTGCTGGGGAAGCCAGATGCCCTGCAGCCAGATGATCAGCATGAACATCAGCCCCCCGCGCGCGACCGCCGACAGGAAGGTCGACAG
>CALAQT010000051.1 GCA_937888775.1 uncultured Actinomycetes bacterium | reverse complement strand
AAGCCCGACCCCCGCAAACACAAGCGATCGGGCCTCAACCCCTCAAAAACTTCCGCTTAGAGGCGACGACCGGAATCGAACCGGTGTAGACGGCTTTGCAGGCCGCTGCGTAGCCACTCCGCCACGTCGCCGAACGTCGGTAGGGTAGCGCCGCGGCGCCGATGCGCCTCAGCGGGAGCGCAACAATACGGCGTTGCCGGACGGATCGCGGACGATGGCTCCGCCGTCGGCGGTTTCGATCGGCAGGCCGGCGTGTGCGATGCGATCCAGGAGCTGTTGGCGTTGCGCGTCATCGGGGAGCACCACCTCGAAGCTGCGCAGCCCCACCGAACCGGGCGCCGGCGCCGGGGCGCCCGCGCTGTGCCAGGTGTTGAGCCCGATGTGATGGTGATAGCCGCCGGCCGAGACGAACAGCGCGCCGGGGTAGCCGCGCACGACGACGTCGAAGCCCAGCAGCCCGCTGTAGAACGCCTCCGCTTCGGGGATATCGGACACCTGCAGGTGCACGTGACCGATTCGCGTCGCGGCAGGGACGAGCGGTTGTGGAGTCTGGTCCGCGCTCAGTTCGCCGAGCAAGTCTCTGAGGTCCAGGGCCAGGGTGGCCATCTCCACCTGATCGTCGACCCGCCGCCAGTGCTCGCGCGGGCGATCGCGGTAGATCTCGATCCCGTTGCCGTCGGGATCGGAAAGGTACAACGCCTCGCTGACCAGGTGGTCAGAAGCGCCGTCAAGCGGCCAGCGCGCCTCCGCGATACGCATCAGCGCGAGCGCGAGGTCACGTCGCGTGGGAACCAGAATCGCCAGGTGGTACAGGCCGGTCGCCTGGCGGTCAAGACGCGGGGCCGAACTGTCGCCACGCAGCTCCACGAGCGGACCTCCAGCCGCCCCGAGCGCCAGCCCGCCGTCGTCGAGTTCGGTGGCCCGGAGCCCCAGCACGCGCTCACAGAAGGCGCGCGAGCGCTCCAGGTCTGAGACTGTCAGCTGGACGGTCCCCACCGTGGTGTCGGGATGGATCGTGGTGGCATCGGCGGCCGCGCTCTGGGTCTTCATGGACATGAGTTCAGGCCGCCAGGGTGAGCTGCTGGGCCAGCGAGCCGAGCACCTCGGCTAGGCGCTCGCGCGTGGATGGATCGGAAAGCTCGCCGTCGGCGTCGAAGTGCTCTGGTGCCTTGGCGACCGCCAGCTCGTCGCCGAGCACGCGCGCACCGGCGAGGCCGAGTGACTTGCGCAGATGGTCCTGGGCCCAGATCGCGCCGTAATCGGTCACGCTGGCGCCGATCACGGCGACGGGCTTGCCCCACAGCGCCGACTGCGCGCCGTGCGGCCGTGATCCCCAGTCGACGACCTGCTTCATCTGGCCGGGCATCGTCCCGTTGAACTCAGGGGTCGAGAACAGGACCGCATCAGCCGAGGTGATCGCGTCACGAAGACGGACCACCTCGGCGTGCAGGTGCTCGGTGTCCAGGTCCTCGTTGTAGGGCGGCAGGAGCTCCAGGCCCTCCAGCAGCTCGAACTCGACGCCCTCAGGCGCGAGCGCGGCCGCCGCCCGTAGCAGCGCCGTGTTGTAGGAGGCGGCGCGGAGGCTGCCTGAGATACCGAGGATGCGCATCGATCAGGCGGCCTTGACCGCTGAGACGCTGACCAGCAGCTTGACGTCGTTGGACACCAGCAGGTTGCCGTTGGGAAGCGTCTGGTTCCACTTGAGGTCGAACTCGCGACGGTCGATCTTGCCCTCGACCTCGAGCCCGACGCGCTGGTTGCCCCACGGATCCTCGCCATTCTCGGCGATCGTCCCGGTCAGCTCGATCGGCTTGGTAATGCCCTTGATCGTGATCTCGCCGCTGAGCTTGACCTCACCGTCGGCCGTCGTCCCGGCCGCGGTGGAGTGAAAGCTGATCGTCGGGGTGCGCTCGACGTCGAAGAACTCCGGCGACTTCAGGTGCCCGTCGCGGTTCGCCTCGCCGGTGTCGATGCTGTCGACCTGCACGCTTCCCTCCAGAACCGGCGCGTCGCCGCTGGCGTCAACCTTGCCCTCGAAGCTGCGGAAGGTCCCGCGAACGGTCGCGATCCCCATGTGGCGTACCTCGAAGCCGACATTGGAATGGGTCGGATCGATGTTGTAGGTGCCGGACGGGATGCTGTACGCGGTGATGCTGGTGGCTGACATGAATGCTCCTATGGATCAGATGATTGAGGGAGCAACCAGTGTAGCCAAGAATGCTTGCGGTGTCAAGTATTGAGCTGTCAACCAGCGGCTACTCGACGCTGCACTGTCCGCCGGGGCGGGCTCCCGGCAGGCGGCTGAGAAACTCTGCGAGCTGCTCGACCTCCGCGGCGCTGAAGTGCTCCAGGAACAGCCGGTGAATGCTGGCCACATGCGAGGCGCCCGCCTCGCGCAGCTTCTGATATCCGCTGTGGGTCAGCTGGGCATAGGAGATCCGCGCGTCGTTCGGACACGCGACGCGGTCGATCAACCCGGACGCCACCAGTCCGTCCACCAGCCGGGTGATCCCCGAGCGGGTCAGCATCGTGCTCTCGGCCAGCGCCGACATCGGCAGCCGGCGATCATCGGCCTGCGCGAGGTACAGCAACACCTCGTAATCGCGGGTCGTCATGCCGTGATCGGCGTCGAGCTCGGCGTCAAGCAGGCGCACGATCGAAGCGTGACTCTGCAAATAGCTGCGCCACGCCTCCAGCGCGGCACCCTCGAGCGGGGGTGAGGCGACCTGTTCCATGTTCACATTCTAGTTGACCGATCAATGGAGAATTACGCGGGCGCGTCGCGCCGACGCACACGGACACGCGCGAGCGCGATCGGAGGGCGGTGCAATAGGCTGGTCCCATGCAGGAGATCGCGCCTGGGCTCTGGCACTGGACCGCCCGCCACGAGCACATAAACGTGCAGGTCAGCTCCTACTACCTCCAGCCCGAGCGGGTGGTGCTGGATCCGATGCTCCCGGCGCAGGGGATCGAGTGGTTCGCACAGCACGGCGCCCCAGAGCACGCCGTGCTCACCAATCGCCATCACGACCGCCACGCCTGGAAACTGCAGCAAGCCTTCGGCTGCGAGGTCCACTGCATCAGAAACGGTCTGCACGAGCTGGAGGGTCGCGGCCCGGTGACGCCGTTTGACTTCGGCGACGAGCTCCCGGGCGGAATCGTCGTGCATGAGATCGGTGCGATCTGCCCGGACGAGACGGCGATGTACCTGACGCCCTACCGCGCGCTGGCGTGCGCCGACGGAATCGTCAAGTGGGGTGGTGGAGACGAGCTGACGTTCGTGCCCGACGAGTTGATGGACGAGCCCGAGGTGACCAAGCGGCGTCTGCGCGACGCCTACCGGCGCCTGCTGGGGCTCGATTTCGAGCTGCTGCTGCTCGCCCACGGCGAGCCGGTGACCGCAGACGGCCACCAGGCCCTGGCGCGATTCGTCGATTGAGCCGGCCGCCGCTAGGCGACAGCGTGCGAGTGGCGTTTGTGACGCCGCTCGAGTGAGACGTGCGGGGAGGGGACGACGATCACGGCACGGTCGGCGTGCTGGATGATCGCGTGCGAGACGCTGCCCACCAGCAGCGAGCTCAGGCCACTCAGGCCCCGTGAGCCGATCACGATCGCGCTCGCCCCAACCTCGTCGGCCTCGCAGAGAATCGCGTTGGCGACCGAGCTGACGCGAGCGCAGACGCGCGGCTGCGCGTTGAGCCCCGCGTTGCAGGCGAGCTCCGCGCCTTCGCGGGCCAGCTGCTCGGCGTTTTCCCGGGTGGCCTTGTCGATCTCATTGACGTTTCCGATCCCAACCGTCATCCCGAGTGCGGCCGGCGTCCGCGACAGCGCCTCGACGAAGGGCTCCCAGACGGTCAGCACGGTGGCGGGGTGCCCCTCGAGAAAGTCGCCGGCCTGCTCGATGGCCGCCTTGGCGTCGGCCGAGCCGTCATAACAGATCAGGACCATGTCATCACTTCCTCTGGTTGGAGCGACGCGCTAAGCGCCGCTGTCAGGCGTCCGCGGTCAAGCCGCAGGACGGTGTCGAAGTCCTCAAGCGACTGGTTGCTGTGGGTGATCACGAGCACCCCGCGCGAGCCGGCCCCGGCCAGAACGCGGGCGATCACCCGGCGCGCCAGTGGCGCATCGAGGTGCGCCACCGGCTCGTCCAAGATCAGAAACCGGGCGTCGGAGAGCAGCGCGCGAGCCAGCGACAGACGTTGGCGCTGTCCGCCGGAGACGAGCTCACCCTGCTGGCCGACGCGGGTGTCCAGACGATCGGGCAGCCCCGCCGCCCAGCCGTCGAGCTCCACGAGCTCCAAAGCGCCCCAGATCTCGGCGTCGGTGGCGGCACGACGCGCGATCAGCAGGTTCTCACGGACGGTCGTGTTGAACAGGTGTGCGTCCTGGCCGCAGAGCAGCACGGCGCCTCGCAGCTCGTCCTGATCGAGCTCGCGTGCGTCGATCCCATCGAGCGTGACGGTCCCCTGCTGGGGATCGTGGAAGCGAACCAGCAGCTCGGCGAGGGTGGTCTTACCGGCGCCGCTGGGCCCGGTTAGCGCGACGCGTTCACCCGCTTGCAGGCGCAGATCGACGCGCTCCAGCACCGTGTCCTCATCGCTGCCGTAGCTCATCGTCACGCCGCGCAGCGCGAGTGCGCCGGCGCCCGAGGCGTGCAGCGCTACGGCCGGGTCGAGCACCGCTGGCCATTGCTGGCAAATCTCCTCCAGCCTTGACGCCGCCGCCGCGCACGAACGGGCGCGACGGGCGGCGGCGGGCAGCGGCGCGACACTCTCACAGGCGCCCAGGAACAGAAACGCGGTCGCGGCCAGCAGCACACCCGGCATGTCGCCCGAACGGACGCCGCCGATCCCGACCAACAGCAGCGCCAGCAGCCCGATGCCGGTCAGCAGCGAGTGAAGGCCGCTGGCCAGTGCGCCGGCGAGCGCGTCGCGACGCCCCAGGCGGGCCAGGCGGGCGTCGATGGCCCCGAGCGCGGTGACCCGCTCCTGCGCGCGTCCGGCCAGCGCGAGCTCCGCCGAACCGTCGATCGCCTCCACCAGCTGGCCGGTCAGCGCCGCGCGCGCCGGTGCCTGGTTGCGCCCACTGGCCGCCGCCACCGTCGCGCTGGCCCACGATGACAGCACAGCGGTAACGGTCAGCGCCAGCAGCAGCGCCAGTCCGACGGTGCCGAGCATCAGCCAGCCGGCGGCGGCCGCGCCGAGGGTGACCACCAGCGCGACCAGCGTGGGGATCAGGACCCGCAGGTACACGTCCTGGAGGGTGTCGACATCGCCGACGAAGCGGGCGAGCAGGTCGCCGCGGCTGGTGCCGCGCAGCTGCCCAGGCACCAGCGGAGCCAGCGCGGTGAAGAAGCGGACCCGCAGCCGCGCCAGCTGGCGCAGGGCCAGGTCATGGGACGCCAGACGTTCGGCGTAGCGCAGCGTTGCGCGGGTGATCCCGAACGCTCGGATGGCGACGATGGTCACCATGAGCGAGATGATCATCGGCCGCTGCGCGGCGCGGGAGATCAGATATCCGGAGGTGGCCAGCAGCGCGATCGCGGCTCCGGTGGCGCCGGCGGCGAGCAGGACCGAGAGCGCCAGGCGCCCCGTTTCACCCTGCTGAGGGCGGCCGACGCGAAGCAGCGTTCTCATGCCGGGACCGTTTGCGGATGCAGCCGCCTCGTGCCGGGCATGTCGCGCTTGGCCCTGACCCGGCGCCCAGCACCGGGCATGGCCGAGATGATCTGGCCGTCGGCGATCGTGAAGATCTGATCGGCACGGCGAGCGAGTGCTTCGTCGTGGACGATCAGCAGCGTGGTCCGACCTCGCGCCAGGCGCTCGATCGCGTCGCCGACCGACTCGGCGGTGTCCTGGTCGAGGTGGGCGGTCGGTTCATCGAGGATCAGCAGCGCAGCGTCACGCAGGAACGCGCGCGCTACCGCCACGCGCTGGCGCTGGCCGGCGGATATGCGCCGGGCGCTCTCGCCGATCACCGTGGCCAGTCCGTCGGGCAGGCTCGTGATCAGCCCCTGGGCACCCGCCGCGCGCAGCGCCGCCAGGACCTGATCGTCGCTGGCATCAGGCGCTCCGAGGCGGACGTTGTCGGCCAGCGTACCGGTGAACAGCGTGGGGTGCTGGGGCACCCAGGCGACCTTTTCGCGCCAAAGCGGCACCTCCAGCTCCCGCATGTCGCTGGCGCCGCAGCAGATCGTTCCGCCGCTGGGATCGGCAAAGCGCAGCAGCAGGCGGGCGATCGTGCTCTTACCGCTACCGCTGGCGCCGACCAGTGCGGTCATCGTGCCGGGGGCCAGGTCCAGGTCGACATCCCGCAGCACCAATCCGGCGCGCCCCGGATACTCGTAACTCACGCCGTGCAGCCGGATCGCCTGCGACCGCGGGTCAGGCAGCGGGCGGACCCGAACCTCGGCCTCGGCTGCGCAGACGGCCGGTTGGGCGAGCGTGTCGAAGATCCGCTCGGCGGCCGCGACGCCGTCGGCGCTGGCGTGGAACTGCTGGCCCACCTGACGCAGCGGGCCGTACAGCTCAGGGGCGAGCAGCAGCACTGTCAGCCCAGCCTGCAGGGTTATCACGCCGGTGGTCAGCTCGACGCCGATCGTGGCTGCGACGACGGCGGTGCCGAGCATCGCGCACAGCTCGAGCACCAGGGAGGACATGAACGCCATCCGCAGCGTGGCCATCGTCTCGCGCCGATAGTGGTCTCCCACCTGACCCAGGATCTGCTGCTGAGCGCCCTCACGACGATATGACCGCAGCGTCTCCAGGCCGCGGACGACGTCGAGGAAGTGCGCGCTCAGCGTTGAAAGCGCCCCCATCCGCTTGCGGGTCTGCGCCTGCGTGCCCTTCCCGACGAGGATCATGAAACCGATCAGAATCGGGATCGACACGGCGAGGATCGCGGCCGACACGGGGTCGACCGTCGCGACCCAGATCAGCACGACGACCGGCACGATGCTGGCGAGCATCAGCTGCGGCAGATAGCCGGCAAAGTAGGCCTCCAGCGCGTCCACTCCGGTGACGGCACTGGCCGCCAGCTCGCCGGTGCGAACGCCGGGCGGACGCTGTCCCGGAGCGCGGAGCAGCAGGTGGCCGACCAGCCGCCCGCGCAGCTCGGACATCACCCGCGTAGCGCCCAGGCGACCGGAGAACTCAAACCCCGCACTCACCAGCGCTCGGGCGCAGAGCACCGCCGCCAGCGCGATCAGCTCGCTGCGCAGCGAGCGTAGTCCGGCTCGGTGCAGGGCAGCCCGCGCGATCACGGTCGCCAGCAGGACCGCCTGAGCCACGATCAGCCCGGCTTGCACTGCTCCCAGAACTGCCGCCAGGCCCAGGTGCGTGCGCGCCGCGCGGCTTTCTGCGGCTAGGCGGCGGTCAAGCGGACCAGCCACCTCAGGAAACCTCGGGGGAGCCGTCACCGGGTGACACCGCCGGGTGAGGCGCGCCTTTGACGCCTTTGCCCGTGTGCGACAGCACGTCGATCGGGTTCGGCGGGCCCTCGTAATCGTCGCGTCCGAGCCGATGGCGAAAGACCCAATAGGTCCACGCCTGGTAGGCGAGCACGATCGGGACGAAGATGACCGCAACCACCGTCATCACCGTCAGCGTGTAATGAGTCGAGGAGGCCGCCACCAGGGTGAGGTCATAGGCGTGGCTGGTGGTTGACGGCAGCGCGTTGGGATACAGCGCGGCCAGCAGCACGACGGTCAGCAGCACGATCGCTCCTGCACTGGCGGTGAAGGCGAGCCCGGCCGAGCGAGCCTGCGCCGCCGGGATCAGCGCGATCGCGGCCGTGGCGGCGAGGGCGGGGATCACGACCCCCACAGCGAAGGACTGATCGATTACGGTCCAGAGCAGGAACGCGATCGTCAGCAGCGCGGCGGCCGGGGCCGCCCGGCGAGCGATCTGGTCGGCCCGCTCGCGCAGGTCGTCCTTGGTCCGCAGCGTCAGGAAGATCGCGCCGTGCGTGAAGAACAGGCTGAGCGTGGTAAGTCCGCCGAGCAGCGCGTAGGGGTTGAGGAGATCCAGCAGTGAGGCGTGGACCACGTGGCCGGCGCCCATCGGAACGCCGCCGACGAAGTTCGCCCAGGCCACGCCGAACAGCAGCGCCGCTGCGCCGCTGGCGATCGCCAGCGCCCACTCCCAGCTGTTGCGCCAGCGCGCCGAGGGGACCTTGCCCCAGAATTCGAACGACACGCCGCGGACGATCAGGGCCGCCAGCACCAGGAACAGGGCCAGGTAGAAGCCGGAGAAGGTGCTGGCGTACCAGCCGGGGAAGGCCGCGAACGTGGCCCCGCCGGCGACCAGCAGCCAAACCTCGTTGCCGTCCCAGACCGGTCCGATCGTGTGGATGATGATCCGTTTCTCGACTTCGTCGCGGCCGAGCACGCGGACGAGCATGCCGACACCGAAGTCAAAGCCCTCCAGCACGAAGTAGCCGGTCCACAGGATTCCGATCAGGATGAACCAGAGGGCTTGGAGGAAGCTGGGGTCCGAGGGCATGGTCGACTCCGGTTAGTAGGCGAGGACGAGCTCTGGACGCCCGGTAGGGGCGGGCGGGAGGCCGTTGTCATCCACCTCGGGGGCATCGTCGGGTCCCTTGCCGATCTCTCTGAGCATCAGCCAGCCGCCGATCACGATCAGCACGCCGTAGATGACGATGTAGCCGGCCAGCGTGAGCACGATGTCGAAGCTTGAGACGTTGGGCGAGTTGGCCTGCGAGGTCTTCAGCAAGCCGAACACAACCCACGGTTGACGGCCCATCTCGGTGAAGATCCAGCCGGTCCAGTTGCCCAGGATCGGCAGGACTATGCCCGCGATCGCGGCGCGCTGGAACCATCTCGCGGACTCGATCTTGCGGCGGCGCGTCAGCACCAGGCCGGCCAGCGACATCAGCGCCATCAGGATGCCCGCGCCGATCATCAGCCGGAAGGTCCAGTAGGTGACGCCGACGATCGGCACGTAGTCACCGGGGCCGTACTTCTTCTGCTCCGCCGCGTTGACCTGGTTGATGCCCTTGACGGTGCCGTTCCAGGACAGCGTCGCGATCAGCGACAGCACATGTGGGATCGCGATGTCCTTGCTGAGGTGGGCGGGGTGGCGAGTGAGCGAGCTCGTGGCGAAGACCGAGAACGGTGCGGCCTTCGTGGTGTTGTAAAGCGCCTCGGCCGCGGCCATCTTCATCGGCTGCTGCTTGTACATCAGCCGGGCCTGTCCGTCGCCGAACGCCATTGTGGCCAGCACCGCCACCAGCGACAGCGGCAGTGCCATTCGCAGCGAGCGGGTGACGACGTCGCTCCGGCGCCCGCGCAGCAGCAGCACGCCGCAGACGGCGATCACCAGCATGCCCCCGGTCAGGAGGGCCGCGAGGATCGTGTGCGGGAAGGCCAGCAGCACCGCGGAGTTGGTGAGCACGGAGAAGATGTTCTTCAGCTCGGCGCGATGTGTCACGTGGTTGACCGCGTAGCCGACCGGATGCTGCATCCACGAGTTGGCGGCGAGAATGAAATAGGCCGACAGCATCGTCCCGAAGGAGACAAGCCAGGCGCAGGTGAGGTGCAGCTTGGGCGACAGCCGCCCCCAGCCGAAGATCCACAGGCCGAGGAACGTCGATTCCAGGAAGAACGCGATCAGTCCTTCCATCGCCAGGGGGGCCCCGAAGATGTCACCAACGTAGCGGGAATACTGTGCCCAGTTCATCCCGAACTGGAACTCCTGCACAATGCCGGTCACCACGCCGATCGCCATTGAGATCAGCAGGAACTTGCCCCAGAACCGGGTCATCCGCAGATACACATCGCGCCCGGTGCGGTAGTGCAGCGTCTGGCAGACGGCGACAAAGAACGCCAGCCCGATCGACATCGGGACGAAGACAAAGTGAAACAGCGTGGTGACGCCGAACTGGCTTCGTGCCAGATCGAGTGTGGTCACGACGCTTGGTCCTCCGTGGGCAGGCCCACGGAGGCGACCGCGATATCAAGAGTGGAAAGGACGCCGACCGGATAGCCTCCGGCGGCGTCGAGCACGATCAGGTGACTGACACCGTGCTCGGCCATTAACTGCGCCGCATGGCGCAGTGACTGCTCGGCGGAGATCGAAACGTGTTCGGTGGCCGCGGCCTGGGCCGCCGTCACGTCGGCGCCGATGGCAAGCGCTGCGGCCACGTCGAGATCTGAGATGACTCCGACGGGGCGCAAGCTGCCTCCACGCGTGATGGCGATCGCGTGGACACGGTGCCGGGCCATGAGGCCGGCGATCTCGCCGAGGGGGGCCTCGCCCGGGGCGCTGAGGATTCCGTGGTGTATACAGTCACCGGCACGGACGTGCTCAATGGAGACGGTCGAGGGAGAAGATTCGAGCATGCCCCTAGGATCGTTGGCGCCCTCAGGGCCAACATCGGGGTGGTTTGCCCGTGTTGAAAGCGAAAACTACGGACCGCAGAAACTCGGACAGCTGAAACTACTGACAGCGACGCTGAGTAAGCTGAGACCAATGACTGTGACTCCGTCATCCAAACGCCTACGGGTCCTGCTCGTCGGTGGTGGGGTGGCCTGTCTGGAGGCGGCGCTGGCGCTGAGCGATCTCGCGGGCGAGCAGATCTCGCTGACCCTGCTGGCGCCCTCGCCGGAGTTCGTCTATCGGCCGATGACGGTGCGCGAGCCCTTCGCCTACGCCCGCGCGCAGCGGCTGGCTCTGTCTGAGATCGCGGCCGACACGGGCGCCGAGCTCGTAAGCGATGCGCTGGCGCGCGTCGATCCCGAACATCGATTGGTGCACACGGCGGCAGGCCTGCAGCTGCCCTATGACGCGCTTGTGCTGGGTGTCGGCGCCCGGATCTCGGTGCGCTATGAGCATGCCGTGACGATCGACGACGAGCGGCTGGACGAGCTGCTGCACGGTCTGATCCAGGACATCGAGGAGGGTTACGTCAAAAGGTTGGCACTGATCGTGCCTGCTGCCATGACCTGGCCGCTGCCGATCTACGAGCTTGCTCTGATGGCCGCCGGCCGCGCGGAGGACATGAACGTGAAGCTGGCCACGACGATCCTCACCCCTGAGGACTCGCCGCTGGCGATCTTCGGCGAAGGCGCCAGCCAAGCGGTCTCGGAGATCCTCGCCGAGCGCGGTGTAGAGGTGATCACCTCGGCCTACAGCGAGGTGCCCAGTACGGGGAAGATCGAGATAACACCGGGCGATCGGCGGCTGGAGGTCGACCGGGTGATCGCGATGCCGGCGTTACACGGGCCGCACGTCAAGGGACTGCCCGCCGACTCCGACGGCTTCATCCCGGTTGATGATCACAGCCGTGTGCGCGACACCGAGCGCGTTTATGCGGCTGGCGACGTGACGGACTTCGCGATCAAGTATGGCGGCATCGCCGCTCAGCAGGCGGACGCGGCCGCGCAATCGATCGCCGCACTCGCCGGCGCGCAACTGCAACCCCAGCCGTTTCATCCGGTGATCGAGGGCGTGCTGCTGACCGGCGAGACTCCGCGCCATGTACGCGCCTACATCACCGGCGGTCACGGCGTGCAGTCAGACCTCGTCGAGCTCGTGCAGGGTCCGCCTCCGCCGAAGATCGCCGCGCTCTACCTGGCACCCTATCTGCGATCACGCGCTTAGCACCGAGGGCTCTGCCCGAGCATCTATCTGCGCGAGCACTTGGCTTCACGCGGTGGCGCCGGTCGGGTTGAGCGCGCTGGTGGGCGCCGTAGTCTCAGCCACCGCGGCCTCCGCCTCGACGACCGGGCTCTGGATTGGTGGAATCACCAGGACGGCACACGGGGCCTGATGAAGCAGACGCTGGGTTACGCTGCCCAGCAGCAGTCCGCCGATCGCCGAATGGCCCCGGGTTCCGATCACGATCAGGTCGGCGCCCACCTGGAGCGCCGCGTCGGCGATGTCCTGTGCGGGCTGGCTTTCGTGCCCGGAGGTGATCAGCAGCGAAGCCTTGGCGCCCGCTTGTGACAGCTGCACCATCTGGGCCTTGACCTTGGCCTCGACCTCATCCTCGTCGGCCCGCCAGGTCAAGCCGGCGGCGCGGCTGCCGGCGATCCGCTCGATCACGTGCAGCACGTGTAGGTTCGCGCCGTCCCTCATGGCCAGCTCTTTGGCGTAGTGCAGCGCCCGGTCAGAATGCTCTGAGCCGTCAGTCGCCCAGACGATGTTCTTGAACACGGGAATCTCCCTTGGCTGATGCTTGTGGTGGAGCAAAGCCTGCTCGCTTGTGCGCGGCGGTTCATCGCGGTGACACCGCAGGGTCGATCCGTAGGTCCTACTCCAGTGCATGACGCCCACCATCCGAGCCTGCCACGCTGTGTGGATCGTGGGTATCGAGGCTGAGCTCGCCACGCAGGCTGCGCTACCGGGTTCTGGGCCGTCCCGGCGATCAGGGCTGAGCGAGGCCGAGGCCGCCGGCCGCCTGGCGCAGCGCGGGCGGTCGTCCTCGTCGGATTCCAGCCGCTCCTACGCGAGCATCGTGCGCGCGAACGTGCTGACCGTCTTCAACCTGATTCTGGCCGCGTTCGGCATTGTGACGCTGGTGTTCGGCGACTGGCGCGATGCGCTGTTTCTGGCCATCATCGTGGCCAACGCGGTGGTCGGCATCACCCAGGAGGTCAAGGCCAAGCGCGCGCTGGACCGGCTCTCGCTGCTGGTCGCTCCGCACGCCAGCGTCCGGCGCGACGGGGCCACGCGGCAGGTGCCGGTCTCAGAAGTCGTAACCGACGATCTCGTGTTGCTGGCGCCCGGCGATCAGCTGGTCGCCGACGGCGTCGTCCTGCAGGCCCGTGACCTGCGCCTGGACGAGTCGGTTCTGACCGGAGAGTCCGAGCTCACCGCCCGGAGCGCGGGCGACGAGGTCCGGTCGGGTGCGTTCGTGGTCGAGGGAACCGGTTCCTACGGGGTGACCGCGGTCGGCGAGGACAGCTTCGCGGCGAGGGTGACCGGCGAGGCGCGCTCGTTCCGGCACCCCCGCTCGCCCTTGGAGCGGGCGGTCAACCGCCTTCTGTACGCGCTGGTGGCGCTGGTGGTCGGCCTCGGGGCGGTGCTCGGCTTCTCCCTTTACCACCGGCACGTCGCGCTGCGCACGGCGGTGTCGACCTCGGCCGCCGGCGTGGTGAGCCTGATCCCTGAGGGGCTGATGGTGCTCGTCAGCCTGACCTACGCGGCGGCGGCGGTGCGCATGTCCCGGCGCGGAGTGCTCGCCCAGCAGCTCAACGCAATCGAGTCACTGGCGTCGGTCGACACGATCTGCATCGACAAGACCGGGACCCTGACCGAGTCCCGGTTGCGGGTGGTGGAGCTGCTGCCGGCGCCGGGAACCAGCGAGGCAGGCCTGCGCGATGTGCTCGGCACGGCCTCGGCCAGCGCCTCGGCTCCAAACGCCACGCTGCAGGCGATCGCCGACGCCTTTCCGGCCGAGCCCCAGCCACTTAGCGGCGAGATCCCATTCTCCAGTCGTCGCCGATGGAGTGCGGTGGCGCTGCCGGGTGGCGCCGTCTATCTGGGGGCCCCCGGCCGGCTCCCGGTCGGGCAACTGTCCGGCGCGGCCGATCAGCGCCAGCGCCAGGGGCGGCGAGTGCTGGCCGTCGCCCGGGCAGCCGGTGCCCTGCCGGCGCAGCCGGGTGAACGTCCTCCCGGCGATCTGACGCCGCTGGGCCTGGTCGTGCTGGCCGAGCAGCTGCGGCCCAACGTGCGTGACGCGATCGCGTTCCTCTACCAGCAGGGGGTCGAGATCAAGGTCCTGTCGGGCGACGCGCCGCAGACGGTGGCGGCGATCGCCCACGACGTCGGGATCCGGATCGGCTCGGTCTCCGACGGCGCCGAGATCCCCGCGGATCCAGGCGAGCGGTTGCGCTTCGCGCGCGAGGTTACGGTCGTGGGGCGGATCTCGCCGGAGGGCAAAAAGGCCATCGTGCAGGCGCTGCGCGAGCAGAAGCGCTACGTCGCGATGGTGGGGGATGGCGTCAACGACGTGCCGGCGCTGAAGAGCGCGCGGCTGGCGATCGCGCAAGGCAGCGGCACCCAGATGGCCCGCAGCGTCTCAGACCTGGTGCTGATCAACGGCGACTTCGCCAGCTTGGCGCCGCTCGTGGCCGAGGGGCGGCGGGCGTTGCGCAACCTGGCCCGGGTGACCAAGCTCTACGTGACCAAGTCGGCGTTCGCGGCCTTCCTGATCCTGACCATCGGGACCAGTTCGGAGGCCTACCCGCTGCTGCCGCGCCACTTCTCGCTTGCCGCCAGCCTGACGATCGGGATCCCGACGTTCTTCCTGGCACTGGCCCCGAGCAGCGGGCCATGGCGCCCGGAGCGATTCGCTCGCAACGTGGCTCGGTTCGCGGTTCCCGCCGGCGCCGTGCTCGGAACGGGTCTGGTGGCCGGCTACCTGTTCGCGGTTCACGACCTGAATCTGTCGATCGCTGACGCACGAACGGTGGCGGTGACGATCCTGGTGGCCGGCGGTCTGTACTTGGTGATGGCGCTCGAGGCCGAGGGCTCACTGCGTCGCTCGACGCTGGTGGGCGTGATGTGCTTGGCGCTGGCCGGGCTATATGTGGTGGCGCTGCTGTTGCCCGGGACCCGACAGTTCTTCGCCCTGACGGTTCCCAGCGCCGGGATGATCGTGACCGCCGTGCTGGCCAGCCTGGTGTCGGTCGGCTCGCTGGCGTTGTGCGGATTCTCGCTGCGGGTGGCGCCGTCCAGGGGCGAGTGACCACCCCAAAGAGCGCCAACGGCCGTGCGGGCGGCTACAGCGTCCAGTAATGGCCGACGTGGGCAGCCACCCGGGCGGTGTGGATCGGATCAGGGGCGATCGAGTCGGCCGGAACCTTGCCGCTCAGCGCCGATACGGTGGCCAGCACCGACTCCGCCAGTGCGTCGGGGTCATAGCCCCCCTCGAGCACGGCGCCGACTGGCGCGCCCACCTCGTCGGCCATTTCACGCACGTGACCGGCGAGCTGAGCGAACGAAGACGCCTCCAGCCGGCAGCTGCCCAGCGGATCGGCGCGGTGGGCGTCAAAGCCGGCCGAGATCAGGACCAGCTCGGGCCGGAACTCGAGCCCGACCGGGACTATCACGTGCTCGAGCACCGAGATCCAGACCTCCTCGTCGGTTCCCGCCGGCACCGGCACATTGATTGTGAACCCGGATCCCCGGCCGGAGCCGACGTCCGAAAGCGCGCCGGTGCCGGGGTATAGCCCGGACTGGTGGATGCTGGCGAACAGCACGTCGTCGCGGTAGCGAAAGATGTCCGCGGTGCCGTTGCCGTGGTGAACATCCCAGTCGAGGATCAGCACCCGTGCCAGGCCCAGCTGCTGGATCGCCAGTTCGGCGCCGATCGCCACGTTGTTGAACAGGCAAAAGCCCATCGCATGCTCCCGGCCGGCGTGATGACCCGCGGGGCGAACCCCGCAGAACGCGCTCTCGGCCTCGCCGGAGACAAGCGCGCGAACCATCGCGCACGCGCCGCCGGCAGCGTGTAGCGCGGCACGGTAGGACGCCTCACCGACGTAGGTGTCGCTGTCGATTTGCCCGCCTCCCGATTCGCACAGCGTCCGGATCGAGTCGACGTGCCCGCGGGTGTGAACGAGGCCGAGCTCGGCCGGCGACGCCGCGGGCGCCTGCATGAGCTCGCAGCCGAGCCATCCCGCCGAAGCCATCGCCGCCTCAATTCGCCTGACGCGCAGCGGATTGTCGGGGTGCTCGGGCGAGATCGCGCTGGGGTCGTGCTCCAGTGAAGCTGGATGGTGGATGTAGAGCATCGGGTGATCACCGATCATTGCCACCGTCTTCATGCTCGCGGTCGGGGCGAACCACCAGGACCGGGCGCGCAGCGTGCGTGGCGACCGCCAACGAGACGCTGCCGAGCAGGACCGACTCGATTCGGGAGTGCCCGCGCGCTCCAACGACGATCGGATCCGCGCCAAGCTCGTCGGCGGTTTCGCAGATCGCCCGCCAGGTCTTGCCGTGGGCCAGGCGTCCGCGGGCATCGAAGCCGGCCGCCTGCGCAAGCGCAACCCCATGGTCAAGCGTCTCCCGCGCCACATCAATCGCGATCTCCTCCAGCCCGAATGTCCTGGCCCCGGCCGTGGCGATGCCCGCGCTGATCAGGGCCCCCGGGTCATAGGGCTCCCAGGCCGGCAGCGGCTCCCACACGGTCAGCACGACCGCAGGGCAGGGTCCGAGCAGTCCCGCCGCGTAGGCGATCGCGTGCTCGGCGTCGGGCGAGCCGTCAAAGCACACCAGCACGGGATGTTCTGATTCGGGGCGATTCACACTCTGAGTCCAGCGATTCTGCGATCCGAGGGCATCCGCACGTTTCACCGCACCGCCGGCGGACGGCTACGGTTACGGGTGTGGTGACACCGAGCTTAGTCTCAGGCATATGAGCACCGCAACCACCCCCGATCCTGGAGCTCGAACTCAGTCCGGTGGCCCGCCTGCTGCTCGGCGGCACGGGCGAAGCGCTCCTGCACGACGCCCCTGCCCGACGCTGGTCGTGCCCCGCGCGCGCGACGCCTCAGCCAGGTAGACGGGTACGTTTAGGCCCGCAGGTCCAGTGTCGCGCTCAGCTGCGCCAGCATCGCGTCTGGATCGAGGTCGCTGCGCAGCACAAGGTGATCAGCGGCCGGCACTTCGTCCAGCGGCTCAAACCGATCGCGCTCTGACATCACCACCTCCGGCGATGCATCCGAGATGCCGGCGCGATCGCGCTGGCGCGCGGCGGCGCGGTGCGCCAGGACGCTGACCGGGCACACGCATTGCACGAACAGCAGTGGCGCCGCTCCGGCAAACGATGCCCGGAACGCATCGCGGTCGGCGCGGTGGCGAAACGTCGCATCGACGATCGTGGCGCTGCGGCTGGCGATCTGGTTGGCGGCCAGGCGCCCGAGCTCGGCGTAGGTGGCCCGGTTGAACCTCTCGCCGTAGTGCTCGGGCGACCCGCGCTGCCCGGGACCGATGCCGGCCAGATCCTTACGCACACGGTCCGAGCGCAGCCAGCCCAGCTCCGACACGGCGGCAAGCGCGTCGGCGAGATGCGATTTTCCACTGGCCGGCACACCGCAGATGACGATCGCCAGCGGCATCCGCGTGCGCCATGCGAACCGTTCGGCCAGCGCCAGCAGGTTCTGCGCCTCAGTCCTCGCCTGCTCGCGCGCCGGACTCTCCGGAGGCTGTTGTCCGGCCCGCACCAGCATCACCTTGGCTCGCACCAGCGCGCGGTGCACGGCAAAGAACGCCAGCAGCTTGTCGTCGCCGCAGTCACCGCCGGCTTGCCGGTAGGCGGTGATGAGCTCGCGGGCGTAGCGCTCGCCGCCCAGCCGGGTCAGGTCCATGACCAGGAACGCCAGGTCGTCGGCGACGTCGAGCGTGCGCAGGCCCAGATCGAACTCGACGCAGTCGACGACCCTGACCGGCGACCCCAGCACCACGTGCTCGGCACGGAGGTCGCCATGGCATTCCCTGGTCCGGCCATCGGCACAGCGAGCGTCGAACATCGCCTCGCGCGCGCCGACCAACGCGCTCATCGTCCGGTCCAGGGCGCGGATCCGCTGGCGCTGAGCCCGTGAGCCGGCCATCCCCAGCAGCTCGTCGACGTTGCGTCGCACCTCTCGCCCCACGCCCTGGGCGTCGTGGCGGAGGCTGTCGTCGCCCGGGGGGCAGCGGGCGTGAAAGCCGGCCAGCTCACGGGCCAGCTCACGGATCTCGCCGTCGGTGAGCTCGCCCCGCTCCAGCGTCGCCGCCAGCGTTTGACGCTCGTCATAGCGGCGCATCTCGACCACGTAGTCGATCGCGTCAGGTTGGTCCTCGTCGGCGAGCTCCAGCCCGTCCGGCCGCTGGATCAGCGCCAGCACGCCGATGTAAAGGTCGCCGGCCAGGCGCTGGTTTAGACGGATCTCCTCTGAGCACAGGGCCCGCCGGCGTTGCGGCGTGCCGTAATCCAGGAACGGCAGTATCAGCGGCTTCTTCAGCTTGTAGGCCCGTGAGGGGGTCAGGAAGACGTAGGAGATGTGCGTCTCGAGCACGTCCACGCCGGGCTCGCCGGCGGCGTCCGCGGAGATCCGGGCAACGGCGGCGCGGACCTGATCCGGATCGGCAGCGGAGATCTGGGGACGTGGACTCGGTGGCATTAGGGCTCGCGACGAAATCAGTGGCAGGACAAGCCGTCAGTAATTTAGTCGTGGGCCTAACTTCAACGCTACCGGTCGCGGATCCGGCGATCGAGCCGATCGCATCCGTAGAAGGCCACGTCGCCGCAGCGGAACGCTGCGGATGGCGCGGCAGAAAGGCGACCCTAGCGTTGGTGTCATGGTTAATCGAGCATCACTATCGCGGCTTTTGGCGGACGCTTGGCCGTGACCAGCGACGACACGCCTTCATCGGCCGCGTTCGCTGTGGTGATCGCCGGCGGCGGTGTCGCCGGCGCCGAGGCCGCGCTGGCGCTGCGCGATCTCGCCGGTGACCGGGTGGACATCACGCTGGTGGCCCCCAACGATGAGCTCGTCTACCGGCCGATGACCGTCGGCGAGCCGTTCGGGCACGCCAAGGCAGCCCGGATCCGGCTTGACCGAATCGCCGAGGAGCACGGGATAGACCTGGTCAAGGACAGCTTCGCCTGGGTGGACCGGAACTCCCGGACCGCGCACATGCAGTCAGGCCGCCCGCTGTATTACGACGCGCTGATCCTGTGCCTGGGGGCGAACGTCCGACCACGGTTTCAGCATGCGATCACGATCGACGACCGGGCTCTGGATGAGCAGCTTCACGGGCTGGTCCAGGACGTGGAGGAGGGCTATGTGAAGAGCCTGGCGTTCATCGTGCCAGGCCGCCGCGCATGGCCGCTGCCGATCTACGAGCTCGCCCTGATGACCGCGGCGCGCGCGGCGGAGATGAACGTCGAGCTCGCCATTACGCTGCTCACGCCCGAGCAGACTCCGCTGGAGATCTTTGGAGCCGGGGCCAGCCAGGGCGTCTCGGCGCTGCTGGACCAGGCCGGCGTCGAGTTGATTCCCGCCACCGACTGCGATGTGCCCCGCAGCGGACAGATTGTGATCACGCGGGCCGGGTCGGCGCGGGAGCGCCGGTCCGCCGATCATCGGCCGCGCGAGCTCCAGGTTGATCGGATCGTGGCCGCGCCGGAGCTGGTGGGACCACAGGTGCGCGGGATCCCCGGTGGCCTGAACGGGTTCATCCCGATCGACCCGCACTGCCAGGTCCGTGGGGTGGAGCGCATCTACGCCGCCGGTGACGCGACCGATTTCGTGATCAAGTTCGGCGGCGCCGCGGCTCAGCAGGCCGATACCGCCGCCCGCGCCATCGCGGCGCTGGCGGGCGCCCCGGTGACGCCGACGCCATTTCACCCGGTGATCCGCGGGGTGCTGATGACCGGCAACAAGCCCCGCTATCTGAGCGCCCGGGTCACCGGGGGCCATGGCTTCAACTCGCAGATCACCGAAGCGCCGACCTGGGCGCCCGTGAACAAGATCGATGCCCACTACCTGGCGCCTTACCTCACCCCGTCCGGCAGTGACCGCGGCGATCGTCGCGCGTGACCTGCGCGCACGGCGGCGATCCTGCCCCAGCTCCTGCTGTGCGGATTGCTGGTCCGCGCTCACGGATGCCGGCGGCCGGATCAGTCGCTTGTCCGACCACCGCGGGCCAGCGCGTGGAGGTCTCCGCGCGCGATCGCCCGCAGCAGCTGTGGTAGGCGTCCGAGTCCGCGCTCAGGAAGATCGATCGTCAGCTCAACGGTGCCCTTCTCTGTGTGCACGACGCGCACGCGACCCAAGTCATCCAGCAGGTTGAGCATCAGCTCGTTCTCGGCCAGCACCAGCGCGGTGAAGCGCTTGATCCCCTCATGGCGCGCGCGGTCGGCGAGCGCGGCGGTCAGCCGGGTTCCGACACCCTGCTCCTGCCAGTCGTCGATGACCGCGACCGCCAGTTCGGCGGCCGTGGGATCCTCGGTGGAGCGTATGTAGCGCGCGACGCCGACGCCGCGTCCCGTGCCGGGCTCCACGGCCACCAGCGCCTCATGATCGTGGTGATCGACCTCGGTCAGGTAGCGCAGCTCGGCTGATGACAGGCGGCCGTGCGGCGCCAGAAAGCGGCGGTAGCGTGAGCGCTCGCTGAGCTGCTCAAAGCCCCGGTTGAGCGGCTCCTTGTCCCCGGGTCGGATCGGCCTGATCTCCAGCGACGCTGTGTCGGCTGGGGGGGTGGCGCGGACGGTCATGCCCGTGAGCCTAGGGCTCTGGGCCGCGTCTGAAATCCGCGCTTGGCACGAGGGGCGGTCGGTACTTAGAACGCAGGTCGCGCGCCGTGCGGGCCTTGTGCGGGACTTACGCCGGCCGAGTCGTACGAACTACGGATACCGAGCCTCCGGGCGAGCCCGATACTGTGGTCGATGAGCGCTGCGGCCGCCCCGAGCTTCGGTTATCCCGGTGAACGGGAAGCGGACATCGTCCTGCGTGACGGTTCGACGCTGCGCGTGCGTCCCGTCCGGGCCGACGACGAAAGCGCGATCAGGGCCTTTCTCGGGGGGCTCTCCCAGGAATCGATCGGATTTCGCTTCTTCGGCGCCGCCAACCTTGAATGGGCGACCAAGTGGTCGCTCGACGTCGACTATGCCGATCGTTTTGCGCTGATCGCCGAGACCGGCGCGCCGCTGAGAGTGATCGCCCACGCGGCCTATGTGCGGATCGATGCCGAGCGCGCCGAGGTTGCCTTTTTGGTCGACGACTCGTGGCAGGGACGCGGGATCTCGACGATCCTGCTTGCCCACCTGGCCGAGATCGCCGAACAGCACGGGATCAGCACCTTCAGCGCGGAGGTCCTGCCGGCCAACCACCGGATGATCGAGGTCTTCCGTGAGAGCGGTTTTCCCATCGACCTGCACTCGACGCGTGATTCGATCGAGATCGAGCTGCCGACCTCGCTCTCGCCGCATGCGCTGGCCCGCTTTGAGGAGCGCGAGAGCACGGCCGCGGTCGCCGCCGTGCAGGCTTTCCTCTCGCCGCGGTCGGTGGCGGTGATCGGCGCCTCGCGGCGCCGGGCTACGATTGGCGGCGCGGTCTTGCACAACCTGATCGCCGGCGAGTTCAACGGACCCGTCTACGCGGTCAACGACCGTGCCGACGTGGTCCAGTCCCTACCGGCCTACCGCTCGGTCACCCAGATCCCTGGGGCGGTTGACCTCGCCGTCGTAGTTGTGCCCGCCGAGCAGGCGGTGCAGGCCGCCCGGGACTGCGCCTCGATCGGTGTGCGTGCGCTACTGGTCATCTCGGCCGGCTTCAGCGAGATCGGTGGGGAGGGAGCCGAGCGCCAGCGAGAGCTGGTAGAGGTCTGCCGTGATGCCGGGATGCGGATGGTCGGGCCCAACTGCCTCGGCGTGCTCAACACCGCCCCCGACGTGCGACTCAACGCGACCTTCGCCCCTCCGAAGGCGATCCCTGGAAGGGTCGGCTTCATGTCGCAGAGCGGCGGGCTGGGAATCGCGATCATCGAGGCCGCCAGACGGCTGGGCGTCGGCCTGTCCTCGTTCGTCTCGGTCGGCAACAAGTCCGATCTGTCGGGCAACGACCTGCTCCAGTACTGGGAGCAGGATCCGCATACCGACGTCGCCCTGCTGTACCTGGAATCGTTTGGTAATCCGCGCAAGTTTGCGCGGATTGCGCGCCGCGTGTCCCGCACCTTGCCGATCGTCGCGGTCAAGAGCGGCCGCTCGGCCGCCGGAGCGCGGGCGACCTCATCGCACACCGGTGCGCTGCTGTCGGCGTCCGATGTGACGGTCGACGCCCTGTTCCATCAGGCCGGGGTGATCCGGACCGACACCCTGCCCGAGCTGTTCAACGTGGCGGCGCTGCTGACCAAGCAGCCGATCCCGCGCG
>CALAQT010000050.1 GCA_937888775.1 uncultured Actinomycetes bacterium | reverse complement strand
CACGCCGCCACCGTCTCTTTCACATCGGTTCCTGCCCTCAGAAGCCAGAACCGTAAGAGCACGGCGGCGTGCGCAGCTCCCTTGACCCTCGTCGGGGCGCCCTGCGCCCCGACATCATCGCCCCAAAGCGCGCCCGGACGGCGCTGTCAAGCCGCGCGAACCCCCTGCAAGCACCACAACGCCTCGCGTGCCACGACAAACCTTCGAGGCGCTGCTTGACAGACGACGACCGGCCGCGCTACCCGCGCTTAGGCCCTCACCTCACCCCCGGAAACAGCACAAGCGCCCTAAAAAGTCCCGTGGTCGGCTAGCCTCAACCTTGAGGCGTGGTCCCGCTCCGATCGTCGCCTCGTCGATCCAGCCGACGCATGCGCCACCATTCGCCCATCCCCGATCAAGATGTGAGCCGTGCACTAGCCGATGTTGTCCGAGTTGCCTGCGCCCTGCGCGCCGCCGTCCTCGCCTCCTAGATGACCGCGACCAGGCCGCTCGGTGCCACCTCTCATGGCGGTGCGTTCGAGCTAACCTCGCCAAAGCCGCGCGTGCGCGGCACGGCGTCGGCACGACCGGGCTATCTCGGGCTGGTCGGCCTGCTGGTGACCGGCCTGCTGATCTCGCTGTCGGCGGCGCACTCCGACCTGCTGTTGCCCGCGTCCGTGAGACTGTCCACGGCCGTGAAACCCGTGCCCGGATGGCTGGCGGGTGCGTTCGGCGGCATCGGGCTCAACCTCGGGCTCGGCGAGCTGATTGCGTTGTTCACGCTGATGTTCGTCTCGTACGCGCTGGCCCTTCGGGCCGTCGAGCGGCTCTCGGGCCGGGCGGTGCTGATGACCATCGCGGCGCTGAACGCGCTGGTGCTGCTGGCACCGCCACTGATCTCGACCGACCTGTTCAGCTACGTCGCCTACGGCCGGATGGGCGCGAGCTACGGCGCCAACCCCTATGTGCTCGGGCCGAGCGCGATTGGCCTGGATCCTCTGTATCCGTTCATCGACGCGCAGTGGGTCCACACCCCCACCGCCTACGGCCCCCTGTTCACCGCGCTCAGCTATCCGTTGGCGCACCTCGGCATCGCGGGCAACGTGATCGCCTACAAGGCGATCGCCGCGATCTCAAGCCTCGTGATCGTCGCCGGGGTCTGGAACGCCGCGCGTCTGCGCGGTCTGGATCCGGTCAAAGCGGTAGCGCTTGTCGGCCTCAACCCGGTGCTCGTCGTGTATGGGGTCGGGGGCGCACACAACGATCTGTTGATGCTGGCGCTCATGGTAACGGGCATTTACGTGCTGCTCCAGCAACGGGAGCGCACCAGCGGGGCGTTGCTCGTCGCCGCCACGGCGGTCAAGCTCACGGCAGGCCTGCTGCTGCCGTTCGCCATCGCCGGTCGTCGACGTGACTTACGCGGGCGGTCCGGGCTCCTCATCGGTGCTGCGCTCGCGTCGGTGCTGTTCGGCGTCCTCGCTTTCGTGCTGTTCGGCACCGGCCCTCTGCATCTCTTCGGCACGCTGCAGAAGATCCAGGGCGGAGGGGGTCTGCACAGCGTCAGCGGATTCATCTTGACGATGCTCGGGCTCGGGCAGGCCGGCACTGCGGCCGGCCTGATCATGGACGGCGCCCTCGTGTTCACCGTGGTGTGGTTGGTGCGTCGTGTCTGGCTCGGCAAGCTCGACTGGATCACCGGAGCCGGTTGGGCGACGGTCGCTTTGCTGGTAACGGCCGGTCTGTTGCTCCCCTGGTACATCGCTTGGCTCCTGCCCTTGGCGGCACTGAGCACCGACCGCCGTTTATGGCTGGCCGCGATCCTGCTGACGGGCCTGGCGCTCACCACTCTTTAGCCGACAGGAAAGCGGCCGGTGATCGACTCCGTCTCCTCGCCGGACGCCAGAGCGCTCCGCTGAGCCCGCCGGACGCAAACGGCCCTGCCGACCACGATCGAGCCGCGGGTGCGCCTGACGTCTACGCGTCGTGGGCGGTCCGTGCCTACGTGGCGATGCAGACCCGCTTCCGCGCCGCCGACGGGACATACCGCCGCGACGGCCTGCTGCATCGGCCCGGGGCCGCCGCACACGTGTGGCCGTTCGCCCGGGCGCTGGTCGCGACGCTCGACCTCTCCGGCCTGCACGATGGCCTGCCGGCGCTTTTCGACGCCGATGCCGGGATCGCCGAGCACCTCAAGACACTGGAGTCTTATTGGGACGTGAGTCGCGGTGCGTCGGCCTACTCATCCGACGTGCTGGGCACGCGCCCCGGGGGTGATCGCTATTACGACGACAATGCGTGGGTCGGACTCGCGCTCGTTCAGCTCGAGCGAATGCGTCCCGGCGGCGGGCACCTTGATCGAGCCGCGGAACTGTTTGGCTTTGCCCAGGCCGGCTGGGACCGGCGGCATAACGTGCCCAACCCGGGCGGCGTCTTCTGGGTCGAGCAGGGCGTGGGAGCCGGATCTCGCAATCACGACCGAAACACGGTTTCAAACGCGCCCAACGCGGCGCTCGGGTTGCACCTCGCGGAGCTGACGGGGGTCCAGGCCGGCGCCGCGGACTCGATCGGGCCCGAAGCCATGTATGAGTGGGTCAACGCCGCGCTTGACGCCAGTCGCGATGGCGACTGCCCGGCCACGGGGCTCTTCTGGGACAAGCTGCGCGGCAACGGCATGCTCGACGACACATTCTGGAGCTACAACCAGGGCAGCATGGTCGGCGTCAACGTGCTGCTGGCGCGCCGCGGAGGGCAGGCGCGGGCCGCGTACCTCGCGCGAGCAGAGGCGATCGCCCGCAAGGCTCTGGGGCACTACGCCGCCGTTGGCTACGAGAGTCAGCCGCCCGCCTTCAACGCAATCTTCTTTCGCAACCTGCTGCAGCTCCACGCAGCGACCGCCGACGACTGGCTGCGCACCCAGATCGTCGAAGCGATGCGCGCTTATGCCGACCGGGCATGGCATGAGCAGCGGACCGGCTCGGACTGCTTTCGCTTCTCCCGCCGCGGGGCCACGCTGCTTGACCAGAGCGCCATGGTGCAAATCCTCGCTCTGCTCGCGTGGGATCCCGCCGCGTACCACAAGCTCGCCTGACGACCAGTGCCACCAGCCGCGGTCGCCGGCAGCTGCAGCGTTCGGGCGATTCTGCCGTGCCCGGACGCCCCAGCCGCCGACTCTAGCCCGTGGCGGCGCCGCTGTCGGTCGTCCTGACCCACCCGGCAGCCCGCACCGGCCGCTCGCCACGGCGACCTTCGGGCAGTCGTCGAGGTTATACTCGGTCGCCGCGCGGCTGTAGCTCAGTTGGCTAGAGCGTCTGCTTGCCATGCAGAAGGTCGAGGGTTCGAGTCCCTTCAGCCGCT
>CALAQT010000049.1 GCA_937888775.1 uncultured Actinomycetes bacterium | reverse complement strand
GCAGAACGCATGAACGACGACTAGCCTCCGTTGATCGCCTCACACTCGAGGCCCAAAGAATGGCAGGTGTTCACCCGGCGGCCGGTGCTCAGGCTTCTGCTTTGGACCACCCAACTCGCAAAGCAGAAGCCGATCGCCAGTGGCTGGTGAGGCGACGGAGCGGAAGCCACGGTTGAGCGCCGCAGAGTGCCGCTTCGACCCGATCGTTAACAGCGGCCCTGCTAGCAGTCGGGCCGACGCGTGCTCGCATTCCGCGCGATCCGGGTCTAAGCCCGGCGCGGACGCCGAGCTCGTCGCCACGACGAAGCAGGACTGCGGCAGTCGCCTGATCGCTCGGGGCATTGCCATCCGCTTGTGGCGAACTCGACGGTGATCTCTTGTGCTGGGGCGCGCCTGGCCTCGGTGGCGGCAATACTCGCCGCGTACCAGAACACCGGGTGCGTGTGAAGGCGCCAAGCGGATCGGAGTGGGTGCGATGGCGTCCAGCGTTTCACCCGAGGGGTGGTTGCTCGATGCCGGGGCGGACGATGCCGGTTTCGTAGGCGAGGACCACGGCCTGGATGCGGTCGCGTAGGTTGAGCTTGTCGAGCACGCGGGCGACGTGTGTCTTGATCGTTAGGGGTGAGACGACGAGCTGTTCGGCGATCTCGGCGTTGGAGAGGCCGCGGGCGATTTGCACGAGGATTTCCCGCTCACGTGCGGTCAGCTCGTCCAGGCCGGGAGGGGGTGTGGCAGCCGGCGGGTGGTCGCGGACGTAGGCCTCGATCAGTCGTCGGGTGATCGAGGGGGCGAGTAGCGAATCGCCTCGCGCGATGGTGTGGATCGCGGCCAGGAGGTGTTCCGGCGCGACGTCTTTGAGGAGGAAGCCGCTGGCGCCGGCGACGAGCGCATCAAAGACGTACTCGTCGAGGTCGAAGGTGGTGAGCATCAGCACGCGCGGGGGCGCCTCGCTCGCGAGGAGCTGCCGGGTCGCCTCGAGCCCGTCCATCACCGGCATGCGGATGTCCATCAGGACGATGTCGGGCCGGGTTCGCTTGCTGCTGTCGACGGCCTGCATGCCGTCACCAACCTCGGCGACGACCCGGATCTCCGGGTCGGTCTCGAGGATCATCCGAAAGCCAGTGCGCACCAGCGCCTGGTCGTCTGCGATCAGGACGTCGACGCTCATGCCGGGACTGCCGCCTCGAGGGGTATGCGGGCGTGCAACGCGAAGCCCTCCTCCGGCGGTTCCGTGCGCAGCTCGCCGTTGTAGATCGCCACGCGCTGCGCGAGTAGAGCAATGGCTTTGTCGAGGTCCGGAATCGCGCAGTCGCCTCGGATTTCGAGCTCGAGTTCGCGAGCCTTGTAGTGGATCGTCACCAGGCCGTTGCGGACGTGGTGGTCAGCTGCGGCCTGCAGGCCCGCCTCGATCACCCGATAGGCGACGAGGTCGATGCCCGGGGTCAGGTCGATCGGATCGCCGATGGTCTGCCGCTCGCACGCCAGCCCGGCGCTCCGCACGACGTCGATCAAGCCGGTGATTTCGCCGAGGCCCGGTTGCGGGCGGAGCGCGCGCGGGTCATCGTTCTTGCGCAGCATCCCGAGCAGCCGTCGCACGTCGCTAAGGGCTTGGCGCCCGGTCTCCTCGACGTTGAGGATCGAGTCGCGAGCCCGGGCGGGATCGCTGCGCAACAGCAGTCTCGCGCTCCCAGCTTGGATCACCATCGCGCTGATGCTGTGGGCGATGATGTCCTGGAGCTCTGAGCCGATACGCGCGCGCTCATCGGCGATCGCCGCCGCGTCGTGGGCGTGCTGCGCGGCGGCGGTCTGTCCTGCGAGCTCGAAAAATGCGCTGGCGCGGGCGCGGTGTCGGCGGATGAAGCGCCCGACCAGCCAGGTCGGGACCAGCAGCGCGGTGGCGTAGAACAGTGCCGAGGCGGTCTGCCCCAGCCCGTTTGTCGAGCCGTCCGGGCCCGGTAGGAGCGCCCACGCCCACAGCAGCGCCAGCCCGAGCCCCAGCGCAACCACGCTCCGCCGCGTGTCGAGCCACGCGCCGGCGGAATAGCCGAGCAGCAGCACCGGGATCACGTACGCATTGTCGTTGGAGAGCAGCTGGCTGCCCAACGGCATCGAGACCGGGACCACCGCCAGCGAGAACACGAGTGCAAATGCCGGCCAGACGCGACGTACGGCGAGCGGCGCTGCAAACAGGACCGCTGCGACGGTGGTGACGACGCGATCCGACGTGGAGATGCCGGAGGTGAGCCAGCACGTGAGCTCGAGCGCGACCACTGCGGCGAGCGCCAGGCTCGCGTCGATGATGCGGCGGTCCGCAGCGCCGAGGCGGTCGCGGACGTCGCTCAGCACCGCTGCTCCTGGGTCAGCGGAAGGAGCGCGCGCACGGTGAACCCACCGTCCGGGCGGGCACCGGCATGCACGATTCCGCTGTGCAGCGCCACGCGCTCGCGCATGCCAGAATCCCATGCCCGCTCCCCGCGCCGGTGACGGTGCGGCGCCGGCTGCCGTCGTCTGAGACCTCGAGCTCGAGCTCGCCGTCCCGCCAGCGCACATTGACCGACGCCCGCGCCGGCGACGCGTGCTTGATCGCATTGGTCAGCGCCTCCTGAACGATCCGGTACGCACACAGGTCGAGTGCCGGCGATACCGGGGCCGGCTCGCCGTCGATCAGCAGATCGGCGTCGATCCCCGACGCTCGCGCACCCGCCAGCAGGGGTTCGATGTCGCCGAGCCCCGGCTGGGGGGCCAGCGCGCGAGGGTCACCCTCGCCCAGGATTCCGAGCAGCCGGCGCATCTCGGCGAGCGCTTCGCGGCCGGCGCACTCGACGCTCCGCAGCGACTCTTCGGCTCGCTCGGGCTGCCCACCCATCACCAGCCGCGCGCCGCCGGCCTGGATCACCATCACCGACACGCTGTGCGCGATCACGTCGTGCAGTTCGCGCGCGATACGCGCCCGCTCGCCGTACGCCGCCGCCCGAGCGCTCGCGTCCCGCCCACGGTCGAGCCGCTCCGCCACATCTCGAGCCTCGCGCGCGCGTGCGCCTTGGGCCCGCACCATCCGGCCCAGGACATATGGCGAGAGGATCGCGAACAACGCCACTGGGGCCACTGCCGAGAGACCCCCGTGGGGCTTCGTCAGCGCATTCAACACCGCGATCACGAACGCAAACGCGAGCATCCGCACCGACCGGCGCTCGGACGCGAACGCGCCGAGCCCGTAGAACAGCAACGGCACGCACACGATCATCCCGGCGCTGTTGTGCAGGATGTTCCCCAGACCGAGCAGCATGCGCAGCGACATGAACCCAGGCACGACGAACACCGCGCCGAGCGGGTGGCGGCGGCGAACGGCGACCGCCCCGGCAAGCACGAAACCCGCCAGCCCCGCATACGCAGGGTCGTGGATCGATCCGCCCAGCCACGTCTGCAGCTCCATCTCCACGAGCACGGCGACCGCAACGAGCTGATCGACACGCACGCGGTTCAGCGAGCGTACGTGGGCTGAGAACCCATGCGACATGTGCAAAAGCTAGCGCCCCACCGAGGCGACAGCGTCCCCCGCTCAGACGATCCCTCGTACTCCGTGAGGCGTACAACACCGCGCTCGCAGATCGTTCTCTCAGCGCAGCCACAACCGTCCGCCGAGCCGACGACAGGCGGCATCCAGCGACATACGGTCCCACCCACGATCAGCCCTCCCGAAAGGAGAATCATGAAGCGACTCATAACTCCCGCGGCCGTGCTTCGCGCTGCCGCTATCAAGCGTCCCGCACCGCCACGATACGCGCGAGTGTTCGGCGCGCTGCTTGCAGCCACGCTGCTCACCACCGCCTTGGGAGCGTGCGGGTCGAGCAGCTCGTCCACATCGAGCGGTGCGTCCACGCCGACCAGCGCCGCCGTAGCGCCCCCGGCAGTCACAGGCAAGTATGTGACCACGATCACCAAGCCAGCGATGGTCAAGGCGACGTGGACGCTGGACTTCAACGCGAACGGCTCTGTGACGGTCATGCGCAACGGGCAATTGACCCCCAACCATGCGTCGCTCAAGGGCACCACCTTTACCGCACCCGGCGGCAGAGGCAAGAGCTGCCCCGAGGTTGGGATCTACATGGTCAAGCTCATCGGCAACAAGCTGACGTTCACCGTCAGCAAGGACGCATGTACGGGAGGTCGCAAGCTCATCCTCCCGGGACACACTTTATCAAGGTGGGCTAACCACCGGAACAGCGCCACGAGCTCGGGGGGGCCCTTTCAAACATGGCTCGGGCCACACGAGTGGCCCCAGCCATGCGCACCCGCGCAAGCACAAAGGCAGGTCTCGATCAACCCAGGCCCACAGTCGCGCTCCTCGCCAAACTCGCGTCGCGTGCTGGCGCTCGGCGCGAGGCGGAACGCGAGCGCCCTCGTATCCGCGCATACGAGGGGACTTGTCGATCGCGCCAGGATGCGCGTCCGGCGATGAAAGCGGAACTCTCGCCGGGGCCGATCTGGCTGCCGCTGCTGCCCAGGAGCATCACAGATTCCCGAAGCCATGGACTTGCCCCGGTTTGCGTGACACCGGGTTTGTCTGTTGATTGTTGTTGTTCGAGCGATTGTTATCAACCGCCGAGCGGCGAGAGTCGTAGTTGTTCGTAGGCGATTGGAGACAGCATCCCGAGCGTGGAGTGGCGGCGTTGGCGGTTGTAGAACGCCTCGATGTATTGGAACACGGCGGACTGCAGCTCGAGCCTTGATGGCCAGCTGCGGCGGTTGACGAGCTCTTTCTTGAGCGTCGCGAAGAACGTCTCGGCGACGGCGTTGTCGTAGGCGTCGCCGCGGGAGCCGATCGAGACCGCGATCCCCGCCTCGCCGGCGGCGCGCCCAAACGCCAGGCTGACGTACTGCGAGCCTTGGTCGGAGTGGTGGATCAGCCCGGGGTTCGGGCGTCGGCGCGCGAGCGCCATCTTGAGCGCGTCGACGACCAGGCTCGCGCGCATGTGGGTGGCCATCGACCAGCCCACGATCTGCCGGGAGTACGCGTCCTGGACCGCGGCCAAATAGAGCCAGCCCTCGCCGGTCCGCAGGTAGGTGATGTCCGCGACCCACAACACGTTCGGCGCGACCGGCGTGAAGTGCCGCTCGACGAGGTCGGTGGCGGGCGTGATCCCGGGGATCCGGATCGTCGTCTTCCAGCGCTTCCGCGGCCTGACGCCCGAGATACCGGCGGCTCTCATCAACCGCGCGATCCGCTTGCGCGCCACCCGGATCCCGTGCTCCATTCGGAGCTCGGCGTGGACCCTCGGCGCCCCATAGACGCCGCGGCTGGCGTCGTGGATCTGCTTGATCTTGTCGGTCAACCACGCATCCGTGAGCGCCCGATCGGACGGCGCGCGGCGCTCCCAGTTGTGGAACGCGGTGCGGTTCACCCCGAGTACCCGGCACATGACGGCGACGGGATAGTTCGTCTTCTCCGCAGCGATCAACGAGTACGCCTCGCCTACCGCCCGTCGTCCTCCTTCGCGAAGAAGACCGCCGCTTTTCGCAAGATCTCCCGCTCCATCCGCAACGTCGCGTTCTCATCCCTGAGCCGCTGCAGCTCCTCGCGCTCGTCGCTCGAGAGGCCGTCCGGGCGCTCACCGCGCGAGGCCTTCTCCTCCTTGACCCAGTTGCGCAGCGTGACGTCGGAGATACCCAGCGACTTCGCCAACCTGCGCTGCGGCCGATCGCCTAGCAGCGCCAAGCGGATCGCCTCGCGCCGGAACTCCTCCGGATACGGCGGCCTCGTTCTAGGCACCAGAACCTCACCTTCCCCGGCTTACGACCGGAAGCATTCAAGTGTCATCGAAAACGGGGCAAGTCCACCATCGAGGCTTCTGCTTTCACGCCTGCGGCCGCTTGCTGGCCATCGAGCGAGCGGCTAGCACCGCCCGGTCGCGGACTTGTGCTTCGTCGCCGAAGCACTCGCCCGCTCCGCACGGGCGAGAACACAAATGCGATAGTGCGAGCGGTGAGGACGGCGCGCGCACAGCGGGCCGAAGGTGCGTCCCCTGCGCCGCGGAGTCGGACTGCTCCTTTGGGCCGACAGCGGTCACGCGCCGCGCTGGTTCTGGCATCCAGAACGCTGCCCCTTCGCATGGAAAGCAGTGGCCGGGGGCAGTGATCGGAAGTGCGGAGCGCGCGGCGTCAGCGGCTATCTGCTACGCGGCGCGTAGCGCTAGGCCATGGCGGTCTTCGCTCGGGCGAGCACGCGGTCGGCGACGGCGGGCGTGATGTTCGCCGTCGGCAAGCCGGGCGTCGAGCACGCCCGGGTTCGTGAGCAGCCGCTGGTAGCTGTCGCGCATCGACGCGACGTGCGTGTCTATGACCTCGGCGAGCTGCGCCTTGACCTCGCCGTAGCCGATGCCGCCGCTGCGGGAGCGAGTCGACGTCGGCGATCGTGGGTGTGTCGGGGACACGCGAAGCAGAGCGATCAGCGCCGTTGGGCCGCCCCGTCACGTAGGTCGAACGAGGCGGGTTGCGCACTGAGCAGATCTCTCGCGCGGCTGCACTGGACGGCTCAGACTTCTCGTATCGGCGGGAAGTAGAACTAGCGGGGCAGCGACAATGGTTGACGTGGTCGAGCCAGGGACGAACCCCGACTTGATCGGCGGGTGCTTAGCGACACGGTCCAGGCCGGGAACATTCGACGCGCGAGCGGCGGATCTCACCGGTCTCGTGTAAACGCTCGATGAGCCTCCTCTCGGGTGGGTTGGTCGGTCATCTCGGCCCACAGGAACCCGGCGAGTTCGCGGGCGAGCGCGACGGTCGCGACGGTGGAGCGTTTCCCGTTCTGGGTGAGGTGTCGGTGTCGGTGAAAGCGCCCTCCTGCTCCCCCATCTGAGTCAGCTTCGGTGAAAGCGCCCTCCTGCTCCCCCATCTGAACGATGGCTGGCGCTCGCTCTAGCCGAGCAGCGCCTGAGGCCTGCCCACAGTACGCTGCGCACGCGATGACGAGACCTTCCTCGTTGTGCCAGGGTGGGCGATGGCGGGGTCGCGGCGCCGCGCACGTCTGGGTTGTACGCCTGGTGATGCTCGTCGCGGTGGCGCTGGCGGGGATCGCGCCCGCCGCCGCGGCCCGGAGACCGTCCACGGTCAGCGTCTCAGGAAGCCGGCTGATCGGCGTTGACGGAAAGCCGCTGCGGCTGATCGGCGTCGATCGCTCCGGCACCGAGTACTCGTGCTCTGGGTTGGTGAGCGGCGGCGGTTTTGGCTACGGGGTCTTCGAGGGGCCTGCGGATGCGGGGTCGGTCCGCGCGCTGCTGTCCTGGCACGTCAACGCGGTGGCGTTGCCGCTCAACGAGGCCTGCTGGCTGGGGGGGTACGCGCGCCTGAGCCCGGACTTCACCGGGGCCGCGTATCGGCGGGCGATCGTCGACTATGTCAAACGTTTGAACAGCGCAGGCATCTACGTCGTGCTGCGGCTGTCGGCGGCGGCTCCCGGAGACCACGCTTACGGCTCCGATCAGATCAGCTCGGACGAGATCCCGATGGCCGACGCCGACCACTCGGTCGCCTTCTGGAGCTCGGTGGCGTCCACGTTCCGCGGTTACCGGCGCGTGCTGTTCCACACCTACGACGAGCCGCACGATGTCAGCTGGCAGTGCCTGCGCGACGGCTGCACCGCCGACGACGTGCCCGAGGGCCAGCAGCGATTCGGGTCCTACCGGACCGCCGGCAACCAGGACATGGTCGACGCGATTCGCGCGACCGGGGCGCGGCAGCCGATCATCATCTCCGGGCCGGACTTCGCCGGTGATCTCAGCCAGTGGGTGCGCTACGCGCCCCACGATCCGCGGCATGAGCTGATCGCGGACGTTTCCTCTTTCGATTACTCTGATTACGTCGTCGCCCACGCGGCGGCGCTGCGTGCGTTTGCGCGGCGCCATCCGGTGATCGTTGGCGGCTTCGGCGACACGCACTGCGTATCGACCTATTCAGATAAGGTGATGAGCTTCATGGACTCGATCGGCCAGTCTTACCTGGCTTGGGCCTGGGACACCGTCCAGGACTACGGTGGCTGCGCGAACGCCCTGCTGGACGATCCGGGGACCGTCGATGGCTTCCCGGCCGGTTACTACTCCGGGCGACCGAGCGGCTTCGGCCGCGGAGTCCGCGACCACTTCCGGAGGATCCGATGACCGCGTCGAGAACAGTCCTAGACCCGGCCGTGGACGAGCGGCGCCGGACCATCAAGCCGGCGCTGGGCATGCTGGCCGCGCTGGTGTTCGTGGCGGTGGCGTTGGGTCGCCCGGCGGCGGCTCAGGCGGTGGGGGAGTTGAGCTATGACGGGTGCTTCGGCGCGGGGGCGGGTTGCACGTTCGTGGCCGGCGGACCGTTGACGGGCGCTGATTCGGTGGCGGTCAGCCCGAACGGCGGATCGGTGTATGTCACGGGTAACTCCGTTGACAGCGCGGTGGCGCACTTCTTCGTGGGCGCCCAGGGTCGTCTCGGCTACGACGGGTGCGTGAGCGACGACGGGTCAGGAGGCCGGTGCGCTGACGTCCCCGGAACGGGAACCCCGCTGGCGGGCGCCGCAAGCGTGGCGGTGAGTCCGAACAGCGCCTCGGTGTACACCGCGAACACTGGCGGCACGCTCGTGCACTTCTTCGCCGACCCGACTCAAGGGCAGCTGAGCTACGACGGCTGCGTGAGCAACGACGGATCCGGCGGCACCTGCCTGGACGTTCCCGGGAACGGTTCGCTCACAAATCCCGTGGATGTTGCGGTGAGCCCCAACGGCGCCTCGGTCTACAGCGCGAACGAGTTCGGCACGCTTGCGCACTTGTTCGCCAACCCGAGTCAGGGGCAGCTGTCCTGGGACGGGTGCGTCAGCAACGACGGATCCGGCGGCAACTGCTTGGATGTTCCGGGGAGCGGGCTGCCGCTCGAAGAACCGTTCGGGGTGGCGGTGAGTCCGAATGGCGCCTCGGTCTACGCCGCGAACGCGGGCGGCCCGAACGCGCCCGCGAGCGCCTCGATCGACCACGCGTTCGCCGACCCGAGCCAGGGGCAGCTGTCCTGGGACGGGTGCATCAGCGACGATGGGTCTGGAGGCACCTGCGCCGACGTTCCGGGGAGCGGGACTCCGTTATCGGACCCATTGGATGTTGCGGTGAGTCCGAATGGCGCCTCGGTCTACGCCGTTTCCTTCAACAACGGGACGGTGTCGCACCTGTTCGCGAACCCTGCGCAGGGGCAGCTGTCCTGGGACGGGTGTGTGAGCGACGACGGGTCCGGAGGCACCTGCGCCGATGTTCCCGGTACCGGAGCCCCACTCGCCGGCGCCCGCAGTGTCGCGGTGAGCCCCGACGGCCGATCGCTGTACGTGGCCTCCTCTACGTCGAGCTCGATCTCGTTCTTCAGTGTCGCTGCGCAGGGCCAGTTGACCTTCCAGGGCTGTCTGTCTGACAACGCGATTCCCGGGTGCGTGGATCCGCCCGGCGAGCCGCTGAAGGGCGCTGATGCCGTCGCGGTCAGCCCGGATGGCGGCTCGGTCTACGTCACCGGTTCCGGCAACGGGACGGTCGCGCACTTCTTCCGGACGCAGACCAGCGGTGGCGGCGGAGGCGGTGGTGGCGGTGGCGGTGGCGGCGGGAGCCAGACACGGACGATCACCGCCAAGATCGACAACCAGCTGATCACAGTCGTGACCTCGCTCGGGTCCGCGTGCGTCGCCAGATCGGGATCGCTGAGCGCCACGCTGACGTCATCTGCGATCCCCGGATCCACGGCCGCCAAGCTACGGTCCACCGGCGCCGCGTTCTCGATCGACCGGGGCGTCCGGCACGTTCACCATCGCACCACGCGCAGGCACGGGAAGAAGGTCGTGATCACAACGATCACCTACACCCCGAACGACACGGTCGGCAGGCTGCCCGCGAACGTGTCGCTCAAGCTTGCCGGGCTGAGCAGCGGCTCGCATGCGTTCAACGTCAAAGTCCCCTACCACGCGACCGTGAACCGTCACGGCCACCGGCAGACCGTCTCAGTGTCCAAGACGCTGAGCCTCACGTTCCAGGTCTGCTGAGACCACCCACCCGCCAGCGCCTCGCTGTCGACCGGACCCATCGCAGCGGAGGGCACAGAAGCTCCCGAGGATGCGTGACAACGGCCTGCCACACCGCCGGTCACGGGGCTGGCGTTGGCGGTCAAGGCGTGACCCGGCACCACGGCACGCCAAGCCGCGTGACCACGTTCGGGTGACGGCCGTCGTCGGCGAGCCCACGATCGCTTCCGTCCCGATGACGGCTTCCAGCTTGGCGATTGCATCGGCGACGTAGCAGGCGTCCGGATTCGGCTCGGCGGCGCCGGTGCCGGACGGTCGCAATCGCCCCGGTAGCGAGCGTCGCGCCCGAAGACGGCGGACCCGTGGGTGGCGAACGGGCATGCGCTGCCCGACAACGTGCGCGTAGGCTCCACACGGATGGACAAGAGCACCTGGGACCGCCGCTACGCTGAGCGTGAGTTTGTCTGGACGGTGGAGCCCAATCGCTTTCTGGTGCACGAGGCGGAAGGCCTGCAGCCCGGCCGCGCGCTGGATCTCGCCTGCGGCGAGGGGCGCAACGCCGTGTGGCTGGCGGAGCACGGATGGCAGGTGACGGGCGTCGACTTCGCGGCGGTCGGGCTTGGTATGGCCCGGCGACTCGCGAGTGCGCGGGGTGTGGAAGGCGAGTGGATCGCCGCCGACCTCCTCGAGTACCGTCCGGAGCCCCGATCGTTCGATCTCGTGCTGGTGCTGTACCTCCAGCTTCCGGCAAGCGAGCGCACGCCGGTCCTTCGCGACGCCGCGAACGCCGTGGCCGATGATGGGACCTTCCTCGTGGTCGCGCATGACAGCAGCAATCTCGAGAACGGCTACGGCGGTCCGCAGCACGCCGAGGTCCTCTACACAGCTGAAGAGGTTGTCGCCGATCTCGACGGAAGCGGTCTGCTGATCGAGCGTGCCGAGCGCGTTGAGCGGACGGTGGAGACGCCGGACGGCGTCCAGATCGCGCTCGACGCTCTCGTTCGTGCGTCGCGCAGTGCATGAGCGCCGACGAACGAGTTCGCCCGGCGCATCCGACCTCGTGGCCAGCTCGACCGGCTAGTTACGACACCGCCTCCTATGAGCGCCAGATCGCCCACTGCATCGACGGCTAACCCCGCCTTCACCGGCTTGCGCTTCAGGTCGACCGCATCCTACGCCTCGCTCCCTCTTTCGCGTGAATGGATGTGGGTCCGCCCAGAGCCCTCCGTGGCGGATTCGCGGCGGACCACGACATCTCGTGACCCAAATCGGACATTTGGATGACCCTCTACACCCGACACGGGCGTCCTGGTAAGCCTGGCTGCTCGCCTCGAACCGGCGGTGGGCGAGCGTGAACGCCTCGCGCGCTTTTGCATCGAGGCGCTCGGCCGGCAAGGGCTCGCCTGCCGCAACGGCTGCCGTGTCAGCGGCCTTGTCAGGTGCGGCGCGCGCTTCAGCTCCTCGCGGGCGCTGAACATCGCTGCCTGCGCCGCCACGTATGCGTCATATGCGGCCAGGGCGGCCTGATTCAGCGCGGCGACGGTCCGCGGCACACCATTGGCCGCATCGGGGATGAGCAGCCCTACGCCGTTCGTGACGCCGGTGAACCGTGGCTGTTGCTCGGTCTGCGTTGGTCATGTGTCATCGCCCTTTCTGTAGGCGTTCGAGATGGTTCCTGTACTGACTGCTTGGTGAGCGGCTTGGAGCTGGTGGACGCGTCGTCCTCGAGGCCGGCGTCGGCGAGGACCTTGGCCTTCAGCTCGAGGAATTCGTCGCTCTCGGGCCGAGTGGCGTCACGGTGGTAAGCCAGATGCTCGGCCGCGGTCCACCGGTCCTTGGGCTTTTATCTTTGGCTCGTGATCTTCGGCATGTCCGTCCTCCTACGGCCGGGTGCGTGCGCCCGTCTTTGACGCCCATCTGACGCCCATCCGGGCGGATGTCGCGTTTGAGCGATCGTCAGTGTTCGCGGGGCGCGGTGGGCGATTGTTCCTGCAATCGCGAGCGTTTTCGACTCGTCGCGTACAGGGACGTATCAGCGCGTTATGGGCTGTTCGCGGCCTGTCACGCCGGAGGTCGCGGGTTCGAGTCCCGTCGCTCCCGCTGTCGAAGTGCCTGCAGACGACGCGTTTTCGAGCGGAGAGTCCTCGGACGTCATCACGCAGAGTAGCGCGCCAGAGTAGCGCACGGCGCCCAAGGCTAGCGTGGAACGGAACGTCGGCCGACAGGAGCCCTGGTCAACGAACCAGAGCTCCCAACCGCGGACGGCGCGACCGTGCGTTCGGCTCCTCGGACGCTTCAGTCACGCGCGGGTCAGGTCATCGTGATCCTGCTCGCGAGCGCAACGGGAATCGATTCACAGGAGTAGTCACGTCACGAAACGCATCATCACACTCATCATCATTGCAGCAGGACTCGTGCTTGTGGGGCCAGCAGCAGCATCAACAAACTGTCGCGATCATGACCACCCCTGGTTACGGGCGATAGGAGCAGCGCGCGATTCGGCGGTCGGCGCGGATCGTCGCCACCGTGGACCGGTATCGACGCCCCGCGCGGACTACTGCTTGGATAAGGGCGCTAGCACGGAGGCTGCAAGCACCCGATGCGCGTTTGTGGCGGGGAGCGGGTGCGCGCACCCGACCGCGTCAGGAGACCGGCTTCCATCTCTGTGCGGTGCTCGAGGAGGCACCCGCCGGGCTGCCGACCGGCTCACCGGTCCCAGTCGGCAGCGGTCTGCTGGCGGGTGCGTGGTCTCAGCAGACCTGGAACGTGAGGCTCAGCGTCTTGGACACTGAGACGGTC
>CALAQT010000048.1 GCA_937888775.1 uncultured Actinomycetes bacterium | reverse complement strand
CATAATGGTCGCGCGCGATGAGCCTGTGGCCAAGTCCATGGCCCGCCGAGGACGGCGGCCCGCGGCGCTCGCAGGCGCCGAGTGAAGTCCAGGGTCTCGGCATTCGCCCGGACGAGCGGCTGGTCACGGCTGCGGTGCGCGACGCGTTCGCCACGACGATGGTCGTGTTACGCGAGCCGGGCGAGGTGTTCGCGCTGCGGCACACGCTCGGGCGCCGGCCGCTGCGCGATCCGAGCACTGGCTGGGTGGAGCGGATCGATCCGATCACCCTCGCCGCGGTGGGCCGATCGCCGGACCTGGCGGCCGGGCCGTTCTGGCCGGGCGGGATCGCGGCGCATGCCAACGGTTCGCTGCACGTCGTCTACGGATGCTTCTGCCATCGCCTGTCGGCGCAGCTCAAGCTGCTGGCCAGCCGCCGGCTGCCCCAGCCGCGTCCTTACAACTCCTTTGTCGTGCTCGCCGACGGCACGCTGGCGATGAAGGACATCGACCGGGCGCGGCGCCATCCCGCACGGCTGACGCTGCTGGACCCCGAGACGCTCGCGCCCCGCTGCCCAGACCTGCACCTGCCGGAGAGCGTCGTGGCCCGCCTGTCGGCCGACGGCGACAGCCTGTACGCGATCGGCGAGCGCACCGTTTACCGCTATCGCTGGGACGGTGACCGGCTGCAATGTGATCTGGAGATCCCGTATCTGGCAAGCCGCGGGCAGTCCTACGGATGGGATCCAGTGATCGAAGGCGGCCAGCTCTGGTTCCTGGACAACGGCGAGCACGACTACGCGACGACGATGCTGGGGGCCGGCGTGGCCCCGGGACCCGTGCACCTGATCCGGATCTCGCTCGCCGACCCCTCGGATCGTGAGCAGGTGCAAGTGTGCGGCGCCCCGCGTGGGGCCGTGACCGACCCACCGCTGTATGACCCGCAGCGGAGGATCGCGATCGGCTATGACTCCGCCAACGGGGTGCTGGCGGCGTTCAGGTTCACCGACCGTCTGGAGCCGTTGTGGCGGCGCCCGCTCGCCCACGCGGCGCACATGATCCGCTATCCGGACACCGGCGAACTGGTGGTGCATGACTGGACGGGCCCAGCGCTCGCGCGCACCCGAGCGGTCCGCACGATCTCGGCCCGCGCCGGGTGGCTGGCCCGCTCGCGGCGGCTACGTGCCGTCGCGGCGAGGTCATCCGGCGACGATGTGGTCGTCCTCGACATCGAGACCGGGGCCGAGCGCGGACGTGCGCTGGTGCCGAGCATGTTCCAGTCGGTGCTGTTCCCCGCGCCCGGCTGGGGCCGCGATCTGTACTGGTGCACGTTCTCCACGCTCGCGCGCCTGGAGGTGCGCTGGGCCCGGCAGGCGGGCACGCTCGAGCGCTCAAGGTGGGCCGGCAGCTCAGCACAGACCGTGTCACACTATGTCTGTGCCGGATAGGATGGCCCGCCATGGCGTCGCATCGAGCCGAGGTACGTCAGTCCAGGCAGCAGAGTCGAGACAGGATCGTCGCGGCGGCGACCGAGTTGGTTCGCCGCTCGTCCTACGGCGCTCTGACAGTGGACGAGGTCATGCGTGAGGCCGGCTTTGGGCGCACGATCTTCTACCGCCACTTCGACGACCTCGCCGATCTCCTGCTGCGCGCCGGACGTGAGGCGATCGAGGGGCTCTACGACGTTCAGCGTGCGTTCAGCGAGGCGCTGATCGGGAGCGGACCGGAAGTCGCCCGGATTGCGATAGAGCCGGTCGTCGCCGTCTACCAACGTCACGGCCCGCTGCTGCGCGCGATCGCTGAGGCGGCCGCCGACGACGAGCAGATCGCCGCGGGTCAGGAAGCGATGGGCCGGCGCTTCGACGAGCTGTTGGAGGCCGCTCTGCGATCGATGCCCTCGGTGGCGGCTGCGCACGCCGACATCGGCGAGGTCTCCCGGGCGCTGAATCTACTCAACGAGAGCTACCTGCTGGACAGCTTCGGCCGCCACCCACGCGTCTCGGCAGAGATCGCGGTGCAGACGCTGACCGAGATCTGGGCCGCGGTGATCGACCGTTGAGGTCGCCCGCAGATCTCCTGGCCCGGCGGGTCGTCCCGCGCGCCGTGGTCGCCGTCTCGCAGATCAGCTGGCCGGCGCGGGTGGGCGCCGCGACCCGCCGGCGCCTCGGACGCCGCGGCTGTGTGGAGCTGTTCTTTGCGTTCGATGACCCCTGCAGCGCGATCGCTGTCATCGACCTCGCCGCCCGCGTTGCCGGCCGCGATGTGCGGCTCGTCCTGAGGCCGGTCGTGCGGCGCGGCATCGCCGACGATCCTGCCGTCGCCCAGAAGCGCCGCTACGCGATCGAGGACGCGCGCCGCCTGGGACGGCGCGCCGGTCTGACCCTCAGCCGGCCTGAGCCGCTGAGCGCGGACTCCACCGCCTGGCTCGCCGAGTGGGCCGCTTCGGCGCCGCAGGGACCCGCGCTGATCGGCTTCTGCGTGCAGGCGCTGGAGCAACTCTGGTTCGCCACCGAAGGTGCCGTGGACGCGGCCGATTACGCCGTGGTCTGGCGGCGGCAGTTCGATGCCGAGCCCGTCACCGCGGACGCCCGTGCGGTCCGGCGCAACGAGTCCCTGATGGCACGGCGCGGGCCCTACGACACGCCGGCGGCCTGCGTCCATGGCCAGTGGTTCTTTGCCCACGACCGGCTGGCGCAGATCGGCGAGCGCCTGGACGAGCTCGGCTGGACGGTGGCGGCATGACCGCCCGGCTGGAGTTCTTCTTCTCGTTTCGCAGCCCCTACTCCTACCTGGCGGCGCCGCGTGCGTTCGCTCTGCCGGACCGATTCGACATCGAGCTGGTCTTCCGGGGCATGATCCCGATGGCCATGCGAGGTCAGTCGGTCCCCCGCGCCAAGGGACTGCACACATTGCGCGATGCCAAGCGTGAGGCGGTGCGGCTGGGGATGCCCTTCGGACACCTCCACGATCCGATCGGTGACGGCGCGCTGCGCTGCCTGCTCGTAGCCCAGCATGCCGTCGACATCGGCCGCGAGCGCGAGTTCGTGCTGGAGGCCGGCCGCGGGATCTGGGCACAGGCGGTCGACGTCTCGAGCGACGCCGGCCTTCGGTCGATTTGTGAGCGCGCCGGCATCAGCTGGCTCGACGCTCTGATCGCGTTGTCGGATCCGGCGTTACGGGCGCGCGTGGACGCCGACACCGCCGCGCTGGCTGAGCTGGGACACTGGGGCGTCCCGGTGTTCGTGTTCGACCGAGAGCTGTTCTGGGGCCAGGACCGGATCGCCGACGTCGAGCTCCGGCTGCGCGAGGCGGGGCTGGAACGCGCTAACTAATCCCCGCCACGGCGAGTGCGGGGACCCGGCTGTCGCCGGCGTCGTCCGCGGTGGGCCCAGCGCCGGGAGGCGTCGGCGAGCTGTCCTTCGCCACGGGTTCGTCGACCCACTGCGCGCCGCAGCGCCAGCAAGCGCCCTCTTGGCGGGCCATCGGGGCGTCACATGTGCGGCACAGCCGCGGAAAATGTCGGTCGCGCATCGTTCAGCGTTCCCGAGCCGGCGAGTTGCCGGACTCCATCTGGGGGGCGATAGGCATCTGGTGACCTTCCCGAGCCGGAGGCATCCTCTGCTCTGTTGGGGGGACCGCCCTTCGAGCCGCTGGGAACGAAACTGTCCGTGAGGTCGCCGTTCGGCGCTGGCCGGCGGTGCTCTGCGCGAAGTCGTTTGCAGAAGCGCTGAAGTGGCCCGTGTATCTGAGTCTACCCGAGCCTGAACCCGCCCCGGAACGAGGCACGCCGGTTCACATCCAGCGCGCAGTTTCCGAATGACGGCACTACCGCGGAGTGTCCATCCGCCGATCGAGGGGCTCGGTGTTGGCGTTGGCCCTCAGGGCTCGCCCGATTACCAGCCGCTGGATCTCGCTGGTGCCTTCGAAGATCGTGTAGAGCTTGGCGTCGCGGTACCACTTCTCCACAGGGAAGTCCTTGATGTAGCCCCAGCCCCCTAGATGAGTAGTGCCACGGCCGACGGCGCGGTCGTGGCTTTGCAGGGGACATAA
>CALAQT010000047.1 GCA_937888775.1 uncultured Actinomycetes bacterium | reverse complement strand
AGCGCACCACCCGCCCGCGCCCGACGGAGCGCACCACCCGCCCGCGCCCGACGGAGCGCACCACCCGCCCGCGTATCGCCCGGCGCGAACCGCTCGCTGCGCGCGCCGCTGCCTACGTCCGCGCGCTGCCCGACCACTCTCTGCTTGACCGCATCATCCGCGGCCGGGCTTGGATCCCGCTGGTCGGCGTGTTGCTGGCGGGCATCGTGGCGATGCAGGTGGAGGTGCTCAAGCTCGGCGCCAGCATCGGGCGCTCGATCGAGCGCGGGACCGCGCTTCAGAGCCGCAACGAGATCCTGCGCGCCAGCGTCGCCTCGCTCGCCGACGATGCCCGAATCGAACAGCGGGCGACCGCCATGGGAATGGTCATGCCGGCCCCCGCGGAGGTCAAGTTCCTCGCCGCGAGTGGAGGCAACGACGTCCAGCGGGCGATCAACAACATCCATTCGCCTGACGCGGCGGCGTTCACGGCGCAGCTGCAGGCCGCCATTCTCGCCTCGGGCGCCACCGCCTCGGGCGCCGCGGTGACCGCGACGCCGGCCACCACCGCCGCAGGCACGGTGCCGGCCTCGGCGACTGCGGCCCAATCGACACCGAGCACCGGCTCCAGCGCCACCACGACCTCGACGACCTCCTCGCCTCCGATCGCCCCGGCTCAGACTGGCGCGACGGCCGGCCAGGGCGCCGGCTCGACGCCGGCCGCGACGCCGACGACGACGAGCAGCGTGCCGGTCCAGACGGGCGCCGCGGCGACGCCGGTGGGAGCCGGGGCGCCGACGTCTGGCCAGACCGGCTCCAGCGGTGGCGCGGCGACTCCGACGGGGGGCTAGCCATGCCGCGCGCCGGGACGATCGATCGGCGGATCGGATTCCTGTTCTTGGGGTTCATCGTCCTGCTGGGGATCGCGCTAACCCGCGCGGCCTACCTCGGCACGGCCAAGGCCGGCTCGCTTCAGCACGACGCCGCCAGCCAGCAGATCACCCAGGAGATCGTGCCGGCTCCCCGGGGCACGATCACCGATCGCAACGGCTTGGAGCTGGCGATCTCCGAATCCGCCGACGAGGTGGACGCCGATCCCTACCTGATCATGAGCCCCAGCGCGAACCCCCAGAAGCTCACGCCGGGCGCGATCGCGCAGAAGCTCTCGCCGCTGCTGGGCAAGCCGGTGCTCACGCTCTTAAGCGAGCTGACAAAGCCCCACACCGGGTTCGTTCCCCTCGCGCACCTGATTCCCGCTGACACCGCCGCGACGATCACCAGCATGCACATCGACGGGATCTCGATGATCCCTAAGGTGAGTCGCATCTACCCCCGGTCGTGGGCCGCTTCGCAGGTGCTGGGCAGCGTCCACCTCAACGGCCAGGGGGCCGGGGGGGTCGAGTACGAATACAACAGCGTCCTGCAGGGCACCAACGGACTTCGCCGGACCGTCAACGACGCGATCGGACAGCCGATCTCGATCAACGACATCCGTCCCACCAAGCCCGGCAAGACGATCCGCCTGACGATCGACGCTGCGCTGCAAGACGAAGTGGAGCAGGTGCTGGCCGGCGTGGGGGCCCAGTACTCGCCCAAGGGCGCGACGGCGATCGTGATGAACCCCAACACGGGCGCGATCCTGGCGCTGGCCAACTGGCCCCGCGTCAACGCCAACGACCCCTCCGCTGCGCCCTCCTACGCGAGCGAGGACCGCGCGGTCACCTACAACTACGAGCCGGGCTCGACGTTCAAGGCGGTCACGATCGCGGGGGCGCTCCAGGACGGCGTGGTGACACCGGACACCGAGCTGAACGTGCCGTCGGTGCTGCAGGTGGCCGACCGCCAGATCCATGACGCCGAAGATCACCCGGACGAGACCCTGTCGGTGGCCCAGGTACTGAAGAAGTCCAGCAACATCGGCGCCGACGAGATCGGGATGAAGGTGGGCGCCCAGCGTTTCGATTACTGGGTGCACCGGTTCGGCTTCGGCGCTCGCACGGGCGTCGACCTGCCCGGCGAGGAGCAGGGAATCGTGCTGCACTCTTGGCAGTACTCGGGTTCCTCGATGGGCAACCTGCCGATGGGCCAGGGGGAGTCGGTAACCCCGATCCAGATGGCGACCGCGTATTCGGCGATCGCCAACGGCGGAATCCTGCGCCCGCCGCACATCGTCGCGTCGATCGGCGGCAACGCGACGGCCCCGCCGGCCGGTCACCGGATCATCTCCCAGACCACCGCGGCCGAGCTGCGTGACATGCTGCGCGGCGTGCTGGCCGACGGCGGCACCGCCTCGGGCGCTGCGATCCCCGGCTATGACCTCGCCGGCAAGACCGGCACCGCCAACGTCGTGGTACACGGCGTCTACTCCAGCAGCGCCTACATCGCCTCGTTCATCGGCATGGTCCCGGCGCGCGCACCGCAGTTGGTGGTGGCGGTGATGGTCGATGAGCCCCAGGGCTCGATCTACGGCGGGTCGGTAGCGGCGCCGGCGTTCCAGAAGATCGTCGGCTGGGCAGTGCCGTATCTCGGCGTCTCGCCCCGCTAGTCAGTCTCACTCGCCCCCGCCGCTCAGATCAGGCGACCGGGCGCCCCCGCCCTCCAGCAGCTCCCGCAGGCGCCGCAGCGACCGGGAGGTGATCTGCTGGACGTTGGCCAGGGTCAGATCGAGCAGCTCGGCTATCTGCGGACCGCTGAGATCGCCACCGAAGCGCAGCGCCAGGATCTCGCGCTCGCGGTCGTTGAGCTCGGAGCGGTCATGACGATGATGGTCGTCTTCCAGATCACCCCGGCGGGCACGGTGGGGATCAGACCGTTGCTGATGTTCGCGTCGGTCGGCTTCGTGGTTGACGTGGCGCTGCGGGCGTTCAGCCGCAGACTCTCCCGTCGCGTGCTCGGAGACGAGCGGATCCTGTTTGTCGGAAGCGGGCCGATGACGCCGATCCTGGTGCGCCAGGTGCTGCGTCAGCCATCCCATGGACTGGAGCTCGTGGGTGCGGTGACGCGCCTGGAGAATCAACAATGGCCGCTGCCGATCGAGTCGCTCGGCGCGCTCACGGAGATCGACCCAGCCACGCTGCTACGTGATAATCGGGTCGATCGTGTGGTCGTCAGCGCCGAGGGCATAGAGGACGACCTGCTGCTGGAGATGGTCGGCCTGTGCCGGACGTTGGGGGTCAAGGTGAGCGCGTTGCCCTCGCTCGCCGCGATGATCGGTCCGACGGCGACGATCGACCGGCTGGAAGGGGTCACGCTGATCGGCCTCAACCTGCCTTCGCTGGCGCGCTCCAGTCAACTGCTAAAGCGTGCGATGGACATCGCGGGCGCCTCGATCCTGCTGGTGCTGAGCGCTCCGGTGTGCGCGGCAGTGGCGATCGCGATCAAACTTAATTCGCCCGGACCGATCCTGTTCCGGCAAGAGCGAATCGGCCGCGGCGGCAAGCCGTTCCGGCTGAACAAGTTCCGTTCGATGGTGGTTGACGCCGAGGCGCTGCGCCCGGGCCTGCTTGCCCAGAGCCGGCAGGCGGCGTGGCTCGACCTCGAGCATGATCCTCGGATCACGCGCGTCGGGCGTTTTCTGCGACTGAGCAGTCTCGATGAGCTCCCGCAACTGTGGAACGTGCTGTGGGGCGACATGAGCCTGGTTGGCCCGAGGCCGCTGATACCTCAGGAGGACGAGATCGTCCGGGGCTGGACTCGCGCCCGGCTTGACCTGACCCCTGGCATCACCGGGATGTGGCAGGTGATGGGCCGGGTCCACATCCCGTTCGAGCAGATGGTCATGATCGACTACCTCTATGTGGCCAACTGGTCGCTGTGGCGAGACGTCACGTTGCTGCTGAGAACGCTTCCGGTCGTTCTCACGCGCCGCGGCGCCAACTACTAGGCTGTTGTCTCGATGTCCGCCGTGGAGAGGTCTGTCTTCATCCATGACCGCGCGCTGGTCGAAAGCGACTCGATCGGCTCGGGTACCCGTGTATGGGCGTTCGCGCACGTGATGAAGGGAGCGGTCATCGGGCGTGAGTGCAATGTCTCCGACCACACGTTCATCGAAGGCGATGTGATCGTCGGCGACCGCGTGACGATCAAGTCAGGCGTCTATCTGTGGGACGGTCTCCGGGTCGAGGATGACGTCTTCATCGGTCCGCAGGCTACCTTCACAAACGATCGCTTTCCGCGCAGCCGACAGCCGTTCGATCTAATCCCGACGACGCTGCGCCGCGGCGCCAGCATCGGCGCCGGAGCCGTGATCCTCCCGGGCGTGACGGTCGGCCGGCGCGCGATGATCGGTGCGGGCGCGGTCGTGGTTGAGGATGTGCCAGACGACGTCGTGGTCGTCGGCAACCCCGCCCGCGTGATTTCCGGTCCCGGGTCTGACCGGAAGGTGTGACGATTCTCACCAGGCGCTGTCAGGATCGGTGGGGCCGCGCCGTATAAGTTGTCGTGAGATCGTTTGTGATCGGACTGATCGTCGCGGTGGCGCTCCCGGCCGGAGCCAGCGCCGCCGGTCGCCCGCTGCTTCCACAGGGCAACTCTGGCGCGAATCAGTACGTCGAGAGCATTCCGACGGCTGGAGGCCAGCGACCGACGAGCTCCGTCGATCGTCGCCGGTCGGCATCCTCGCGCGAATCCCAGGTACTGACCCCCTCGGTGCAGTCCGCGCTCGCCCGCCAGGGCCACGCCGGACGGGAGACGACGGCGCTGGCGGCCACGTACGCGCCGGCGAACCGTCGTAGGTCTCGGCGGGGCGCGGTGGTCGCGGGCGGCGGCTCCTCGAGTCCTGGCACGCCGGCGGGCGGCACTCCGGCGGGCGGCACTCCGGCGCAAAGCGGCTCCTCTGCGTCGGCGATGCTGGTGCGGTCGCTGACCGGCTTCTCGTCGCCGGGGCTGGGGGCGGGCCTGTCGGTGATCTTGATCCTCAGCGCGCTCGGCGCCGGTGTGCTCCGCGTGGTTCGGCGCCGGCGAGTGGGCTGACGCTCGAGCGTCGATGGAGTCGGTAGCGGCGGAGACCGCGCTGTGGCGAACGCGCCCGATGGCGCGAATCGACGGCAATGCTGTGGCGATCTGGACGGCGCTGGCGACGACTTGGTCGCTGAGCTCAGAGCGCAGCCTGGCTGAGCTCTCGCGGGTGGCGTCGTATCTGGGCGTGTTCCTGCTCGGCGTGGCGATCTACCGGGAACGTGGGAGCGCGGTCCGACACGCGGTGGCGGCCATCGCGACCGCGGTCGTCGCCGTGTCGGCGCTGGCGCTGCTCTCACGCCTGCGTCCTGAGCTGTTTCCCGCCGCGCAGACCACCACGTCGCTTCTGCCCGGAGCCAACGGCCGGCTCAGCTGGCCTCTGAACTACTGGAACGCGCTCGCCGCGCTGATGGCTTTCGGTCTCCCGCTGCTGCTCTCGATCGCTACCTCGGCGCGGAGCTTGGTGGCGCAGTCGTTCGCCGCCGGCGCGGTGCCCATCGTCGCCCTGTGCGGATACCTCACGTTCTCACGCGCGGGGGCGATCGCCGCCGCCGCGGCCGTGATCGTCTTCCTTTCGCTGGCGCCCGAGCGGATTCCGAAGCTGGCGACGCTGCTGCTGAGCGCGGCTGGGAGCGCCGTCCTGATCGCCGGGGCGGCGCATCGCCACACGATCGAACAGGGTCTGACCGGCGCCGCCGCACGGCACGACGGAGCGACACTGCTGATCGCCGTCGTGATTGTCTGCGCGGGCGTGGGTGTCGCGCAGGCGGGGATCGGGCTTGCCGTGCGTCACGGCACCCCGCCGAGCTGGCTGACGATCTCACGTCGGCGCGCCCGGAGCCTGCTGGCGGGCGCCGTGGCGATCGCCGTGATCGGGGCGCTTGTGGCGGGAGCCCCGGCTCGGCTCTCACACGCATGGCAGGACTTCAAGCGGCCCACCGCGGCGGCGCTTCATACCAACTCGATCGCGCGGTTTGGCTCGACCAGCGGCAACGATCGGTACACGTACTGGAAGGTCGCGATCCAGTCCACCAAGGGGCACCTGCTGACCGGGGCGGGCCCGGGCGCGTTCCAGCTCCTCTGGCAGCCGCGCGAACCGACTTTCAACTACGTCGTCAACGCACATTCGCTCTACATCGAGACCCTGGCGGAGGTGGGCTGATCGGACTGGCGCTGCTGGGCGCTTTCTTCGTGCTCGTGATCGGAGCATCGGTGCGGCGCGCGGCGCATGGTGCGCTCGAGTCCCGCGCCCGCCTGGCGGGGGTAGCCGCTGCCTGCGTCGCGTTCTCCGTCTCCGCCGCATTTGACTGGATCTGGCAGGTGCCGGTGCTGCCGGTCGCATTCCTGCTGCTCGCGGGCAGCGCGCTGGCGCCATCACGCGCCGCTCCATTCGCCGGCGCGCGTCGGCTGCGCGGGCCGGCGGCTCGCGTCGGGATGGTCGTGGCTGCCGTCGCGAGCCTGAGCCCGATCGCGATCGCGATGGCGACCACGACCGCGGTTCGCCAGAGCCAGGCCGCCGCCGCCGCTGGCAATACGGGGCTCGCCCTGGCCGACGCGCGGGCCGCCGCCCGACTAGAGCCCGGCGCTGCATCGCCCCAGATACAGTCCGCGCTCGTGCTCGAGCTTCGCGGAGACCTCACTGGGGCGATTGCCGCGGCCAGACGCGCGACAGCCAATGAATCCACCAACTGGCAGCCGTGGCTGATCCTCTCACGCCTGCAGGCCGAGGCCGGTCACCCGGGTGGCGCCGTCAGCGCATTCCGACGCGCTCGCTCGCTCAATCCCCGCTCACCGGTGTTCCAACGATCATGACCGAACCCGGCAGCCAATCCGAGCTTAGCGCCCAGGAGCGGGAGCTCGGCGAGCGTCTGGCCGCCGGGCGCCCGGTGCCGGCGGCCAAGTTCCGGGGTGCGCTGGGCAGACATCTCGCGCAGCGCGATCCGGGCCACGGGCCGCGGCCTGAGGGTCTGAGAAGGACCTCGGCGCTCTATCTGGGCGCCGGAGCCCTGCTGCTGGCGGTTGGAGCTCTCCAGGCGATGGGCGCTCTCTAGATGGGACGCCACCTGCGGGTCCTTGCGGCCAGCGCCATGCTGATGCTTACCCTCTCGGCCACTGCGCGTGCGACCTCCGTGCCGGGCCCTTCGTCGATGTCCACCGGTTTCGACGACTTCTCGGCCTTTCAGCAGGTATCTCCCTCCGCCGGGGCGCTGTGGTTCAGCCGAGCCCGCGCGCTCGGCGCCCGCACCGTACGTCTGACCGTGTACTGGTCGTCGGTTGCGCCCCATACCCGGCCGCCGGGCTTCCAAGCCTCAAACCCGGGCGCCGCCGGCTATGACTGGTCATCGCTGGATGAGGCGGTTAGGAATGCCACCGCCGCCGGCATGAATCCGGTGTTGATGGTTCTGGAGGCCCCGACATGGGCGGAGGGTCCGCAGATGCCGGGCAATGCGACGGAGGGCGCGTGGGAACCGAGCCCGCAGGCGTTCGCTGCATTTGGACACGCGATCGCCTTGCGCTATTCAGGTCGGTTCGCCGATCCGCTTCACCGTGGGCGCGAGCTCCCGCTGGTGAGCTACTTCCAGGCGTGGAATGAGCCCAACTCGCCGGACTATCTGGAGCCGCAGTGGGTTCAGGAACCCAACGGCTCGATCGTTCCTCAGGGCGCGGACAGCTACCGGTCGTTGTTGAACGCGTTCTACGCGGCGGTCAAGGCGGTACAGCCGGCCGCCTTTGTGCTGGCCGCCGGGACCGTGCCCTACGGTGATCCGCCCGGCGTGAACCGGACGCCGCCACTGGTATTCCTGCGGGAGATGTTCTGCCTGACCTCGACCTTGGCGCCCAAGGCGTGTCCGGACCCTCCGCATCTCGACGCGCTCGACCATCATCCCTACGGCATCGGTCCGACCGTCAAGGCGCGCCGCCCCGACGATGTCGCTTTGCCCGACCTCGACAAGATCTGGCAAGTGCTGCATGCCGCTGAGCGCACTCACCACGTGCTGCCCGCGGGGCCCAAGTCGCTGTGGGTCACTGAGATCGACTGGTCCACCAGCCCGCCCGCGCCGGTCACCCAGGCAGTCCAAGCCGCGTACCTTTCGGAGGGGCTCTATGAGCTATGGAGCCAGAACATCAGCCACGTCTACTGGTTCCAGCTGCGCGATCCACCCGGGGCAACGAACAGCTTTGCCGGCGTCGGCCTGTATTTCGGCAATGGGGTGGCCAAATTGGCCACAGCGGCATTTCGCTTCCCGTTCGTAGCGCTGCCCGTGCCGCACAACAAGAGGTCGGTGATCCTCTGGGGCAAGGCCCCGGTCGCCGGGACGGTGGCGATCCAGGAGCGGGTGGGGCCAGGGTGGCGGACGGTCCGCACGATGGCGACCACGGCCGGCGGGATCTTCTATGCGGTGCCCCGTCTCAGCCCGCGGCTGCAGCTGCGCGCCAGGATCGGCACCTTCACCAGCCTCCCCTGGATCAACGGCTGAGCGCGCCGACTGGCGGCGAGTCAGCTGCGCAGCGTGCGCGCCAGGGCGGCGAGGCGTTCGTCCCACTGGCCGCCGACCGAGGCCATCCAGGACACGGCGTCGGAGAGTGGGGCGGGGGTGACGTGGTAGCGGACGTCGCGTCCGGTGCGCTCGCGCTCTAGCAGTCCGGCGTCAGACAGGGTGCTGAGGTGCTTGACGACCGCCTGGCGGGAGATCGGCAGCCGGCTGGCGAGTTCGGTCGCGGTCGCCGGTGCGGTGGCGATCGTGCTCAGCAGTTGCCGGCGGGTGGGGTCAGCCAGCGCGTTGAACACGGGTCCAGCCGGGTCTGGGGCCATGTCAGGCTGCCGTGACCAGCGCCGGGCCGTAGCCCGAGCCGCCGTGACCGGGGAGCGGGACGCCGACGAGGTCGAGGATCTCCAGCGGCCGGGTCTCGACCACGCGCAGGCGCGTCGCGTCGCCGTCGAGCGGGATCAGCTGCAGTTCGACGCGTGATGCCGGCTCGCCGTCGGGCGCCCACCAGAAGGCCAGCCGACCAGCTCCGTGAAGCTCATCGCCGCGGGCGCCAGCGCGCGGTGGAGAGACCTCCTCCACCCATCCGGTGCGGATCTCGGCGCCGATCCTGAACTGTGCCTCGCCGCCGGGCCACAGCTCCAGCGCCACCTCGTCGGCGAGCCAGCCGGAGAGCCGGTCTGGGTCGATGACGGCCTGCCAGACCAGTTGTGGAGGGGCATCGAGTTCGAGCTCCCGCTGGATTCTGTCGGTCATCGGCTGGCCTCCTATCGATCGATCTCACCATGCGCAACCACAGGGTTGCGCATCTGCTACGGTTCTGCAACCAGAAAGTTGCACACTAGCACTCAGGAGGCCAAATGCCACTGGTACCGATGGTCGTGGAGCAAACCGCCCGCGGCGAGCGTTCGTTTGACATCTATTCGCGTCTGCTCAACGACCGGGTCGTGTTTTTGGGCGGCCAGGTCGACGAGGAGACGGCGAACCTGATCGTCGCCCAATTCGTCCACCTGGAATCCGACGATCCCGACAAGGACATCCACCTGTACATCAATTCGCCCGGCGGTTCGATCTACGCCGGCCTGGCGATCTACGACACGATGCAGTTCATCCGCCCCGACGTGCAGACGATCTGTTACGGGATCGCGATGTCGATGGGCTCGCTGCTGCTGGCCGGTGGGGCGGCGGGCAAGCGGATGGCGCTGCCCAACAGCCGGATCCTGATCCATCAGCCCTCCGGCGGCTTTGAGGGCCCGTCGACCGACGTCGAGATCCACGCGCGGGAGATCCTGGCGCTGCGCGCGCGCGTGGATGAGCTCTACGCCAGGCACACCGGCCAGTCGTTCGAGCGCGTGCACGCCGACATGGAGCGCGACCGCTACTTCACCGGCGATGAGGCGCTGGCCTACGGCCTCGTGGATCGGGTGATCGAGCGGCGCGATCTGCCCGGGCGCGCGCGGGGGTTCGGCCAGGGTTAGGCTCGCATCAGACCCGACAGGCATCGAGGAGACGATGCCCGTCGGCTCGCCCCCGCTGACGAACTCGTCGACCCGCTCTAATGCGTCGGGCGGACCGCCCTCGCCGATAGCGAAGCACGACAGGGGCTCACCCGCCTGCGCCCCGGGAACGTGAAGGTGTGCTGAGCCGGGTCACTACGAGGGCCGCGTTAACGGCGTGGACCGTTAACCGATCGTGTCTGCCAGCACCGGCATCCAGGTCTCTTTTGTTACCTGGCTTGCTTAAAGTTACTAAACCCTTGCGAGAAAGCGGCTTCGGGTTTGCAACTTTGCAACACGATGCCTGTCAACCGGAGTCACACTCGTGAGAGTACCCCGATTTCTGGGAGTGCCGAGGCCAGCAGCACTCTCCGTTCTTGGCATGTCCGCAGGGCCGAACCGCCCGCGAGTTATTCCGTACATTTGTCGATTGAACAGCAAAGCTGCCGAACGCTTGGCAGAGCGTCACGCCGCCCCCTATGGTCAAAGGTCGCAGTCCGGGCGGCGGGCGGGACAGAAACCGAAGTTGATCCCAGCTGGCGAGAGAGGAGGCATCACTACCCGATGTCCGTGTGCCAGCACCAGTTGGGAACTCGAAGCACTTCATTTAGGCCATGAAGCACTTCATTTAGGCCACGCATCACTGATCCCGACGTTCTGAGGAGGACCCTGGGTTGAGGTTGTGTTCCTGATCAATTTGTTGTTACGCGAGCAACTTCCACGTCCGTCCGTACGTGCGGGGCGCGGGCAGCAGCGGAACTAGAGGCAGCTTGAGTAAAGACAGTTCGACCAGAGACAATCGAGCAAAGCGAATGCCGCCGAGTTCCGCTGGCTCGGCTTGGCGACGCCGGCCGAGGGGCGGCCCCCATGGATCCGACGCGGGCACTGCCTCGGCCCTCGATGCCGTGGCTTCTGGGGAGGAGGCGATCTCCCCGGTCTGGGAGGCGGTACCCGGAGCCAACCATCTGCCCCAAGGCATTGGCGCTTTGGTGTCACGCAGACGCGACGCGATCTTTCGCCGGATGCTCGGTTTGGCGGACGTGGTGGGCGCTTACCTGGCGCTCGTGTTCGCGGTTCTGGTTGTCGGAGACGGGACGCCGCCGCTGCGGCCCGCGGCGGTGCTACTGGGGCCTTTCGTCGTACTGGTCAGCAAGACGATCGGCCTCTACGATCGTGACCAGCACACCCTGCGCAAGACGACGATCGACGAGGCGCCGTCGATCCTTCACATGTCAGTTTTCTCTGCGCTCGCGGTCTGGCTCTTTGAGGCGGTTCTATTCCACGGCTGGCTCTCACGTCCGCAGGTATTTGCGCTCGTTGTCGTGACCTTCGTGCTCGTCACAGTTGGCCGCGCCGTCGTTCGAGCCATCGCGCTGCTGATCACCCCTGCCGAGAGGTGCCTAATCCTTGGCAATGCGCTGGACGCCGAACGGACCGCCGCCAAGCTCGCGAGCTCGCCCGGGGTGAATGCCACCATCCTCGGGCGACTGGCGTTGCGCGCCGACGACATGCACGACCGCTCAGGGTCGGCGACGCTCGGCGATGTCCGGTCGCTGGCCCGGGTGATGGCGGAATATGGGGTCGAGCGCGTGATCATCGCTCCCGACAGCCACGATCAGGAGGAGATTCTGGCGGCGATACGGCTCGTTAAGGCACTCGGCGTAAGGGTGAGCGTCCTGCCGCGCTTGCTCGAGGTTGTCGGCTCCTCGTCGACCTTCGACGACGTGGGGGGAATCACGTTGCTCGGGGTGCGTCAATACGGCCTGACTAAGTCATCCTTGTTCCTGAAGCGCGCCATGGACATTGTCGCGGCCACGATCGGCCTGGTCGTGCTCGCTCCGCTGCTTCTCATGCTCGCGCTGGCTGTCAAGCTGGACTCCCGCGGGCCGGTGTTCTTTCGCCAGAGGCGGATCGGGTGCAGGGGAGAGCGTTTCGACATGTTCAAGTTCCGCTCGATGGTTCCGAATGCCGAATCGATCAAGGGCGAGCTGCTGAACCGAAATGAAGCTGGCGAAGGTCTGTTCAAGATCAGCAACGACCCACGCATCACGCGGGTGGGACGCTTCCTGCGTCACGCCTCTCTCGATGAGCTGCCTCAGCTACTGAATGTGCTCACGGGGGATATGAGCTTGGTCGGCCCGCGGCCACTCGTGCCCGACGAGGATCTGCTGATCGAGGGTTGGGAGCGCCGGCGCTTGGCGGTCAAGCCGGGGATGACGGGGCTATGGCAGATCTTCGGGTCCTCACGGATCCCGATGAACGAGATGGTCAAGATCGACTATCTGTACGGCGCGAACTGGTCGATCTGGCTTGACCTCAAGATTCTGCTGAGAACCGTTCCATATGTCGTCCATCGACGTGGGCTCTGATCCGTCGGCAGCCTGAGCTCACCATTGACGTGAGCATTGACAACTGTCTGTCCCCTATCGCTCGGTACGACTTGCTCTCCTTTGATCGACCGATTTCCGGCAGACCGTAAGCCTCGCATCGATGGCTGCGGCGACTCGATTACGTCGCCGGGCTTCCCGGGGCTACGATCACCCCGTGGTCCGCGCGCCCCGCCGTGAGCGTTTTATTCGTACTGTCGTGTTTGACACGCCGACGAGGTCGTCGACGTGTGGTTAGGCCGAGCTAGCGGCGGGTTGGAGTGAGATCGACGCCG
>CALAQT010000046.1 GCA_937888775.1 uncultured Actinomycetes bacterium | reverse complement strand
CTTTCAACGCTGCAGCTGCGCTTCAGAAACCGCCGGTTAGCAGGAGATTCGCGGCTGTAGCGTCGCGCGAGTCACCCCCAAACGGAGAGGAGAGCCGTTTTTCCGCGGCAAGTAGCCTAATCTGACGGGCGGTCCGTTAGGGTCAGACGCTGTTCGTGTCGGAGCAAGCGATCGCAGGCTCGTCGGTCTTGCTGCCGGCGACGGTCGACCACACCGCTGCGCGCCGCCGCTTCGCGATGCCGGCCTTCAAGCACAGCGCGGTGCTCGTTGCACGGCTCGTGCTGCTGGTCGCGATCCTGTTTGTCATGCTGACGGGAGTGCGGCCCGGGTACGACGCATTTGGGTGGCTCGTGTGGGGCCCAGGCGCTCCACTAGAGCCTCAACACCGACGGCGCGCCCTCGTGGAAGCCGCTGACCCTTCGTGTTCACGCTCCCCTACGCGCTCGCGGGCACCGGCCAGATGTGGCTCTGGATGGTCACGGCGATGGCCGGCTCCGTGTTCGCCGGCCGGATCGCCTCCACGCTCATCGCCAACAGCTCCTGAACTCCGGCCAAACCCACACAACCACCAGCAGCGGATGAAGCACGACGCTGTTGGGACCGAGTGTCGGGTTCGAGCCCGATTTGAAATTGCTCACAAAGCAGACCTCCGCGGCGAGACCGCCGGGTCGCTTGACTCCAGGCGCCACCGCGCGCGGCCAATCAACCGCGAGCATGGGGCGCTTACGCGCTTCTTCAGAGTGATCAAACCCGCGTTCAGCCCAGCCCGGTTCACTGCGGGGCCTATTCACCGCACGAAAAGGGACCAACATTGAAATCGTTCTTGAACCGGAAGCTCGTACTCGGCGCAACCGGCTTGGTGTTGCTTGGCGGCGCCGGTGGAGCCGTCGCCGCAACGCAGATCGCCGGCTCGTCCAGTCGTCAGGCATACATCGATGATGTTGCCAAGCATCTGAATGTCTCACCCAGCGCGCTGACCTCGGCGATGAAGGCGGCGATGAATGACCGGATCGACGCCGCGGTCGCCGCGGGTCAACTGAGCCAAGCCCAAGCGAACGCGATTAAGCAGCGCATTGCGGAGGGCAACGGGGTTCCGTTCTTCGGCCATCGATTCGGCGGGGGCGGATTTGGCGGCCACGACGCGGCCGCGGCGCAATACCTCGGGATCAGTGAACCCACGCTGCACGGCGAACTCGCGGCGGGCAAATCGCTCTCGCAGATAGCGTCCTCGACGTCGGGCAAGTCGGTCGTCGGCCTCAAGGCAGCGATTCTGGCGGCCGCCAAGAGCCGTCTGGACAAGGAGGTCTCCAGCGGACTGATCACCAGCCAGCAGGAGCAGCAACGCCTGGCGGCTCTCCCAAGCCGGATCGATTCCATGCTCACCCAAACAGGAATCGGCTGGCCGCACGGCGGCCCAGGGCTCGGGCGACCGGGGTTCTAGACCACACGAGCGCCGCTCCCGGACGGCGCAGCCGCCAAGATCGTGATCGGGCTGGCCCGACTGCAGTCGGGCCAGCCCGATCTTCAGCGACAACAGTCCCACGCGGGTACTCCGCAGCGGATCGTGGGTTGGCTACGGATGACGCGGCCCCGGCGGTGATCGATATTTCGCCAAGTCACCGCTGTCTACGACACTGCGATGGATCGCGCGCTGGCAATCCGTGTGATCCGAGCCTTTTGGTGGACCTGCTCCTCGGCGCCGCATCAAACGACCGGGACCCATGAATGCTGGGCAAGAATGTGAGCTACCGCCAGATCAGATTGCTGTTGACGCTGTGCGGGTTGGGGATCATCGCCACCGCGATGGCGCTGCTTGCGACAAGCCGGGCGTTTGGCGGCAAGGCAGGCTACAAGATCGGGGCGAACACCGAGCTGAGTGCTTCCTGCGGGGGCCAGAACGCCGAGGTCCACCAGGCTGTCGACCCCAAGCTTGGCTACGTATATGAGGCCTGGACGGGGTGTGGCGGAATCGGCTTCGCGCGCTCAACCGACGGCGGTCACGGCTATAGCAGAGCAATCTCGCTGCCGGGCTCCGTCCACGCGGGTGCTGACGATCCCGCGGTCGCCGTCGCGCCCGACGGCACGGTGTATGCCTCGTTTATGCTCCACGGCCCCGACCGGTCCTACCCGGTCGTGGCAGCCTCATTCGATCATGGCGCGACGTTTGCTCAGGTGGCTGCTCTGACCCCGCCTCGCGCCAAGAATTGGGGCGATGCCGACTTTATCGCCGTCGGGCCGCGGGGCACGGTCTACGTCACGTGGGATTACGGTCCCAACCGCTCCTCGATCAAGTACTTGTGCTCCAAATCAGGGAGCTGCTCGTTTGCCAACGGCGACCTCAACGTCGTGATCCAGAAATCGAGCAACCGCGGGAAGACGTTCGGCCCGATGTCATACCTGAGTCCTGGCTTTCCCGCCGGCGGTGCTGACAGCGCGCCGCTCGTCGTGGAGCCAAGCGGGCGGATCGACGTCCTCTACCAGGGGTATCAGATCACCAACGCCAGCACCGACAAGCTGGGACCGGCCTACAGCTACTTCACGTCGTCGCTCGACCAGGGAAGCACCTGGTCACGGCCGGTCAGGGTTGGCCAGCAGGCCGGAACGATGTCGCCCACGGAGTGGTGGATCGACGGCGACATCTCACTCGACTCCGCCGACAACCTTTACGCGACGTGGGACACCCAAGGCCGGACTCCTGCCGGAGCTGCGACCGACACCGGCTGGCTGGCATTCTCGATCGACCACGGCCGGCGCTGGTCCGCGCCGATCCAGGTACCGACCAACCGACTCGACGTGCCGCATATCACCGAGGTCACCGGCGCTGGCGCCGGCATCGCCTACATCAGCTGGCACTCCGACAACGACCAGCGAGGATACGCGCAATACCTACGCGCGTTCTCCACGAAACACGGCTGGATCTCCGCCCCCACCCAACTGTCGAGCGCGTTCGGTAACCGCGGCGTATGGCCCGGAGATACCTTCGGCATCTCGAGCTGGCCGCCGGACCATCTCGTCGTCAGCTGGGGCAGCGCCACACCACCAGCCAGCAAGAAATCCGAGATCTTCGCCGCAACCGTAACGGTGTCGCTTCCTTAATGCGGGTCGCAGTGGAGCGACCACCACGGTCCCAGCCTCAAAGTTGGGCGCGGACGGCTCCTGCCGGATAGCGGAGGCTGTGGATGTTGACGTAGTAGCCGCTCGGCTTGCTCATGATCGCCTTGCCCAGCGTTGGGCTGACCGAGACGCAGCCCTGGTGATGCAGCCGCGGCGCGGTCGACAGCGCAACGACGACGGCGCCGGAGCGCCCGTTGGTCCCGGCCTGGATGTGCGCGTAGGTTGCGTCGGTGAATCCGTGTAGGTGAGCGAATCGCCAGCAGATCACCGAGTCGCCGTGGAACGAGATGATCGCGTCCCCTTGGCCCAGCGGAGCCCCGGGCGGCGTCTCGGCCCCGCCGCCGAGACGCACTCGGTAGATCTGGGTCGGCCGGGTGTGCGAGACCGACGACGAGGCGCCGGCCACACGGGGACCGGAGCTTCCGCACGCGGCGACGCACAGCGCCACGATCGCGAGTGCCGGGAGCAATGGCTTTGAATGCATTTCAGGACCCTTGGGTTGTTGTCGTGTGGGTAACTCGGACGTGCGGCTCAGCGACCGAGACTGATCGTGACCATTGCCGCGCTGGCGGGCGGGAGCGCCAGCTCGTAGCGGCCGCCTGAGGCCGTCGGCGTACCGGACCGGACGGGCCCGCGGAGCGTGCCCGTGCGCGTCCGCTCGGCGATGCTCTGGCCGGCCAAAGTGACGCCGGCGGTCGCGGTGGCGCTCGGCGCCTGCAGGCGCTCGACGCTGGCGGCGGTTGCGTGCGATGGCTGGCGGATCGCGATCATGTGCCGATGGGTCAGATCCGCCTCGATCAGGACCAGGCGGATCCGGCCGTCGGCCGACCGCGTCGCCCACGCCCGCACCGCGGCGCTACCGGCGGTCCTCACCCACAACAGCCGAGAGCCGGGCGGCGCCGCCCGCGCGAACATCAGCAGCCCGTAGTACTCGGCGTGCACCGTGCCGGTCCATCCCGACGGGCCGTGCTGGAAGGTGAACAGCGCGTAGCGCGCGCCCGGGAACGTGTGGATGTTGACGCCGTCGGCACCTGCGCGAGCCATTGCGAACAGGGCATCCATTGCCCACAGGGCGGAAGCGAACGTGTTGCTTACACCTGCCTTGCCGCCACACGCGACCGAGTTCATCTCATCGACGCGAAATGCGACCCTTTCGCTGTGAGCGATCGCCGCGTAGGGACCGATTCCCTGCGCCAGTCCGCGTGCGGCGCCTCGGCTCAGCAGGTTAGAAACCGAGGGATACAACGGTGAGCCGGGGCGGGTGAAGCACCGGTTGAGCGGGTAGCGATGAAACGTGACAACTCCGAGCGTTGGGTGCGCAGCGAGGAACGGGCGCAGGTGCTTGAGCCACGCGTAGTCTCCGACTGTCGGTCCGGCCAGCGGGATCGCGCCCAGCAGCGAACGCATCTGCGAGAACTGACGGGTGAACGCCGTGAGACCGTAGCTGTGCGGCCGTCCCCGTATCGGGTCGCCGGCGTGAGTGCGATAGCAGGTGAACTTCCGGTACATGTTGCTCTCATTGCCGATCTCCAGGGCTTGGACGTAGCGCCGCCCGATTCCCGACACCAGCGCGCGGCCCTCAGCCGCGGCAACGGCGGCATCGTTGGCCTCAAGGTTGACGCCGAGGATCAGCCGGGCGCCGACTCCCTGGGCGAGCGCCCTGGTGGCGGCCAGCCACCGCGGCGAGAGGCCGTAGCTGACGCCCGGTGGTCTTGGCACGCCGGCGACCGGCCACCAGGTGTGATCGGTGCTGTCGCCGCCGATTCGCAGCACCGGGGACTGACCCGGGGCCAGGTCGCGGATCAGCTGTTCGAGCACCGGGTTCGGGGCGCGCGGATCAGCGCCGCCGTAGCTGAGCAACGCCGGGTATTCGATCGACAGCCCGGCGAAGCCCGGCTGGATCGGCCTTCCGACCATCGCCGGCAGGATCCGCACGAACGTGTCCGCCTGGACCGAGCGGAACCTCGCAGGGGCGTCGCCCAGGCTCTGGCTGACAGCCAGCGGGCCGCCGGCCAGCCCGACCGCAACCAGCGCCGCTACCACCCGGCGTCTCACCGAGCCACGACCGTAAAGAAGTCCCTGCTCCACGGCGCCAGGTACTGCCCGGCGATCCCAGACTGGCCGGCCACGACCGCCACCGGCGCGAGCGGCCCCTTACCGCCGCGGTGCCCGTAGAGGTAGCCGGCGACCCAGTAGGGATTGATGTCCAATTGGACGGCGCGCACGACCCGGGCGCCAAGCAACGCGTCCGCGAGCGCGGTCACCATCAAGTGCTCGCCGCCTGTCCAGATCAGCCGTCCGTCGGCCGTGATCCCCAGCGCGGAGCGAGCCGGATCGACCACGCCGCCGAGCGTCGCGCCCCAGCAGCTCAGACAGCCGAGGTCCGACGCAACTCTGCCGTTGTCGATCAGCAACGGCAGGTTCTGGCGGACCGAGACGACGCGCCGTCCAGGCGTCGGCACCTCTGAACCCCAGGACCCGGTGTCGGTGCTGCCGTCGCTGTAGGTCACGACCGACCCCAACCCGTTGCGCAGCGCCACCGCCACCCGGCCTTAGGACATGAAGCCACCTGAGCCCGTTGAGAACTTGAAGGCGCCGTTGAACGCCGCCAAGAGGTGACGCATCTCCGAGCCAGCGACCGACGGCCCGAACCGCCAGCCCGACGCCCCGGCGTCGCTCGTGCCTGAGTGCAGATGCAGTTGCACCAAGCCCTGGTTGAACGACAGCAGCGCCACCCCCGACCGCGAGCGCGCGATCCATGCCGTAGTCTGACCCTGTCAGGCCGAGAGTCCTCTTTCAATTCCAAAGGGCGCGGTGGGGGTCGAGTGCGACCCGCCCGAGTTGGACGAGGTCGGGCGTCTTGGCCCGTCGAAGCCGGTCTGGCTGTGTGCTTGGGCCGCGACGTGATCTGGCTGGTGCCCGCTACGACTGGGCGAGTTCGGCGAATGAGCGGGTTAGGTCGTGGGGTGTGTTCAGCCGCCAGGCGAGGCCGAGATCGGTTCGGAGCGGGGGCGCCAAGGGAAGCGCAATGGTGCCGGGAACCTGGGTTTGCGCGATCCGGCGTGCTGCCGCGACGGTAAAGCCGGCCCCCTCGCCGACCGCGGCGATCATTGCCTCCTCGTCGGGACGGGGCTGGAAGACAATGCCAGCGGGATCCATGGTTGGCCTGATGTGTCGAGCGATGTGGTCGAAGTGGCCTTCGCTTCGCTCGCGCGGGAACATGATCAGCGGCTCGTCTTTGAGGTCCTCGACTGCGATAACTCGTTGGCCCGCAAGCGGATGATCGGCTGGGAGGACGATCAGCATCTTGTCGCTGCGGATGTGCACGACCTCAAGCAGGTCGGTGTCGGCGAGCGGCAGGCGGACGAAGCTGCGTCGATTTCGCCTTGTTGGAGATCGTGGACGTGGCTGGCGGTTGACGCGCGGTCGACGAGCACCTCTACGGTGGGGTGACGCTCGCGGAAGCGTCGAAGCACGGACGGCACCAGGTCGACATCGCCGGACAGGGTCACGCCGACCCGCAGCCGTCCGGGGTCTCCACGAAGGGCTCGGCGGGCATCCTCGACGGCTCGCGCCATATCGGCCAAAGCGAGTCTTGATCCCGCGAGCAGCGCATGCCCGGCAGGCGTGAGCGAGACGTGCCGTGTGTTGCGGTCAAACAGCGCGCCACCGACCTGTGTCTCGAGCTGCTTGATCTGGCGGCTGAGCGTGGGCTGAGCGATGTTGAGCTTCGCGGCCGCACGCGTGAAGTTCAGCTCTTCGCAGAGAACGACGAAAGCCGGCAACAAGCCAGCCTCAGGATCCATGCGCCTGAGTATAAATCGCCCGTTATCTCTATTTCCCTTCGCCGACCACGGCGGATACTGTCTTGTTCGCTACCGCGCTACCGCGCTACCGCGCTACCGCGCTACCGCGCTACCGCGCTACCGCGGCAACATCCCACAGGAAGGCAGCCATCAAACCGCGAACGGATCCCGATCGGCTGCCGGACATCCCGCGTATGCGATGGGCGAGCTGAGCGATGGTGGATTCTCTCGCGTTTGGGTCGCGTCCTCAGCCAGGTGTTGTCTGGGAGGGGCCGGCTCGCACGCGGTGGGTGTCCCCTTGAACTCCAGGGCGAAACGGAAGATCAGGGGTCTAGAAGACCACAGCGACGCCAAGCAAAGGACGCCGAATACCGCTGTTGGTACCGAGCCCTTGAGGAGCAGCAGGCGGGCGTTGCCGGTTGCCAGTCCGATGACTGACCCGACGGCGATCCCGACGAGCACAACGGCTCCGATGACGTCCAGGCGCCGGTTGCGTGCCGCCGCGAGGGGACTCCGAAAGCGGGGAACACGCCGCTTATCACCAGCGCGGTGGCCGCACTCGATCCAGACGAGCGAAGCAACGAGTAGGCCGCGAGCGGCGCGGCGATGTCGAACACCGCGATCGGGGCTAGCGACTGCACCCAGCCGCGGTTCACAGCGGTAGGCGCCCGCTCGGCGATCCGGCTCCCGCGCACAACCGGCGGGTCAGCGAGGCGCTCGTCCAGGGCAGCCTGAGAGCTGACAACACCGTCTCTTGCGGTGGCCATAGCCAACGCCTCTCTGCCCTTCTGACGCAGGAATCGCCCGGAAGCGAGAAGGGCTAAGGGGGCTCGCTGAGCACCAACGACTGTACCACCAATTCCGACCTAGATACTCGGAATTTCGAGTGCCCGCTGCGGCGAGCGATCAGGTCGAAGCCGTAGTCCCTGGGACGCAGTCTCTTGAGCCGGATGTCTCTTCCGTCAACCAGCCAAAGCGGCAGTGCGCCGCGTCCGCTGGGATCGACGACGTCCCCGCCAAGCGCGCTCGCGCTGCCCATTGAGGACCCTCCTATCCGCGCATTGGGGTTTGAGCTCCGGCGTGAGCGGAGTCTCGCGCCGTGTCGAATGCAGGGAAAGCCGCGCGGCTGAGCCGGTCCCCGGAATGTGCGTGAGGTGCTCGAGCGCGCCGCCACGTTGAGCCTCATCGGCCGGCGGTCGCTTGCGAGATCGCTGCTTGCGTCACGGCGCCGCCGGAGGCGGGCACGCACGCCCTGGCGGCTCCGATCACGCCTGGTGCGTGCAGGTCGACGCCGGCGGCGGCGAGCATCTGCGGATTGATCTGGCCCTGGATCGTCGGGTCCGGGAAGCTCGTGACCCCGTGAGCGCGGACGCACCGCGCGAACGCCAGCAGGTGCTCCGCTTTGGCGTGCTGCTGCGCGGCTTGCTGTGCGGGGCTCTGGGGTCCGGGCATTATCCCCTGGCATGCGCTCTGCGCGGACTTGAACTGGGGCGAGCCGGTGAGCGCCGGCGTGACGTGGATGCCGATCGCCTGCTCGCCCGGCCTTGAGATCACCCGCGGGTCGGGGAACCCGGGCACGCCGTGGGCGCGCATGCAGGCGGAGAACTCGTACGCGGCGGTGATCGGTGATTTGAGCGACGAAGAGCTGGTCGTGGGCGGCTTTGACGAGCCGCAGCCCGCGACAAGCAGCGAGGCCCCAGCGAGCGCTGCGGCCAATGATTTGGTGTGCATGGGGCGAGTTGTAGCCGGGGGACGGTGACAGGACGGTCACAGCCTGTGACCCCGTTGTCACCTTCGTTCTGCATGCTGTGTCAGTGCGTGTGCTTGTGGTGGAAGATCACGGCCGGCTGGCGACTGCGCTCGGGGACGGGCTGCGCCGTGAGGGGATGGCGGTCGACGTCGTGTTCGACGGCGTCGAGGCGCTCGCGCACATGAGCGTCAACCGCTACGACGTGGTCGTGCTCGACCGTGACCTGCCCGGCTTGCACGGCGACGATGTCTGCCGGCGAATCGTCGCGCTGGGGTCCGAGAGCCGAGTCCTGATGTTGACTGCGTCGAGCACGATCCGCGATCGGGTGCAGGGGCTCGAGCTCGGCGCGGACGACTACCTGCCCAAGCCGTTTGACTTCTCCGAGCTGGTGGCGCGGATCCGGGCGCTCGCGCGGCGCTCGGCCGGTGCGCTCCCGCCGACGCTTGCCAGTGGCGACGTCAGGCTCGATCCCTCTCGGCGCCTGGCGACGCGCGGCGAGCGGCGGCTTGCGCTGAGCCCGAGGGAATTCGCGGTGCTGGAGTGCCTGCTCGCGGCTGACGGCAGAGTGGTCTCGGCGGAGGAGCTGCTGACACGGGTGTGGGATGAGCATGCCGACCCGTTCACGACGACCGTAAAGACGACGGTCAGCCGGCTGCGTGGGAAGCTCGGCGACCCGCCCGTGATCGAGACGATCCGTGAGGGCGGGTACCGGATATGAGCGCCAGGACACTCGTCCCCGCCCGCTGGCTGCGGCTGCCGAGGCGAACCGCGCGGCTCCGTCTGACGCTCCTGTACTCGGGCCTGTTCATGGCGCTCGGTACCGTCCTGATCGCGATCATCTTCCTGCTCGCGGGGTCAGCGTCGGTCTCCGCCAGCGGCGCGGTCGCCGTCGTCCCAGAGCACGTCGCGCACGGGGGCGCGGCGGCGGTGCGGCTGACCCCGATCCCGATCGGCATCGCGCGCCAGCAACACAATGCCGATATTGGCAGGCTGCTCGAGGTCTCGTGGGTTGTGCTGGTGCTGACGGCGATTGGCTCCGCCGTGCTCGGCTGGTTTGCGGCCGGGCGGGTGCTGGCACCGCTGCGATCGATCACGACCACGGCGCGGACGATCTCGGCGGGCAGCCTGCACCAGCGGCTGGCGATCGCCGGGCCCGACGATGAGTTCAAGCAGCTCGGGGACACGCTCGACGAGCTGCTTGCCAGGCTCGAGGCGTCGTTCGAATCGCAACGGCGGTTCGTCGCAAACGCCTCGCATGAGCTGCGGACGCCTCTGACCGTCGAACGGACGCTGCTTCAGGTCGCGCTCTCCGATCCGAACGCGAGCGCCGCGGAGCTTCGCGCGACGTGCGAGGAGGTGCTCGCCGCCGGGGCCGAGCAGGAGCGGCTGCTCGAGTCGCTGCTGACGCTCGCGAGCAGCGAGCGCGGGCTCGACCGGCGCGAGCGCCTAGATCTGGCGGCGATCGCCGGTTATGCGCTGCTCGCCGCCGAGCCCGAGCGCAAGCGACGGTCGCTGGAGCTGATGACCGAGCTCGCGCCCGCCCCGACGACCGGCGATCCGGCGCTCGTCGAGCGTCTGGTGGCGAACCTGATCGACAACGCCGTGCACCACAACGCGGTCGGTGGCCGGATCGAGATCCGGACCGGGATCGAAGCGGGCGACGCGCTGCTGGCTGTGAAGAACACCGGCGACGTGATCGCGCCCAGCGAGATCGAGCGGCTAATGGAGCCCTTCCGGCGGCTCGGCGGCGGGCGTGCCGCCGACACCGCCGGGCATCATGGCTTGGGGCTCTCGATCGTCCGCGCGATCGCGGTTGCGCATGGCGCCACGCTCGATCTTCAGGCACCCCCCGAAGGTGGCCTGGTCATCACGGTGCGCTTTCAGGCTGGCGTCGCGCTGTGAACGCCACCGACCGATCCGCTGCCCGCATCGGGTGGCCGGCGCCCGGCCGCCTACACCTACCCCGACGCGGAGATCTCAACGCTGATGGCCGCTGCCGGCGGCCCGCAGAATCGTCGGTTGGAATGACGACGCCGTCGCCACACACACCTCCAGCCGACCTTGACGTGGATATTCGGGAATCCAGAAGTGTCCTGCTAGCGCGCGCTCGCTGGCGAAAAGGACGACCTAGAAGCCGGGAAGCCGCCCACAACCACTATTGCAATCCGCGAACGGAGAAGTCTCGATCGAGCGCACAGGAGCCTCACCGGGTGCCCATGCCGGCCGCATCACAGCCGGCGGCACGCGATGGGAGTACCGCGTGGACAGCGGAGCAGGTCCTCTGGCTGAGGGTGATCCGGCACCTGCCTATCGCCAAAGTCACGTCGCGCGCCGGCGCTCGGCGCGCGACGGAACGCGAGCGCCCTCGTGTCCGCGCAAACGAGGGACGCCGGCACGGAGGGTCGAGATGCCCGCGGCAACACAAGAGCAGGTCAGTTGACGCTCCTGGCTCGGACTCGTGCGTGTGGCCGACGACGCTCCTGCTGCGTGCGACGTAGTTCTGATCGCGTGGATTGAGCTTGGTAGGTGGTTCTGGTCGGCGCCTGCTCGCCGATCTGTGTAGCCAAACGTCTGTTTGTGGGGCTGGTGCTTAAGGTCGCAGCGAAAGTGCCGACATGCAAAGCATGAGCCTTAGGTGGGTCTGTCGCGACGGGGAAAGACCGCGATCGGCGGTCTTCCTGCCCGGGATGGGCTTTGATACATGCGTCACCCAGACCTGGTGGCGGTTATGTAACGCCCCAATCCCGCGGTCTGGAGGATGATGGCTGTCGAGCAGGGGAATTCGTCTTTTGAGAGGAGCGTGGTCCCGGGAGGGTCTCCTGCCCCGCGCTCGGCCTCGAGTTCGTGGGGGTCGGGGTTTGAGCCGCTGGTTGATGAGGCTCGCAGCGATGCTTCTGTCGGCGGGGTGAGGGATGTTGGCCGTCTCAGCTTGGTGGGACGCCTTGGGGCGGGTGTTCGGTCACTGACGGGCCGGGTGGTGGTGTTGGGGGTGGCGGTGGTCGCGGTGGTGCTGGCGGTTCTGGTGGCGTTGTTGCTTTCGATTGATCAGGTCGATCGTGTCGGTATTGCACGCACGAGCGCCGACAATGTCCTGCAGGTCAGCGACCGGGCGCTGCAGGCGGTGTTGGAGATGGAGACGGGTCTGCGGGGCTATGGGCTGACGCACGAGACGCGGTTCCTGGCGCCGTGGTATCAGGGCATCACAGCCTTTCATATCGAGTTGCCGATCTTGAAGCGCCTAACCGCCCAGGATGCCGGGGCGCGCTCGGCAGATAGTGCTGTGGTTGCTGAGATCGGCCGTCAGGGTTTGGCGTATATCAGCGGTTATGGCGATCCGATCGTTCGCAACTGGGTGGGTGGGGAGCGGGTGGACGCGAGTTTGGTCGTTGGCAAGCGCCGGATGGATGCCCTGCGTGGTCTGTTTGATCGTCTGCGGGTCGTTAGCGATGGCCGGGCGGCGCGGTCGCTGACTCGGGCGACGGCGGCGATCGGGCGTACACGAGTGTTGGCGTTGGCGGGTTTGTCTGGGGTGCTGTTGCTGATCGGGCTCGCCGGCGTGTATCTGGTGCGGCGTGTTTCATGGCCGATTCGTCGGATCTCGACTGCAGCGAGCGCGTTGAGCGCTGGTGAGCTTGCGGCGCGGGCTCCAGAGCAGGGGCCTGGTGAGGTCCGTGGGCTGGCCCGGTCGTTTAACTCGATGGCCGTTTCGATCGAGAACGGGATCACGACGATGAGATCTCAGAACCACTCTCTGAGCGATGCGCGTGACGAGGCCGAGCGATCCGCGCAGGAGCTTGACGCGCAGCAGGAACTCGCGGTCGATCTGATCGCCACGGCGGGGTTTGATGGGTATTTCAGGCGCTACTGCTCCTTCCGTGGGTGAGGTGAGGGACGTGGCGGGGTAGCTTCGCC
>CALAQT010000045.1 GCA_937888775.1 uncultured Actinomycetes bacterium | reverse complement strand
AATGCGATTGAGGTCCGGCCTTCAACGTCTCGGCGAATCATCCTCCATAGGGTCTAGCGTGCCCACAGAGGAGCCTACGCTCCCGCGCCATGCCTGGAGCGCTCGTGATCCGCCCCTCGCTCGGGCTCTGCAACCGCCTTGGTGTCGTCTCGTCCTTTGCGGCTCTGGCGCGACGCTCCATGTGCCTGCACGAGCAGGTGAGCGTCGCCGGAGTCGGCGGCCTCAATCAGGTCTGGAGGGAATCCGGAGGCCCCGGCTTCGCCGGCGTGTTCGACGTTCCCTCGCATCCGGTGGTCACCTATGAGGGGTTCCGGCGTTGTCAGGATCTGCTCGCGCCCGAGCGTCGTCGTCGCCTGCTCCCGGGCTTCGACCGCGAGTTCGAAACGGAGCTGCGCCAATGGCGTCCGGTAAGCACGATACGCCGACGTGTAGCCGAACTCGCCGCCGCGTTTGACGACGATACGGTGGGCGTGCACATCCGGCGCGGGGACGCCGTGAGTCATCCGCGGTTTGGCGCCCAGTACCGTCGCTCCTCGGCCGCGCGGGCGGGGGAAGTCATCGGCGTCGATGTCGCGGGCGCAATCGTGAGCGCCGCCGCCAAGCGCTATCCAGACCTCGACGCCCGCGTTGCTGACGTGCTGGCGCTGCCGTTTGACGACGCGAGCTTCGATGTGGTCGTGTCGAACTCGACCCTCGACCACTTCGAGTCGCGCTCAACGCTGCGCGCCGCGGTCGGCGAGCTCGCCCGCTTGATCGTCCCCGGCGGGAAGCTCATCATCACGCTCGACAACCGGATGAACCCGATCGCCGCGTTGCGCACTTCGCGTCTGTTCGGGCCGCTGCACCGGTTGGCGTCGTCCCCCACTACGTGGGAGCCACCTACGGCCCCCGGGGCCTCGCGAGGCTTCTGCGCGAGAGCGGCTTCGACGTGGCGGAGACCGCCGCGATCATGCACTGTCCACCCCAACTGGCGGCCCGCCTGGCGGTGCGCCGAGGCGCTGCGTCGCGCGCCGACGGGCAGGCGGAGAGCCGGCATCTTCGTCGCGTGCTTCGCTTGCGAAGCGATGGGAAGGTGGCCGACGCGGAACCTCACCGCCCACTTCGTCGGCGCGGTCGCCGTCAGGCTTTAAGGGATTTCGATCACGGAGTCAGCGTTGGGCTTCGTACGCGCCTACGACCCACGCCGCGGTTCCAAGGAGCAGCTGTGGGAGCACTCGCAGCGCGTCCTTGAGCTGCGAAGGGTTGAAGAGCAGGCAACGGGCCAAAGCCGTGAGGCGCAGCGGTCCGGCGAGCAGCAGTCCCGGCCCTCGGGATACCCATCGGTGCGGATAGGGCGCGGAGCTGCAGACGGCGACGAACGCTGCCCCCTGCACACGCTGGTTGGCCAGGAAAGGCCCGAGTTCCGTGCGGTTGAGATGGTGGACCGTCGCTTTGGGCGCGAACGCGAGTCGCCGCTGGCTGGCAAGCGAGAACGTCATGACTGTGTCTTCCCCCGCGCGAAGCTCGTCGGGGAACCCGCCGAACGCTTCGAAGCAATCGCGTCGCACGAGCAGGTTGGCGCTTGCGGCGTGGCGAAGGGGGCGAGGCCGTCGCGGGAACGCTTCGGAGAACTCGAGCAGGTATTGCGCCGTACCGATGCGGCTGTCTGGGGTGCCGTTCAGGATGCCTCCTGCTACAGCATCCAGGTCGTTGGTCAACGTCTCCTCGAGACGGTCGAGCCAATTTGGCGAGGGCACAGCGTCCGCATCGAGGAACGCAAGCGAGCCACCGCAGGCCTGTGCAGCCCCGACGTTTCGCGCCCTTCCGGGAAACGCTCGCTCGGGAAGCGCGATCACTCGCAGCCACGGCCGTTCGACCGCGAGCTCCGAGGCGCGGCCGTCACCGCTGCTGTCGACCACGATCGCCTCTCGGTGCTCACCGAGCTGTGGCGCGAGGGCATCGAGCACAGCCGGGAGGGTCGACCACGCTCGGTAGGCGGGGATCACCACGGTCGTTCGGATGGAGGCGGCGCCGGTCATCCAATGAGCAGCAGACGCGGCATGCGCTCGCTGACCGCGTCGAATGCAGCGAGGGGCGATTCGATCACACTCGTTGAGGATCCTCACGCCAAACGGCGCGCGCCGCGACGCTCGAACAGCTCCACATACCCCCGCTGTCGGTCGCGAATGACCTCCTTGGTGGCGATACAGGCGGGCCGAGAATCTGTAATCGAGCGGCTGCGAAGCGAGGCTCTCGACCTCGTCCGCCCCCGGGCGCTCGAAGCGACCTGACGTACCACGAATCTCCGGTCATCGGCTGTCGCTGCGCTTCTTCTTGTTGGCCTCGATCATGCTTGCGAGGAGGTCGAACAAGGTCCGCTTGGCGCGCGCCCTGGCGACCGCGCGCGCCCGCTTCAGCGCCGGATCCGCGCGCATCGTCACCTGGCTTGACTCGGCGGACGCGATCACTCGCTGGAGCCGTCTGCTCGCCCTGGCGCCGGCGATCGCCGCGCTGTGGCGCAGGCCGACCTCAATGCGTCCAAGTGCGCCCTGCGCTCGCGCGCGTGCGGGGTCGCTCCAGACCGCGCGCATCAGGGTCGCGGCGTGTCGTAGGTCGGGGTCTGCCCACATCCCGTCGGAGGGGTAGATCGCGTCGCCCTCGCCGATCTGGACCAGCGAATACCCCACGAGGTAGCTGTTGGCGGGCGTCATGAAGTCGGTGTTACCTGAGTAGCCGGTGGCGACCACCGGCTTTGCGAGTGCCATCGCCTCGGCTAGAGGCAGGCCGAATCCCTCAGCCCGGTGCAGCGAGACGTAGCAGTCACAGCGAGCGAGCAATGCGGCCCTCGCGCGGGAATCGAGCTCCCGGTCGATCAGATGTATGTCGGGCCGCTCTGCTACCTGCCAAGCGAGCGCCGCGGCGTTGTCAGGGTCGTGGCCGGCGTTGATCGTCTTGATGACCAAGTGCGGACCCTCACCTGGCTCGAACGCGGACATGAAGGCTCGGAGGAGGCCCTCCGGATTCTTGCGCGCGACTCGGCTGTTGAAATCGAACATGGATAGGGACACGAACCCGTCCGGGATCTCGATCCCCGGTCGGGCGCCTCCGGGGTCCGGTGTCAGGACCGGGGGCGGCACGACGACCACCGGGATCGGTAGCGCCTGTCCCACGTTCGCTGCGGCGTAACGCGAGTACGTCCACACCTCGTCGAGCGCACGCGCGGCCTTCACCCAGCTCTGAGGTACAGCGTCGGTCTCCCATCCCCAAATGCCGATCGTGGGACGGCCGCTGCCCGCTGTCTCGGGATGGAATGAGATGAAGGTGTCCAGCTCGGCGCCATTGACGCACACGAGCTCAGCATGCGGCTTGCGCCCGCAATCGAGCTCCCCGAAAGGCTGCTTCGAAAAGCGTCGCCGGCGTCGAGGGCCGAACAACTGCTCCAGCGTCACGGTTTGCGTCGTGACCGGAACGCGAACGCTCTGCAAGCCATGTAGATAGCAGCGGGCGACCTCGCCGAGGCCGTGCGTCTCGCGAAAAAACCCGCTGACGCGGATCGCCGGGCAGGGCTCCGGTGGATCAATCGGGCGCGCGGCGAGTGGCAGGATCTCCTCCGGCAGCCCCTCTTCGGTCCTGCCGCGGGTCCAAGCCCAGCGCGCGAAGCCGTTGCTGTCTCGGCCATGGAGATCGGGATAGGAGGCCTTGAGATCGGGACGATCTGCGTGGATCGCCTCGAGATAACGGCCCACCGAGCGTTCAGGCGAGACGGGCTCGGCGAGCCATGTGGCAAGCTCTGCCTGCTCTGCACCGTCGAGGTCGAATCCTTCACGATTCGCCAGCTCCACGACGCGCCTCGTGCGACGCAGCCGCTCGAGTCCCCTTGGCTCAGCGCTCGCGCGAGGCGGCGGGTCGCGCCCGGTCACGTTACTGACCGATGGCCAGGCCGAGCCGGACGTCATGCGGGACGAAGATCGTCGAGACGAGCCGCAACCGTCACTCCCACCTCGCTTGGGTCGTGCCGGGCGCCGATCTCCCTCGCCGCCAGGCGGCCACGTGCCGCGGCCGACCGAGGATCGGCGAACACCTCGCGCATCAGGCGGGCTGCATCGTCGAGATCTGGATCGGCCCACTGCGCGTCTGGCAGGTAGGGCCATGAGCCGGCGCCAACGCGGGAGAGCTTGTAATCGACCAGGTAGCTGTTGGCCTGCGTCATGAACTCGAGATTGCCCGACCAGCCTGTTGCGATGACGGGCTTCTCCAACCGCATCGCCTCTGCCAGCGGCAGCCCGAATCCCTCGGCCCGGTGCAGTGAGACATAACAGTCGCAACGGGCGAGCATCGCGTTCTTCTCGCCAGGGCTGACGTAGCGGTCCACGATGTGGATGTCGGGACGTCCGGCGGCAGCGCTCTCCAGCAGTCGCCGGCTGCGGGAATCGCGCTTCCCGTTGATGGACCTGATGAACAGATGGGCCCCTGAGTCCTCCGCGAAGGCACGGCGAAATGCTTCGACCAAGCCGATTGGGTTCTTCCGCGCAAACGTGCTTGAGTAGTCGAAGACCGAGTGGAAGACGAACCCATCGGGAAAGCCGAGGCTCCGTCGCGGCGTGGCGTCTGGGATCGGCAAGGGGACCGGCTGCGGGATCTTCATCACAGGGACGTCGACTATGGGGGCGATGGCGTCTAGCACGTGGTCGGAGCACACCCAGATCTCGTCGAGGCTCCTGCTCACCTCGGCCCACCGGGCGGGCGCTGGCGGGACCTCCCACCACCAGATGCCGATCGAATACCGCCCGTCGAGAAATGCGCGTCCCTGCTTGCGCATGAAGCCTCGCATGCCATCACCATTGACGCAGAACATGTTGACGGTGAATGGGGCGGCAGCGGCAGGCACCGTCGCGAGATCAGGATCGCACCGCTCGCCAAGCGCGGGGCGTGTGTTGACGGGCACGACCGGAACGTCGTGCGCTTCCAAGGTGACGAGCATCGCGCGAGCCGCCTCTCCGAGACCCAGCCCCGAGCTGAAGTAGCCAACCAGGTTGACGCCCCACTGCGATGGCGATCGTGGCTTACGGACGGTCCGATCGGCCAAGCGCCGCGCACGGCCGAGCGTTATGTCACGCACTCCCCAAGATCGGGCTTGTGCGCCGCGCATTGCATCCCTGAACCTTGCGCTCGGCACGCGACGAGTATAGGCTCGCCGCCTCCGCGTGCCGGTGCCAGGACGGTCGCTATGCTGGCCCGCCGAAGCACCTGGCCAATCGTCATGACGCATCATCGTTCAGCTCTCTCCGATGAGGAGCTCCGTGCCCGTGTCGCGGAGATCGCGTGGTATCACTCAATCGAGTTGCGGCCACGAATCGTCACCCCCGGGGTCGAGGAGACTGCACGCGTCGGCTTCATCGGCCTGCCTGCGAACCTCACCGGCGCCACTGTGCTAGATATCGGTGCCTGAGACGGATTCTACTCTTTCGAGGCCGAGCGGCGTGGCGCGAAGCGGGTCGTGACGACGGACAGCTTTGCGTGGAACGGCGATGGCTGGGGCACGAAGGAGGGCTTCTTGCTGGCACGCGAGGAGCTGGGCTCCTGCGTCGAGGATATCGACCTGGACGTGATGGAGCTGGAACCGAGCATCGTGGGCGCGTTCGATCTCGTGCTCTTCCTAGGCGTGCTCTATCACCTGCGCCACCCGCTGCTCGCGCTCGAGCGGGTTGCGGCCGTCACCGCCAAGCAGCTCATTCTCGAGACCCACGTCGACCTCACCTGGTCCAGACGACCCGCGATGGCGTTCTATCCGAATCAGCAGCTCAACGCCGATCCCACGAACTGGGGGGACCGAACCCGGCGGCCGTCGCTGCGATGCTGCGGGACGTCGGCTTTCGTGAGGTGCGGATCGTAAGGCCGCGCTCGGCCGCCCACTGGTTTAGAAAGATGTTGCGTGAGCTGCCGCATCACCTGCAATCCCTTGCCCATCAGGATGCTCCTCCGCGAGAAGCCCTGATTCAGAGACGCGCGGTCTTCCATGCGTTCAAATAGGCCCAACTCGACGTGATGAACCGGAGTGTGCTCGCGTACCAGAGCTCGCGTAGGACCCGGGAGCTGGCCGACTCCTTCGACGCTTCAGCCTTCAGCTCTGATCACTGGTGACAGCGATCTGAATGGACGGTTGGGGGACAAGTCCATGCGAGTTCTGATGGTCGTTGTGAGCTACTGGCCACGCGTCGGTGGAGTGGAGGTCCATGTCCAGCACGTCGCGGAAGGGATGGCGTCACACGGTCACCAGGTCACGGTTCTGACTTCCCGCCACCACAGCAGCCTCCCCCTCCGGGAGAGCATCGCCGGCGTAGATATCGTGCGCGCGCCCGTCCTCGGGACGGTTGCGCGCATCCCTGTGATGCCCAGCTTCATCCCCCACGCGGCGGCCCTGATGCGGCAGGCCGATGTCGTCGCCGTTCACATACCTCTGGCCGAGGCCGGCCTGGTTTGCCGGCTCGCGCGACGCCTGGGACGCCCGGTGGTCCTCAGCTACTACTGTGACTTCGAGCCCCGGTCCGGCCGGTGGTCGTGGTTGGGACCGAAGACGTTGGGAGCCATGAACTCGCTCGCCGCCCGCTGCGCCGACTTCATCATCGTCGCGAGTCGCGACTATGCCGACGGGTCTGCTCTGCTGAAGAGGTTCGAGTCCAAGCTGCGGGTGGTGACGCCGCTCGCCAACGTAGGGCCGGCACCCGGACGGACGGTTGAGAGAGCCGGTCGAGGTAATCAGCCAGGCGCAGGACCGGTCATCGCGATGGCAGCTCGAATGGCTCCGGAGAAGGGCGTGGAATATCTACTCGATGCAATTCCGCATCTCCTACCGCGCTACCCGGAGCTGGTCGTGACCATGACCGGGGAGCGTCGTGGCGATATCGGCTGTGAGAGCTACTTCAGGCATCTGGAACCGATGATCGATCGCTACAGCGATCACATCCGCTTTGTCGGCGCGCTCGACCGATCCGAGATGCCCTCGTTCTTTGTCACTGCCGATGTGCTGGTCGTGCCCAGTGTCGACGCCAGGGAGGCTTTTGGCATGGTGCAGGTAGAGGCCATGCTGTGCGGTACACCGGTGGTGGCATCGAACCTTCCTGGGATGCGGGAGCCGGTCGCGCGCACCGGCATGGGGGTGCTGGTTCCAACGCGAGACCCACGGGCTCTTGCAGAGGGAATACGGTCCGTTCTCGAGAACCGACCGCAGTACGAGCGAAGACGGAGCGAGATAGAGCAGATATTCGATGCCGGTCAGGCGCTCGACGCCTACGAGGAGTTGCTCCAAGCAGCGTTGAACCGAGGCTCTGGTTGAGATGGAAGCCGATCGCAGTACGCAGCGAGCAAGCGCGTACGGACGCTCAACGCGAGCGTGGCTCCGCTTGGCCTTGCCCGCCTGGACGGCCGCCAGGCAAGAGCCAGTCCCGAGCCTTACGAGCTTGGCGCAAAGCTCGGTCTGGAGCTCGTCGCGTGCTGGGCGGCGATGTACGCATCCACGACCTCGTCGGGCTCCCCGAGCATGACGGCGTTGCCGTGGTCGAGCCAGAGAACCCTCTCGGCTAACTCGCGGATTTTCTCCATCGCGTGCGAGACGAACAGGACGGCCGTGCCCCGGTGCAACAGTCCCACGATCCGTTGCGACGAGCGCTCCTGAAAGCGCTCGTCGCCGACGGCCAGCACCTCATCGACGACGAGGATGTCGGGCTCGGCCCACGTCGCGATCGCAAAGCCGAGCCGGGTCAACATGCCCGACGAATAGGACCGAACCGGAACGTCCATGAACTCCCGCACCTCGGCCCATTCCGCGATCTCTCCGGCGTTGCGGCGAAGCTCACGTGGGTCGTGTCCGAGGATGGTGCCGTAGAGAAGGAGGTTCTCGTAACCGGTCAAGTCCGGGTGAAATCCGGCGCCGAGTTCGATCAGCGGCGCGACATGGCCGCGCACGACGACCCTGCCCGCAGTTGGCGGCAGAACTCGAGCCACAACCTTCATGAGGGTGCTCTTCCCGGCTCCGTTCGCACCGATGACACCGAGGACCGACCCGGGTAGGAGGTCGAATGACACGTTCCTCAAGGCCCACAGGTCCTCGTACTGGATTTGGCGCTTGAGCAGGCGGATCGCGAACTCCTGGATGCTCGTGGTCCGGTTGCGCGCCAGCCTGTAGGCGACCGAAACGTCGACAGCTTCGATGACCGGGGGTCGAGCCATCAGATCATGCCCGCCGCCGTCCGCCAGCTGCGCGCGAACACTGCCAGGCCGAGGGACAGCGCGATGACTCCGCTTCCAAAGCTCGGTACTGGAGGGCGTATTGGCGACGCGATCACGGCGAAATCTCAGCGTCTTACCCCGGGAGATCTGCTGGGTCCCGGCGAGGTTGGCCGGTAGGCCGGAGAACGAGAGGACGAAGGCTGATGGCCCAGCAGAAGTCGGAGGACCGCGTACTACTGGAAGGCGGGGTAACGCCCGCTGAGCACGCCGGGTCGAGTTCCGGTGGGCAAGGGAAGGCGGTCCCGGTCGAACAAACGGCGTTGCAGCTCGGACTGCCGATCGCGACAGCAGAAAACCCGAAAGGGGCCACCCGCAAGGCGACTCGGGACCGGCTTGGGGCCGTCCGGGCGGGGGTGCCGAAGGCGATCGTCAATGCGAAGACGGCAGCGTCGGCGACGATGGAGGAGGTTGCGTATCGATTGACGGGTGCGTTGTTGAAGGTGGCGTCGAACAAGGGCGCTCCCGGTCCGGATGGGCAGACGATCGAGGCGCTGCTTGCGCAGTGGCCGGTCGTGCTGCCACGGCTGCAAGCCGACCTGCTGGCAGGGACGTATCGACCCGGTGAGATTCGCCGGGCGTACATTCCCAAGGCGGGAGGCGGGCAGCGCGGACTCGGGATTCCCGACGTGGTCGACAGGGTGGTCTGTGAGGCCGTGCGGCAGGTGCTCGAACCGCTGTGGGAGCCGACGTTCCATCCCTCAAGCCACGGATTTCGACCTGGCCGAAGCTGCCACACGGCGGTGGCCGAAGCCAAACAGCATCTCGAGGACGGTTACGGGTGGGTGGTGGATCTTGATTTGGAGAAGTTCTTCGATCTCGTCTGCCACCAGCGGCTGACCGCCAAGCTCGCTGAGCGAGTGAGCGATCGGCGGCTGCTCGTGCTGATCGGGAGGATGCTCAAGGCCAAGGTCGTGATGCCGGACGGGGTTGTGATCAGCACCGAGGAGGGCGTGCCGCAAGGCTCGCCGCTCTCACCGTTGTTGTCCAACGTCGTGCTGGACGAGCTCGATTGGGAGCTTGACCGGCGTGGCCACCGGTTCGTCCGCTATGCCGACGACGGCAACGTCTACGTGCGAAGCGAACGGGCCGGGCAGCGGGTGATGGACAGCTTGACGACGTTCATCGAGGGGCGCTTGCGCCTCAGAGTGAACCAAGCCAAGTCTGCTGTCGCTCGTCCCGATGATCGCCACTTCCTCGGTTTCCGGCTGCGGTTAGACCCGCAGGCCGGGACCGTGGAGGTCCTGCTCTCAGAGCGCACTAAGCGCTTAGCCATGGAGCGGATCCGGCAGCTGACGCCGAGACAGTGGGGAGGCACTCTTGAGAGTTGCGTCCTCCGGATCAACGCGTGGCTGCGCGGGTGGCACGGGTTCTTCGGGATTGCCTCGGCCAGTGAGCAGTTCGTGTTGCGTGCGCTCGACGCCCACATCAGGCGTCGACTCCGCGCGATCGTGCTGCACCACTGGAAACGCAAACGAACAATCGCGCGCAAACTCGTCAAGCTGGGCGTTCCCCGGCGGTCGGCGTGGCGGCAGGTCTATGCGGGGCGCAAGTCCTGGTGGGCGCTGAGCCACACCCCGGCCGTGGACCACGGTCTGAACAGAGCGTTCTTCAGGGAACGCGGGCTCGTGGCCCTGGTCGACCTACACCGCCGCGCGCACCAGCACATCGTCGTCCCCGACCCGCCACAACTGGCGCTAGGGGGATGATTCGAGGTCGCAAACCGGCCGGCGGCGGGGTTCACAACCCGTCGTCCCGAGGAGCCGTGTGCGAACAGCGCAAGCACGGTTCTGTGGGAGCTGGGGGCGGGCAACCGCCCCTGGCTACCCGAGTACGCCCGACATGACCAACGACTCGGGGGTGAAAGTCCCCTGTGGAGGTTGATGGCACCAACCACAAGCCAATGGCAACTGCGTCGTCGTGAGGCGGGGTGGGAAGGAAGCCGGAGGCGAAACCGCGACCCTAGGAACACATGGCGCGTCACGATCGTTTGGGATCGGGCGGGCTGCGCGTATAAGGCGGGGCGGTCCGGGCGAGCTGGCTCGGCATGGCGAAGCCCGATGTCCATCAAGGGGCCGTCACGTAGACGCGATGGGTGCGCGGGGAAGGCCGTTGGTCTTATTCGGGGAGGTCTCCACGGGCGTCCCAGGATGCCCATCCGCGCCTTTGGGCGCGCTCGTTGGGTGGTGCGGGACGGCGGCGTCCGTGAGGGCGCCGTTCGCTGTGGAGAAGTCAGCAGAGGCCATACTACCGGCGGGGTCGCAGGTCGCCGGGAAGGGCCGAACGCGAAGCCGAGCGCCAAGACGTTCGTGCTCGTGATCGTTGCGTTGACCGCAGCCAACCCCTTTAGGGGCCTGGACGGGAAGGACCGAGGGTGAAGCCTGAGGGTCCCTCGCCAGAGCGCAGCAGCGATCCGGCGCCGGACGACACCGCCGCTCACCCCGCCGAGGCGGGCCTGTGGGAGCAGTTCCTAGCCCGCGGGAATCTCGCTGAGGCGCTCAGACGCGTCGAGCGGAACGCCGGTGCCGCTGGCATCGACGGGATGAGCACCAAGGAGCTTCGGCCGTGGTTGCATGACCACTGGCCGCGGGTCCGCTCAGAGCTTGACGCGGGCACCTACCGGCCGCAGCCCGTCCGCAGGGTGATGATCCCCAAGCCCTCGGGTGGTCTGCGGAAGCTGGGGGTGCCGGCTGCGGTAGATCGGTTGATCTGCCAGGCCATCGCGCAGGTGCTCACGCCCATCTTCGACCCGCTGTTCCATCCCCATAGCTTCGGCTTTCGGCCGGGGCGCTCGCAGCATCACGCTGTCGAGCGGGCACGCCAGTTCATCTCCGATGGCGCGGCGTGGTGCGCCGATTTTGATCTCGACCAATTTTTCGATCGGGTTCAGCACGACGCACTGATGGCCAGGGTCGCGAGACGGGTGCATGACAAGCGGGTGCTCGGGCTGATCCGGCGCTACCTGGAAGCGGGTGTCATGGATGGCGGGCTGGTGCATGCGACGGAGGAGGGGACCCCTCAGGGCTCTCCGCTCTCGCCGCTGCTCTCGAACGTCATGCTCGACGACCTCGACTGGGAGCTGGACCGCCGCGGACACCACTTCGTGCGCTTCGCCGACGACGGACGGATCTACGTCCACAGCCGGCGGGCGGGCGAGCGGGTCATGGCGAGCATCACGCACTACGTCGAACAGCACCTCAAGCTCAGGGTCAACCGCCAAAAGTCGGTGGTTGACCGGGCGATCCGCCGGCCCCTGCTGGGGTTCGGCTTCTTCGTCCGCAGTGGGCAGGTCAAAGTCCGGATCGACCCGAAGGCCCGCAAGCGGGCCAAGGATCGCCTCAGGCAGCTGACCTCGCGCCGATGGGGCGTCTCGATGGAGCGGCGGATCGAGGAGATCAACCGCTTCACCGTCGGCTGGACGGCCTACTACCGGCTGGCCGACACGCCCTCGCCGTTTGAGGAGCTCGACGAGTGGCTCAGAAGACGGCTGCGGCAGGTCCGGTGGAAGGAATGGAAGCGTCCCCGCACGCGGCGACGCAACCTGCGGGCGCTGGATATCAACGAGCTGAACGCCCGACAGTGGGCGTCCTCTCGCAAGGGATACTGGCGGATCGCGGGCTCCTGGATCCTCTGCTACGCCCTGCCAAACGCCTACTGGGCCGACCTTGGCCTGCAAGGATTCACCGGACCCTACCGTCGCTTCCGGGACGCGACGCGAACCGCCGGATGCGGACCCGCACGTCCGGTGGTGTGGGGGGCGCCGGGGTGAGCCCGGCGCCTACCCAATCCCTGTCTAGACGGATACGGTGGCGGACCGTAGTCGGGCACTCTCAGCCGTCCAGCTTGGTTGACCTCGAGGGGCGTCGCCGTTGTTCTAGCGGCGGCCACCTTCGGGCAGTTCAAAGATCTCTTCGACATCTATGGCCTCGCCCTCGATGACATCGTCCCCGAGCACTCCCATCACTTCGCGGATCGAGGCGAGAGTCGAGTCGGTGATTGCCGCGAGGTCGGTGAGGGAGTCGACGACTTCGGGCCACTGCGGCACAGAAATATGCTTGCCCCAATTCGCGTCACGACGTTCAAGATCCTCCGCGACGAACCGATCGACAGCGCGTACGGTTTCGGTCGCGTCCTTGACGAGGCGTTTGAGCTTCAAGAACTCGACAATCGGGGAGTCCTTGCGTTCGGCTTCGCGGATCTGAGCGTTCAGCTCGGGCCGCTCGCGTTCGCGCTGTCCGCGCCGGTCGTGAACACGCCCACGTACCTTGCTCCATGCGCGGCCGTGCTGCCCCTTAGCGGCTCCGTTGACAGCAGGGTCGTCGAGCAGCTGTCTGATGATCTCAAGCTTCTTGTCGAGGGGAAGCTTACGAATGTCCTTTTTGCGCGGCTGGCGGTTCTTGTTCTTCTCGCGAACCTCCTCGACGCGTTCTTCCGGCACAACGCCCCAGACCGTCGCCTGCTTCCCCGGCGCGGTCTTCGCTTTGCCGACCTCCTCAAGGTACCCCTTGTCGGCCAGCTTTCGACGTCGCGGGCTCACTGACCGAATCGACTTGCCCGTAACCTGCTCGAGGGCTTGGTCGGTCATTGATCCGTGTGCCGTGAACGCGGCAAGAACCTCCGCTTCAAGCGGTTCGAGCCTGGCGGCGCCGTTCTGTGATGGATGATTCATGACGGTCGGCCGGCGGCCTCCGTGGCGGACGACCCCGCCCGCCACGGAAGAGTGCCGTTGACTACTTGTCGGCCTTCAGGATGTTCTTCGGCTCGGACTTGCCGCTGCTCGTGGCGCTCGGGAGCGCCGCGATCGTGCGCTGGACGCCGAGTCCGAGGGCCTGCGTAATCCGGCCCTCGAGCTCCGGATGGCGCACGCCGATCATGTCGACGTGCTTGCGGAGGTTGTCCGCCTAGGCGCCGCCCGGGCGGGAGCCGCCGTTGTAGCGCTGTCGCGCGAGGAGCTGCTCCATCGCCTTTGAGTACGGCCGCAGCACCCGGCCGTTGTCGGCCTTCGGGCGATCAGTCTTCGACAGCCACCAGATCACGTTAACGGAGTCCTTGACGCGGCTGCGCTCGACATTGACCCACTGAGCTGGCAGCGGCATCTTCGAGGGATTGTGCCAATAGAACTCCTGCGCGAGGTGAAAGCTCCTCTCGCCGAGGCCCTCGCAGAGATTGATCAGGAGCTTGAACTGGTAGAGCGACCGCACCGGCCGGCCTTTCCGCCACGCTCCGCCGAGGTCGATGACGAGCGATCCGTCATCGGTGAGCTTGTCCCACATCACGAGGGCGAACGCTCGGAACCACGCGAGATACTCCGCCTCCTGCTTGTTCCCGTACTCCTTCGCGCGGCTCAGCGCGAACGGCGGCGACGTCATGAACAGCGTGACCGATTCGTCGTCGAGGTGCTCCTGCATACCGGCGAGCGAGTCGCCGACGTAGGCCGTTCCCCGGGCGGTTCGATAGAGCGGGGCGGCAGCAGGGTCGAGCGACACCACGGCATCCTACGTCACGATCCAGATCGACCCGTGCTCAATTCCGAGGTCGGCCCGTGCCCGGGAGCGCTGCGATCCGGTCTCGAACCCGCGTTGAGACGACACGCCCCCGGTCCTCGTCACGAGATCGGACCGGGTCGTCTTTCGACCTTCTTCAAAATGGTGGAGCTAGCGACACTCGAACTCGCGACCTCCTGGGTGTGATGGAAGGCCGCTTTGCCCGAAACCTCGTGTACCCATTTTGTACCTCGAGCCCCCAGCTCAAGAGGGTCGCCGGCACATCACAACGAATGCCAAACCCGCTTACAAGCAGGGCCTTTGCTTAAAAGCCGACGCCCGGACTCGAACCGGGGACCCCTTCATTACGAGTGAAGCGCTCTACCAGCTGAGCTACGTCGGCGGCTTTCCGACCGCCAGTCTAGCCCGGAGCGTGCAGTAACGACCGCGCCCCCGGTGGGCGGGGGCGCGGAAACGTCC
>CALAQT010000044.1 GCA_937888775.1 uncultured Actinomycetes bacterium | reverse complement strand
GATCAACAGCCAGAATTCATGCCATTGGTACGAGACTTGCAGGAGTCACCACTAGAGCAGCTTGTTGAGCTGGTTCTCCACCGGTCTCCGCCGCCCCTGCGCTGAGTCTCTTGACGGCGTAAAGAAGCCCCCCTTTTACGACCCCGACCTCGACCGTATTCGCCACAAACTCCTCGACAAACTTGTTGATCTCGTCGTCGTGCTCGCCAACAGGACGAGAGGCTTGGCGCGAGGAGACGCCGAGCCTACTGCACTTTGCCGCGGGCGAGGACTGCCCAGCCCGCCTCGATCCGCCCAGCGCGGTGCGCGTGCAGAACGTCGTGCAGGTTCACGGTCGTGTCGATGTGGGAGGGGAGGAGCGTCACCCGGTCGCCCACCCGCAGCTCGCGACGTTCGGGCTCGCCGGTGGGTGTGAGCGTCCCGTGCTCGTCTCCAGCGTGACGGTATGACCAGCCCGGCGTATCGACGAGTCGCGCGGGTCCGGAATCATTGGAGAGTGTCTTTAGCCCAGCGTCGATCACCGCCCGGTCCGGGGTCGGCCGGCTGATCACGGTGGCGATCGCAGCGAGCGCCGTTTGGTAGGGAACGCCGGCTGTGTCGAGGTAGTCGGCGTCCATGAACATGAACGACCCGGGCTGGACCTCGGTCACCGCTTCGTGCGCGGCGCAGAATTGCGCAGTGCCGGTGCCGCCTGTGGTCACAACGTCGACCGTGTGTCCCGCAGCGCGCAGATCCATGACGGCCACGCTGAGGCGCTTCATCGAACCGTCGCAGAGCCTCTGCCGTTCGCCCGGGTCGCGCACGTGCTGAAGGTTGCCCTCGTATCCTTGCAGCCCAACGAGCCGTAACCGGTCAAGTTCCTGGATGCGATCCGCCAGCGCGAGCGCGTCCTTCGGCGCAACGCCGCAGCGGTCCTGCCCGACGTTCACCTCAATAAGCGTCTCGAGCACGCGCGGCAGCGCAGCGTCGATCGCCGACGCGCCCTCCCACGAGTCCACCACGACACACACGCGCGCCTCTGGCCAACGGGAAATCAGCTGCGCTAACCGGCGTGCCTTGATCGGACCCGCGAGCTCCGTCGTGACCAGTACGTCATCGATCCCTGCGGCGAGCATCACCTCAGCTTCGCTGAGTTTGGCCACGCAGATGCCTACGGCCCCCGCATTCAGAAGCAGCCGCGCCACCTCGGGGCTCTTGGCGGTCTTCAGATGCGGCCGAACGCGCACACCCAAGAGACGCTGCATACACAACCGCACGTTGCTTTCAAAGACGTCGAGATCCACCGTCAGGCACGGCGTATCCAACTCGTCGATCGCAAGGTCGTCCATCGATGCGGATCGCGGCTCAGCGGTCGATGATGACCTTCAGTGCCTTGGTCTCCGCCGCCCGGGCGAACGTGTCGTAGGCGTCCATCATGTCGTGCAGCTTGAAGTGATGGGTTGCGAAGTTATCGACGTTCAGTTTGCCGCTGGCCACCAGTTTGAGCAGCATCGGCGTGGTGTTGCTGTTAACCAGCCCCATCGAGATCGCGATGTTGTGAATCCAGAGGTTCTGCAGTTGGAGTTCCACCGATGTTCCGTGTACTCCGACGTTGGCCACGTGCCCACCCGGGCGGACGATCTCGGTCGCCATCTGAAACGTTTGCGGAACGCCGACTGCTTCCACGGCGACGTCCACACCCCAACCGTCGGTCAGCGCCATGATCTGCTCCTTCCAGTCGGCGTCGCCGGAGTTGACGCCATCCGTGGCCCCGAACTTAGTGGCCTGCTCGACCCGGTTGGCGTCCAAATCGACCGCGATGATCCTGGCCGCCCCGTACAGGCCCGCCGTCGCCATCACGGCGAGTCCCACGGGACCGGCACCGATCACGGCGACCACATCACCGGGTTTTACCTGCCCGTACTGGACGCCGATCTCGAATCCCGTCGGCAGGATGTCGCTCAGAAGCACACCCTGTTGGTTCGTGACGCCCTCGGGCACCTTGTACACGGATGTCTCGGCGTACGGCACCCGCACGTACTCGGCCTGGGTGCCATCGATCAGGTGGCCGAAGACCCAGCCGATGCCTGAGGCTCCCTCGTCACCCAGGCAGTGCGCGAAAATGCCCTGCTGACAGAAACTACAGTGACCACAGGACTTGATGCAGGAGATGATCACGTTGTCGCCGACGGCGAGCTGCGTCACCGAGCTACCCACCTCGGTGATGACGCCGACACCCTCGTGACCGAGAATCCGGCCGGGCGTGACCGCCGGCACGTCGCCTTTGAGGATATGCAGGTCGGTGCCGCAGATGGTCGTGGTGTCGATCCTGACGATGATGTCGGTCGACTTCTGGATCTGCGGGTCAGGCGCATCGGTCCATGACTTCTCACCGGGGCCGTGATACACGAGCGCTTTCATTGATGTCCTCACGTTCGACGCGGATCACCGGATGCGGCGTCCGACTGTTGTATAGGGACCGCATTGCCGTCGCTGGGCACGATGATGTCCGTGAGGGCGCCGCTCGGCGTGCGGCCGGCGGTGTCCTGCGCGAAGTCTCACTAAGGCACCGTAGGAGAGATCCTAGAGCATCCTTCCCAGGATTCGTCAGCCGAACCCGTCAGACAGACAGGCGGTCAAACAATCGAGCGACGCTCCTTGCCTTATCCGGTGGCAAAGAGAAACTTGAGTAAATGTCCGGAAACTGGCCGAAAAGCGAGTAGACTTCATGTCCGGGTTGGTTGACAGTACCTGGCGAATGATTCGCACAGGCGACCGTATGTTGATGTCCTCACGGTCGTTTCGTCAGACGATGAAACCCGTCAACGGTCGTTTCGTCAGACGATGAAACCCGTCAAATACGAGGCCCTTCCGTTTACCTCGAAGGACCCCGCACCGGCGCACTGACGCGCGGTGAGAGGAGATACTCATGGCCCCTAGGGTCCCCAAAGGCAAGACCAACCAGCAACGTCCTACGACGAGGGTGCGCTCGTTGGCGGCGTCCAGTCGCCGTCCGATCTTCGTCGGCTTTCTGCTTACCGTCGTGTTGCTCGCGATGTTCGCGGTGAAGTCACTCCCCAGCGGCGCTGTGACTGTGGGCGCGCCGGCGGCGAGGATGCCGACGGGCACGGCCGCGGCGCTCACCGCGCCGACGCCGATCCACGTACTCGCGCGCGACCGGCTGGTCCGCGTCGACACCGTCCTGAGTAACCCGCCCGGCCGCGCACGCGGCACCCATGCGTCGCGCCGCGCGGCGGCGTCGCGTGCTCGCGTGACCGCGATCGGCAACGGAGAGGTAAAGCTTTCCTTCACCCTGATGGCGGGCAGGCACCGCGCCAAGCTCCAAACTCTCACCGCCAGGCTGCCCAGCGGCATGGCGTTCTCACACATGACCGAGCGGCTCGCGGCAGGAATCGTCGTCAGGACCAGCGGGAAGCGGCTGAAGCTGACCGAAACGCTCAGCCACGGCAAGCTCACGATCAGCCTCAGGGCCCCAGCGTCCAGCGTTCAGGTCACGATCGCCAGCCCGGCGATCACCGTCAGCCGAGCAGTCGCGCACAGAGTCAGGACGCAAGAGATCAAGGCGCTGTACACCCGCATTGCCACTACGAACACGAACCACGAGACGACGCGCCTAACCCTCAAGCCACGAACCAGCTAAAGCGCCCGGGCTCGGCTGCGGTCCGCGCGGGCTCAGCGACTACGCACCCGCGAGCGCCGTGACTTTGTTGCCGGTGTCCCGCGGTCCCCAGCCGTCGTGGTTGCGGTAAGGACCGGGCTTGGGCCGGGGCGCGCCGCCTGGGAATGCGAGCCTCACGATCGTCCGCTGCACGGCGCCCAGCTGCTTCAGAAATGGGCCGGTGTTGTATGGCAGGTCGTAGCGGTCGCAGATCTCGCGTACGCGTGGGGCGATCTCGGCGTAGCGCGTGCTCGGCATGTCGGGGTAGAGGTGGTGCTCCACCTGATAGCCGAGGTTTCCACTGAGGACGTGGAAGGTCGGGCTCCCCTCGATGTTGGCCGCACCGAGCAGCTGGCGCACGTAGTACCCGCCGCGTGTCTCGTCGGCCACCTCCTCCGGACTGAACGTGTAGGTCTGATCTGGGAAATGCCCGCAGAAGATGATCGCGTAGGCCCAGACGTTGCGCACGACGTTCGCGGCGACGTCGGCCTGCGCGGTTGTACGAAACGTGCGCCGGGCGGCGTCCAGCGCGTCAGCGATCGTCTCAGCACGCTTTGTACTCGGCGCCGCGCCCAGGCCAAGCGCCCGCAGCCCGCGCCCGACGCGGCTCTGGGTCTTGCCACGGACATTCGCGGCGGCCCATGTGGCGCCCGCGGCCAGCCCCGCGCTGATCAACGGGAAGGCCACATAATCCTTGACGATCTGCGCCCGTGCCTTGCCGGCCATTCCCTTGAGCTCGCGCTTGATCGCCTCCTTGGACTTCTCGCCGCGCCTGATCGCTTCGAAGTCGAGATCGTGGAATGCCACGCCCCACTCGAAGATTGCGGCCAGCAGGAGGTTGTAGAACGGCTGCGCCAGGTAGACGGGGTTCCATTTCTGGTGCGGGTCAATCCGCATGATCTCGTAGCCGAGATCGCGATCCTTGCCGCGGATGTTGGTGTAGGTGTGGTGCACGTAATTGTGGGAGTGCTTCCACGCCTCCGCCGTGGAGGCCGCGTCCCAGTCCCACGTCGAGGAGTTGATCTGGGGATCGTTCATCCAATCCCATTGGCCATGCATCACGTTATGGCCGATCTCCATGTTCTCGAGGATCTTGGCCAGCGAGAGCATCGTCGTGCCCGCCAGCCATGCCGGCCGATACCGAGACGCGAACAGTACGATCCGCCCGGCGACCAGTAGGCGGCGATGGATCTCAATCATGCGCGTGATGTATGCACGGTCACGGGTTCCCAGCTCCGCCCTGACATTGTCGTGAATGGCGTCGAACTCATCGGCGATCTTGTCGAGCTGTTCGGCGGTCAGACGGCTCAGGGGACTCTCGATGAGAGTGGCCATGTGGGGTTCTCCGGTCATTGATAAGTCGTTGTTCAGAGTTCGATCTCGACCGCGCCCTCGGGCGCGTTGATGCAGGTGCGGACCATCTCGCCAGCCTGCCCGTGTACCTCACCGGTGCGCAGGTCGCGGACCCGGCCTGAACGCAACCGCCCGACACAGGTGTGACAGATCCCCATCCGGCAACCGAACGGCAGTGTCGCGCCGACCTGCTCGCCCGCGAGCAGAATCGGCTCGGCCCCCGTCACTGAGCGCATCCAAGTCACTCGAGCAGAACCGGATCGCTCCGCCGGCACCCTTCTCGCCCGCCGCGCCGTCGAGATACGGCTGGAAGTGCTCGAGGTGAAGTCGATCACAATGGCCAAGCTCGGCCTTGAAGTAGTCGCTGGTGGCGTCGAGCATCGCTACCGGTCCCGAGAGGAAGGTCTCGCGCTCGCGCCAGTCGGGACACAGGCGGTCTAGATCACCGGGGCCGATGCGGCCCATTACCGAGGTCAGCTGCTCGTGCAGGCGAAAGCTTGTGCTCCGGCGGGCGAGGTCACGCAGTACTCTGCCGAAGATCACATCGTCGGCAGTCCGCGCCGAATGCAGGTGCGTCACGTCAGTAAGCGCGCCGCCACGATCCAGGCTTCGCAGCATGCTCATGATCGGCGTGATCCATGGCTGCGCTGATCAACAGCAGCTTGGCCGGCAGCCGGTCGGGCAGCGTGAACGTCCCTTCCACGCCGCCGAGTCGGACGATCACGCCCGGCTTCGCCCCGCGCACGAGGTACTGCGACACCGCACCCGTCTCGACGTCTCGACGTCTCGACGAGCTTCGGTGTGATGCTGATGCAGCCATCAGGGCGCCCGGGATCAGAAGTGATCAAGTACGCACGCCAGTGGTGCACACCGTCAACGACGATGCCAACCCGCAGATACTGACCCGGCCTGTGCCCGGGCCACGCCCAGCCGGGCTTGATCGTCACCGTGGCGGCATCTCGCGTCTCGAGCTCGATCCGCACGATTCGCCCGCGCAGCTCTCGCGTCGACCACACGGGGTTGATCATCTCCAGGTAGTCGTCGGGCAGCAGCGGCGTAAAGAACGCACGCGCCGCCCTCAGCATCACGCGCCTCCTGGCAGGCACAGCGGGCAGTGCGCCGCGCTCAGCCATCAACCGACTCCTACTGCTGCCCAAACGCGGCAGCTGCTTGGATGACGACCATCGCAAACACCAGCAGCGCGTATGCGAGGACGCCGCCGAGCACGACGCCCGCGGCCACGATTCCTAATCTCTGAAACCCCACGCCGACAACGTGTAGTCCGGTTTGCATGAGTGACCTCCGGGTGGGCGCCAAAGCCCCCGGACCGCAGCGTCCTTGGGCCCAACTCCCTTTAGAAGCGGACCTGAACTCGGCCGAACGCCGAGAACCGCTCAGGCGGAAGCCAATCGTCGGCTGGTCAACCAGCGAAGAGTCGACTAGTTGGCGACCGTCCGCAACCGACTGTAAGCGGATTCTCAGCGGATTGGAGATTTGTTGCCGAGGACGACTTGTCTAGAGGAGCTTTGCGGAAGGGGTCAGCCGGCTCTTGCGCGCCACGAGATCGAAGTACAGGACCGCCGTTGTCAACGCTACGAACGACCGGGTGATCGTCAGGAGCGCGATGACGACCACTACCTGGGGGACGTTGGCGCTGGTTCCGACGATGGCAGCTCCCGCCTGCTCCAAAGCGAGGGCGATCAAGCCGACGATGACCAGGACGGCGAGCACGTGAAGGTAGTTACCGGCTGTGAGCTCGCCGCTGCGACGGAGCGCACCCAGCCAGTCGCCGCGTTCGATCGCCGCGGCTTGGGCCACGACTGCCCAGCGAATCAAGAGGAACACGCCGGGAACGATCAGCAGCAGGAACCCGACCCCGGTCGCGATACCGGCAACGACCTCGGCGGCGGCTACGACCGGCAGCACCCGGACGCCCAGCGCGGCAACTTCGAGCAGCCTCGGCTGTCGCCCCTCACCGACCGCGACCAATGCGTGGATAAAGAGCGCCGAGATCAGCGGCGTCACGATCAACAGGTCAAGCAGAAGCAGGATCAGCACCGCCGTCGCGCCTCCATGTTGCCGGCCGAGAGGGGCAGCCCCGTTCGCCACAAGCACGATCAGCGTGTACGGCACCACCACACCCAGCGCCAGAACCGCGAACAGCACCGGGTATCGCGCGTAGCAACGCAGGGCGTCACCGAGGACCCCTCCCACCGATTTGGGCCGCCGGAGATCGATCGCCATCGGTGTGCCTGTGGTCATTACGGAAGACGTCGCAGCGGAGATCTGTCTCCCACGAGCCACAGGTGTCCGAATGGATCGTGAAAGCCGCCCTGCCGGTGCTTACCCCACGGCGTTTGATGGTCCTGGATGCCATCGATGATCCCGGTCGCCCCAGCTTGTACCGCACGCTCGACGAATGAGTCGGGATCGTCGACGAACACCTCGATTCTCGCCGTTGTGGTGCCGATCGCCGCGGGACTGTCCCAACCGTGGCCGGCCGGCTGGGCGAGGAAGAACGGTGCGCCGTCGACCTCCAGACCCACGACCGTACCGAGGTTCCACAGCTCGGTCGCATCGATCGCCCGCTTGTACCAGTCGACAGCGGTTGGCGCGTCCGGCACTGCGCGCATAAGCGAGATCGAGAGCGAGATCGAGAGCCCACGGTCCTTCGAATTCATGACATGCTCCCCTCCTCGCCGACCCTCGAAAAGAGTCTACGAGCCTTCGGGGGGCTCGAGCCGGCCCAGACCGCGGGCCAGTTAGGGTCACGCGCGCCGTGCCGCCGTTCTTGAGCGTCGGTCGCGCCCGTTAGCCTGAACCTCGATGGTGCCTTTCAGCGAGAGCGCCGCACTGATCGCGCTGCTTCGCACCGGCAGCCGCCCGTGGCGCGAGTACGCCGAACTGGTGGAGGACGCTGGTAGCGCGCGCGCGGTGCTCGAGCAAGAGCGGGGGCGGATCGAGGCATCCCCACGGCTCTTTGAGCCAGACGATGACTTTCGAATTCACACCGCGGCGGCTGAGATCGCCGGCTGGAAAGCGCAGGGCATCCGGGTGCTGACGGTGCTCGACGCGGAGTATCCGGACAACCTGCGCGCCGTTTTTGACCGACCGCCGCTGATCTTCGTCGCGGGCAGTTTGCTGGCCCGTGACGACCGATCCGTGGCGGTGATCGGATCCCGGGAAGCGACCGGACGTGGAACGCGGTCCGCCGGACAGATCGTCGAGCACCTGGTCGCCGCCGGTTATGCCGTCGTCTCCGGGCTGGCCGCGGGGATCGACACCGCTGCCCACGCCGCGGCCCTGGCCGCCGGCGGGCGCACGGTGGCGGTGATCGGCACCGGACTGACCCGCTGCTATCCCCCGCAGAACTCCGCGCTTCAGCGTCGCATTGCCTGCGAATGCGCGGTGGTGTCGCAGTTCTGGCCCGACGCCGCGCCGAGCCGGCGCAGCTTTCCGATGCGCAACGCGCTGATGTCCGGGCTCTCGTTGGCGACGGTGATCGTCGAGGCGTCGCAGACCAGCGGCGCCCGGTCGCAGGCCCGCTTTGCGCTGGCCCACGGGAGGCCCGTGCTGCTGATCGAGTCGCTGCTCGAGCAGGCGTGGGCCCGGGAACTGTCGTCGCGGCCCGGGGTGCACGTGGTCTGCTCTGCGGCCGAGGCGGTCTCAGCGGTGCAGCGCCTGAGCGACCCAGACGCGCTGGTCGCCTGACGCCGGCATGGCCTCGATCGCCGAGCTGAGCGATCTGTACTCGAACTTCATGTTCGGGCCGCGGGCCGGTCCGGGCGTGTGCAGAGTGTGCTTCGACTTCACCGACGGCTATGACCGCTGCTTCGGGTGCGCGCGCCGGCCCGAGTGGCTCGACGCCGTGGCGCCGATCTCCTACAGCGTGGCGCACGAGCAGTTACACCACGCGCTGGCGCGCTACAAGCGGACCCAGGGTCACGCCGCGCGACGGCTGGGCGTCGGGTTGGCGGCCGTGCTGTGGCGAGCGCTGAGCGCCCACGAGCCATGCGTCGCCGCGGCGGCTGGCGTGCAGGCTTTTTCGTTGGTCGCCACCGTGCCGTCCAGCGATCCGCTGCGGGATCGGGATCAGCCGCTGCGCTGGATCGTCTCAGAGCTCGTCGGGCCCACCAGAGTCAGGCACGAGCGGCTGCTCAGACGCACCGACATCGCGATCGAGGGCCGCGCGTTCGACGCCCGCAAGTACGAGGCAACCCGGAACCTGAGCGGCGCACCGGTGCTGCTGATCGACGACACCTGGACGACCGGCGCCAATGCCCGGAGCGCAGCGGCGGCGCTCAAGGCGGCGGGGGCCGGGCCGGTGGCCGTCGTGGTCATCGGCCGCCACCTCAACCGCGAATGGCATCAGAACGATCGGCGCCTGCGCGCGATCACGCGGCCATTCGATTGGGGTCGCTGTGCGTTGTGCGCGACGCGGCTTGATCAAGTGCTGGTTAGCACCTGAAGAACGTGGGTATGAGCGCTCAGGTCGGCTTGACGGAACCTTTAGGATCCGGCGAGGAGAGAGAGAAGCAAGGGAGAGGGACTAGTTCGTGCGCCATGTCGCGACGATTCTGAGTGTTGCCTTCAGCGTGATCGCGCTGGCCGCGTGTGGCGGCTCCAGCAAGGGACCGGTGGCGCTCAACTGGTACGTGTTCCCCGAGCCGTCCGGTTCGTTCGCCAAGGCGGCCGCCGACTGCTCCAAGGCCTCGGGCGGCAAGTACACGATCAACATCAACTTCCTCTCCACATCGTCTGACCAGCAGCGCGTCTCGCTCGTGCGCCGCCTGGCCGCCGACGATCCCTCGATCGACATCCTGGCGATGGACGTCGACTGGACGGCCGAGTTCGCCACCGCCCAGTGGATTCGTCCGGTGCCGGCATCGCTGGCGGCCCAGATCCGCAGCGAGGACCTCGCCGGGCCGGTCAAGACCGCCACCTGGCAGGGCAAGCTCTGGGCCGTGCCGATCAACTCCAACACGGAGCTGCTCTGGTACCGCAAGGATCTCGTTCCCAACCCGCCCACGACCTGGAACCAGATGATCGACGACGCGATCCAGCTGGCCAAGGAGGGCAAGCCCCACTACATCGAGGAGCAGGGCGCCCAGTATGAGGGCCTCACGGTCTGGTTCAACTCGATGGTCAACTCGGCGGGCGGCCAGATCATCTCCGCCAACGACAAGGTCGTGATCGGTCCGGCCGCCAAGACGGCTGCCGTGATCATGCGCAGGCTCGCGAACTCGCCGCCGGCCGACCCGTCGCTGAACGTCGCCCAGGAGGGGCCGTCGGAGACCGCATTTGAGAACGGTGTGGCCGCGTTCCAGATCAACTATCCATTCGTGTGGTCAGCCGCGCACACCGACACCCCGAAGATCGGCGCGCAGATGGGATACGCGCTGTTTCCCGAGGTGGTCCCGGGCATTGCTCCACACGTGTCGATCGGCGGTTACAACCTCGGGGTCTCGTCTCACTCCCAGCATCCGCAGCTCGCCTTCGAGGCCGAGCAGTGCCTGATCGGACCCGCCAACCAGAAGACCGACGCGATCAAGGGAGGGCTCGCCCCAGTGGCCACGAGCATCTATGCAGATCCGGCCTTCGACAAGGCATACCCGTTCCACTCGCTGATCAAGTCCCAGCTCGAGACCTACGGCATCCGTCCGCAGACGCCCGCCTACGCCGACGTCACGCTGGCGATCCAGAAGGCCCTCTCCCCGACCTCGAGCATCGATCCGAACACGATCGTGAGCAAGCTGCGCAGCGAGATCAAGCTGTCGCTCTCATCGGCGGCCCTGCTATGAGCAGCGGCGCCGTTGCCGCCCCGGCCACCGCGGCGCCGCCCCGGCGACGTCGTCATCTGACCGAGCGCACACGCGCGGAGCGGCGCCTGGCCGCGATGTTGGTCGGTCCCGCGGCGATCGTGATGATCGCGGTCACCGCGTATCCGATCATCGACGCGGTGGTCCTCTCGCTGCAGCGAGCCGACCTGCGCTTCCCGGCGGAGAACAAGTTCATCGGCCTGTCGAACTACGGCCACGTCCTCAGCGCCCCGGTCTGGTGGCAGGACGTCCTGCATACCGCGATCATCACCGTGATCACGGTCTCGATCCAGTTCGTGCTCGGGATGTGCCTGGCGCTGGTCATGCACCGGGTGATCTTCGCCCGGGGATTGGTACGGGGGATCGCGCTGATTCCCTACGGGATCGTCGCGGTCGTATCGGCCTACTCGTGGCAGCTGGCGTTCTCGCTCAACAGCGGCTGGATCCCGAAGCTGCTCGGGTTGAGCAGCGACCCGCTGAGCCACACGTTCGGGCTCTACGTCGCGATCATCGTCGCCGAGATCTGGAAGAACACGCCGTTCATGGCGCTGCTGCTGCTGGCCGGCTTGGCGCTCGTGCCCGACGAGCTGCTCGAAGCGGCCAAGGTCGACGGCGCCAGCACCTGGCAGCGGTTCGTCCGGATCACCCTGCCGCTGATGAAGCCGGCGATCTTCGTCGCGCTGCTGTTCCGGGCGCTCGATGCGTTCAGGATCTTCGACACGATCTACATCTTCGGCCAGGGCGCTCAGGGGACCGAGTCGATCTCGATGCTGAACTACTCGACGCTGCTGGACCGGCTCAATCTCGGCCTCGGCTCGGCGGTATCGGTGCTCCTGTTCGTGCTTGTCGGCCTGATCGCGCTCGCGCTCTACAAGAGCTTCGGCGCAGCCGCCGCGCCGGGGGGGTCTGAGGCATGAGCCAGCGCACGCGGCAGATGGGCGGTTGGTCGGCGGCGGTCTTGGTGGTGGTCGTCGTCTCGCTGGTACCCGTGGTGTGGATCGTGATGCTGTCGCTCAAGACACCGGGGACCGCCACCGACGGGAGCTTCATCCCACACGCGTGGACGTTGTCGAACTACTCCGACATCTTCAAGCTCGGTGAGTTCACATCTGCCCTGCGCAACTCGATCGGCATCGGGCTGATCTCGACGGCGCTGGCCGTGCTCCTCGCCTCGGCGGCGGCCTATGCGATCGCCCGTCTGGACTTTCCCGGCAAGCAGGTCATCCTCGGAGTGTCGCTTGGCGTGGCGTTCTTCCCGCAGATCTCGCTGGTCGGCCCGCTGTACAACCTGTGGCGCCAGATCGGGCTCTACGACACGTGGCCGGGGCTGATCATCCCGTACATGACGTTCGCGCTGCCCCTGTCGATCTTCGTCCTGTCGTCGTTCTTCCGGGAGATCCCCTGGGAGCTTGAGCAGGCGGCCCAGATCGACGGGGCGACACCGTTCCAGGCGTTTCGCAAGGTCATCGTCCCGCTTGCCGCGCCCGGCATCGTGACGACGTTCATCCTCGTGTTCATCATCTGCTGGAACGACTTCGTGTTCGCGATCTCGCTCACCTCCACCGACGCCGCGCAGACGGTACCGGCGGCGATTTCCTCGTTCCCCGGTGTGTCACAGTTCACCGTGCCCTACGGCGACATCGCCGCGGCGGCGGTGGTCGTTACGGTTCCGGTGATGATTCTCGTGCTCCTGTTCCAGCGCCGGATCGTGTCCGGCCTGACCGCGGGCGCCGTCAAGGGATAAGGAGAAACCATGGCCGAAATCGCACTCGAGCACATCACCAAGCGCTACGACGACGGCTATGAGGCCGTCAAGGACATGAACCTGGAGGTCGCCGACGGCGAGTTCATGATCCTCGTCGGCCCGTCGGGCTGCGGCAAGTCGACAGCGCTAAGGATGGTGGCGGGGCTGGAGGACATCTCCTCCGGTGAGCTGAAGATCGGCGGCCAGGTCGTCAACGATAAGGCGCCGAAGGATCGAGACATCGCGATGGTGTTCCAGAACTACGCGCTGTATCCCCACATGACCGTGCGTGAGAACATGGGCTTCGCGCTCAAGCTGGCCAAGACTCCGCAACAGGAGATCGATCAGAAGGTCAACGAGGCGGCCCGGATCCTTGACCTCGAGCAGCACCTGGAGCGCAAGCCGGCCAACCTCTCGGGTGGCCAACGCCAGCGCGTCGCAATGGGGCGCGCGATCGTGCGCAGTCCGAGCGTGTTCCTGATGGACGAGCCGCTGTCGAACCTCGACGCCAAGCTCCGCGTGCAGATGCGAACAGAGATCTCGCGGATCCAGCAGCGGTTGGAGACGACCACGATCTACGTCACCCACGATCAGACCGAGGCGCTGACCCTCGGCGACCGGATCGCGGTCATGCGGGCTGGCGTACTGCAGCAGGTGGGCCCACCGAGCGAGCTCTACGGCCGGCCCAACAACCTGTTCGTGGCCGGCTTCATCGGGTCCCCGTCGATGAACTTCCTCCCCGGCGAACTGGACGGCGACAGCGTCAAGCTGCCGATCGGGACGGTGCCGATCCCCGACGCGCTCCGCGGCCGGCTACAGGCGGGCCCCGGCGGTGGCCGCGGCGGGGTGATCGTCGGCCTGCGCCCCGAGGACTTCGAGGACGCGACGCTGGTCGGCGACCAATCGCGAGGGATCACGTTCAAGACCAAGATCGAGGTGCTGGAGTCGATGGGGTCGGAGTTCTACGCCTACTTCACGCTCGAGTCCGAGAAGGTCTCCTCAAAGGAGCTCGAGGAACTGGCCCACGACGCCGGCGCCGCCGACCTTCCTAGCCAGGAGGGAAGCCAGCTCGTCGCCCGGCTGGAGGCCGCCAGTCAGGTCCGCCAGGGCCAGGAGGCCGAGCTGTGGTTCAACAGCGAGCACCTGCACCTATTCGATCCCGAGACTGGCAAGTCCATGCTCGGCGCGGGCCCCGATGGCGGCTCGGCGCCGGCCGCCGCGCCGAGTGCCGCCGGCAGCCAGGGAGACGCCCCGCCGAGCAGCTAATCTCGGGCGCCGATGCCCAACGCTCGGCGCTCGACAGGAATGCCCGGGTTCGACGCGCAGCAAGATTTCCTGCGCGCGCGGCGACGCGCCACACTGGCTCGGCTTGCTGCCCGGCTGCGCGGTCTGCCTGACGACGTCGGCGTGATCCTCCCGTACGAGGAGGTCGTGCAGGCGCTCGGATTCGTCAGCGAGCATTCCGGCGGACATCACGTGGTCGAGCTCGAGGCGATCGTCGGCACTGTAGACCGCGGCCGTGAGTTTGACCGTAGCTTTCGTCCCACCTCGGCCCGGGTCCGTTCGCGCTGGGAGCACATCGCGGCGGCGATGCGCCGCGGTGAAAGCATGCCGCCGATTGACCTGGTGCGGATCGGCGAGATCTACTTCGTGCGAGACGGCCACCACCGGGTGTCGGTCAGTCGGGCGCTGGGGCGGACCGACATCGACGCAAACGTGACCGAGGTCGTGACCAAAGTCGGCGCCGAACAGACGATCACGCTGGCCGACCTGCCGTTCAAGAGCCACGAGCGAGTGTTCTCTGAGCGCGTGCCACTGCCCGAGGACGCCCGCCGGGAGATCATGCTGTCTGACCCTTGGGATTACGCCAAGCTCGCTGAGCACGTCGAGGCCTGGGGCTTTCGCACGATCCAGGACCGCGCCGAGCCGATCAACCGCCGTGAGACGGCCTATCTGTGGCTGGAGAACGAGTACCGGCCGGTCGTCGCGATGCTGCGTGAGGCCGGCCTGATCGGCGAGCAAACCAACACGGAGGCCTATCTGCGCATCAGCGCGGAGCGCTACCGCCTGCTGCGTACCCACCGCTGGGACGAGGAGGTCCTGCGGCGCGTCGTGGAGGGCGAAGAGCGCGGCGGGCGCCACCACTGATCCCGGCGCGCGGTCCGGTCGGCGCTGAAATCATCAGCTCGCCCACCAGTCCCCGAGCACCCGGCGCCAGTTCTGCCAGCCGATCGCGGCGATCTCCGGCGCGCTGAAGCCGATCTGGGTCAGCGCGTCAAGCAGGCGCGGGACTCCCGCCACGTCTCCCAGCGGCGCAGGGATCGTCGCCCCGTCGAAGTCCGAGCCGAGCGCCACGTGGGCGACGCCGATCCGCTGGGCGACGTAGGCGGCGTGCTCGGCGATCAGCTCCAGGGGCGTGGCGGGATCGTCAGCGAAGTCCGAGCGCAGGAACGGACACGCGAACACGATCCCCACCAGCCCGCCCGAAGCCCCGATCGCATCGAGCTGGGCGTCGGTCAGGTTGCGAGAGGCCGCGCACAGAGAATGGGCCGCCGAGTGGCTGGCCACCAGCGGCCCGGGCTCGGCCCGGGCGACATCCCAGAAGCCCGCCTCGTTGAGATGGCTGAGGTCGACCAGAATCCCCAGCTCGGCGCAACGCCGGACGAGCGCTTCGCCGGCCGCTGTTAGACCGGGGCCGGTGTCCGGGGTACTGGGCGAGATGAACGGCACGCCGTGGCCGAAAGCGTTGGGGCGACTCCAGACCGGCCCCAGCGAACGCAACCCAGCCGCGTACCAGAGGTCAAGCGCCTCCAGCGCCGAGTCGATCGCCTCGGCGCCCTCCAGGTGCATCACCGCCAGCGGCGACCCGTTGTCATCATGAGCGGAGTCGAGGTCGGCGATCTGTCGCGCGACGCGAATGTGGCCATCGCGCTCGAGCGCCAACAGCCGCCCCGCCGCCGCGGCGGCGAACGCGGCGGCGTGCTCATGGGAGACCTCGGAGGCGAGCTCGAACTCCAGCACACCATCGTCACGCGCGACCGGGGTCCGGACCTCTGACGCCGAGGGAGTGAAGATGGCAAAGATCGCCCCCCTCACTCCCCCCGCTCGCATCCGCGGTAGATCCAGGTGACCGTCGGGGCGCCCGGTGACGATCAGGGCGTGATCGTCACACGTCAGTGCATCGTTGTGACCATCGAAGACCGGCCGCACTACTCGACCGTAGCGGGCCGGCCACGGGCAAGAACCTACACCGCTGTAGGCTCGTGCCGGGTTGGTGCTAGCCTGCCCGCCGATGCAGCCCCGACCCTCGTCGGACACCGCCGGTAAGGCCCGTCGTCCCTACGCCCCTCGGATGGCGCCGACCGCGCGCCGGGAACAGCTGATCGACGCCGCGCTCAGCGTGATCCTGGCGCACGGCTACGAGGGCGTCACGATTGAGGCCATCGCCAGAGCCGCCGGCGTGACGCGGCCCGTGATCTACGACCACTTCGAGAATCTGGGCGCGCTGCTACAGGCGCTGATCGCTCGCGAGGAGCGCTACGCGCTAGAGCAATTGGAGCAGGTCGTTCCCGACCGACCGGGCGATCGCGATCCGGCCGAGCTCGTGGCCGCGGGCGTGAGGCGCTTCCTGGATGCCGTCGCCAGCCGGCCGGCGACGTGGCGGATCATCCTGCTGCCGTTGGAGGGTACGCCCGCGATCGTGCGCCACAACGTCGAGACCAACCGGGCGCGGACGCTGGAGCGAATCGAGGCGCTTGTCCGGTGGGCGTTGGAACGCTCCGAGCCGGTGGGCGCGCTCGACCTGGAGCTCACCGCGCACGCGATCCGCAGTTTCGGTGAGGAGGCGGGACGGATGGTGCTGACCGACGCGCAGCACTACTCACCTCAACGCTACGAGCAGTTCGTCGAGACGGTGATGAGTCGCGTCTGGCCGCTCTCATCGTGATGGACACGCGCGGCGAATCCGGTCCCATGACCACGCGCTCGGTGCTGTCCCTGGCACGGGCCATACGCACGCGCGAGCTGTCGGCGTCAGAGGTCGTGGGGACGCACATCGAGTGCCATCAGCGACTGGCGCCACGCATCAACGCCCTGGCCGCCGACCGCTTCGACCTCGCCCGGCAGGAGGCAACGCTCGCCGACGAGCTGCTCAGATCCGCCGGACCGGAGGATGTCCTGCCATCCCTGCTCGGCGTCCCGTTCACGGTCAAGGAGTCGATCGCACTGAGGGGCATGCCGCAATCGGCCGGCCTGGTGGCGCGCAAGGACTGCCTGGCCACGGGGAACGCCCCGGCCGTGCAGCGGCTGCTGGACGCCGGGGCGATCGCGCTCGGAGTCACCAACACATCGGAGCTGACGCTGTGGATCGAATCCTCCAACCGGCTCTACGGCCGGACCAACAATCCCTATGACCCGTCGCGCACGGCGGGAGGGTCCTCTGGTGGGGAGGGAGCCGCGGTCGGATCGGGCGCGTCGCCCTTCGGTCTGGCGTCAGACATCGCCGGCTCGATCAGGCTGCCGGCGTCGTTCTGCGGAGTGTTCGGGCACAAGCCATCGTCGGGACTGGTGCCCAATACCGGTACTTATCCCGGCACACCGGGTCCAGCGGGGAGGATGCTCGGCGTCGGGCCGTTGACCCGGCATGCCGAGGACCTGATCGCCCTGCTCTCGATCCTCGCCGGCTCCGGCGGCGCTGGCCACGGGGCGCCCGACGGCAATCCCGGCGATCCGGCCGGCGTCTCGCTGCAGGGCCTGCGCGTCGTGATCCTCCAAGAGAGCTCGCTGCTGCCGATCAGCCGCGAGCTGCACGACGCGCGCGAGCGGGCCGCGGGCGCCCTGGCCGCGGCGGGGGCACAGCTTCACCGAGTGGCGCTGCGCTCATGGCGCCATGCGTGGCTGCCGTTCGTGGCGACACTGCAGGCCGAGGCTGAGCAGACCACCCTGAGCCTGCTCGCGGCCGCGGGGGCAAAACGCCCAACCTGGCGAAGCCTGCTCTCGCCCCGCGGGCCCCACACGCTGCCGACACGGATTACGCTCGCGCCTGAGCTGCTGCCCCAGGGCTCGCAGCCACCCGGACGCAAACGCCTGCTCGCCGCGGCACACGAGCTGGTCGGCGAGCTCGCCGAAACGATCGGCGACGGGGTCCTGCTGCATCCGGCCCATCCCCGAGTGGCACCGAAACACGGGCGAACGCTGGGACGGCCGTGGCTACTGAATTCCTGTGCGGTCTTCAACCTGGCCGGTGTGCCGGTGACCGAAGTGCCACTGGGACTATCGCCGAGCACCGGGCTTCCGCTCGGGCTCCAGGTGGCCGCTGGAATGAACCGGGACCACGTCTCGATCGCGGTCGCGATCGAGCTTGAGCGCGTCTTTGGCGGCTGGATCCCACCGCAGGTCTAGTGTCGTGGTTCGAGATTTCGCGAGCAATTCCGGACCACCACTAGCCACGACGACATCGACGCCGACCACGCCGCGGCCGCGAAATCACGATGTGCGGCGTAAACACGACGAGGACCCGATTCCGGGTCCCCGCCGCCGATCTCCGGGACGCTCCACGGCCGGGTTGGGCGCGTCCCGACGGAGAACGATTACGTCGGTTCAAACCCGCAGCGGCGCGCAAAGTTGCGAACTACGGCGATCAAGGTCTCTTGTCATACTTGAGCCTCCCCGTCAGGGGGGCGTAGCTCAGTTGGTTAGAGCGCCGGCCTGTCACGCCGGAGGTCGCGGGTTCGAGTCCCGTCGCTCCCGTAAGTCACAGCGAGTCAGATCGCGCCAGCAGCAGGGCTTTTGCGTGCAGCGCAGAGCCTGGCGTTCGCCACCGCAAGCCACCGGAAGTCAGGCCGCGCCAGAAAAACGGTGACCAAAACGGTGACCACCAGCGGCTGCCGAGAGCGCCGGTTCTGCGGTGAGCGACCGTCGCGCGTGGCTGGCCGAGTGGTGCCCGGAGTGCCGGGCGGCGCCTGGGACGCGCTGCCGGGATAGGCACCGGTATTCATACAACGCCCGTTGCGGGCCGGCGGCGTGTCTGCACGTGGCCCGCGGATGGCGGGCGCGGCGCTGTCCGACATGCAAGGCGCTGCCGGGCGACCTGTGCCACACGCCTTCGGGTTGTGAGGCTTCCCAGCCGCATACGGCACGGCTGCGGCCTGGGCGGCGCGAGCTGGCGGCTCGCCGGGCTGTGTGGGAGGAGCTCGCGCGTCGCGGCGCGACGGTCGCGGTCGTTCCGTTCTCGGGTCGCGCCGGCCACGGGGGAACGACGGGAACGATCACGCTCAGTGGATTCGCGGGCGACGAACTCGTCGACGTCGAGCGATGGACGGGTCGCGACGAGCTGGCGCTCGCGCTCGAGGGCCCCGTGTGGGACCGCTTTGGCCAGTTCGCTGGCCATCCTTGGATCCGAGGCACGGTCAGGTGGTCGCTCGCTGACCGTTGCATCGTGATCGCCGGTCAGCGCGGCGACGAAACGTTCGAGGAGTCGCTCGCATGAGCCCGCGCGCAGGCCGTCGCGCGCGCGCCTACGGCGATCTCGGCGCTGGCACCGATGGTGCTCGCCGACAACATCCTGGAGCATTGCCCCAGACGGGCTGGCGGTCCACCCCGTCGACGAGCGCGGGCGGCTGCGAGTTCGTCTCCCCGAGCAGAGGCCCACCAGACCGTGCTGCCCTCGGAAACGAGAAAGACCGGGTTCGCGGCCCGGTCTTCCAACACATACGCGCCTTCCAGCGCGGCACAAAAATCAGTACGACCAGTGTAGCCGGCTTGCGGACGGATCCGCGACCGGAATCCCGCTGTGCGGCCGGCCGCTCCCGCTGACGGTCATCGCGAACCCCGCTCTGTTGCGGTGTTGGCGATGGCTTTCAGCCACATCAACCTCGACGCGCCTGGCACCCCGCCGGGGCGCAACGACCCGTGCCCGTGCGGGTCGGAGAAGAAGACCAAGCGCTGCTGCGGGGTGGACCGCTCGCGGTTCCTGCCGTTGCGCGGCCGTCATCGCGGCGTCGTGCCCCCTGACCTGGCTGCGCGCGTCGATCAGATGGCCGGCGACTTCACCGTCCGGTTCCTCGCCAGGACGTTCCTCCCTGCGCGTCTCGGCGGCCTCTCCCCCGCTGCCCTGACCGACGAGGAGCGCGGCGAGCTGCACGAGCTGTTCAGCGACCAGCGCGAGCAGCTCGACCAAGCGCTCGAGATCCTCGAGCGGGTCGGCTACGGCCGACCGCGCGGCCGACGGCCGCGTTCAGAACGCGCGTACGGGCGGCGGCGCGGCGAGCGTCTCGACGGCCTTGTGGGCAAGCTGCCGCGGGCGCTGGCCAAGCGGCTGCCGACCTCGGCGGACACGCACCGCAGCGGGTGCAACGACGGGCAGGACATCTACGGCAGCGTTTCGTGCTCGCAGACGCTCCGCGCCGGGCATCTCGGGGTCCTCGCGGCCGCCGGCGGGCTGTGGCACTCGCGCAACCCCGCCGCGTCCCCGTACGCCGAGACGACCGCCGGCGAGCTCGCGCAGCTGATCACCGGGCGCCGGCGCCTCGGCGGCAATGACATCGCCGAGATCCACCGCCTCCTCGCCGAGCTGGAGCAGCTCCAGCTCTCAGCGACCGTGAATCGTCCAAAGGACGGCAGCAAGCCGAACCTCGCACTCAGGATCCCCAGCCCCCCGGTCGAGTGCGTTGAACGGCGCCTCCCCGACGGACGGTGGGTTGACGCTCACGAGTATCAGGACGCTCTCGCCAACCTCTCGAACGACGACGCGCTCACGACCGCCGAGGCCGACGCTGACGGCGCCGACGCGGCGGGCGACACGCTTACGATCCGGATCTACATCGCGGACTGGGTCCGCGAGCAGATCGCTCACGGGGAGGTGGTGCGCGTCGACTTCCGTGTTTGGGCGCATCTGCGGCCCGTGGGGCAGCGGCTGTACGCGTGGCTGCAGGGAACGCACCGCGACAGCTACGACGACGCGGTCGAGTTCTACCTCGCCGCACCGCTTCGCTACACCCTCGGCCTGCGCGGTCGCCAGCACCGGGCGGCCGGGAGCGTCCGCGCCGCGCTGAACCAGCTCTACGCCGCCGACCAGCGCTACAACCGCGCCCCGAAGTGGAGCATCCGCGGCCGCTACGCAAACACCAACATCCCCGCGTTCAGGATCAGCCCCCATCGCCGCGGATCCGCTCCCACCGAGCGTGTTCTGGAGCGCGCGAAGTGCCCTGCAGAGCGCCCCGCCTCGCTGCGCGGCCTGACGCTACGCAAAGCCCGTGAACAGGTCGAGCTCGTCGGCGAAGCACTGCATCAGGCAGCTGCACGATCCAGTGAGACGAGCGCGGCTTCGCCGCGCGATGGGCTCGGCCCGCTCAACGCCGGCGCGGCGATGCGCGCTGGGCCGTAAGACCGCAGCGCCTGTCCCAAGCAGACCCCACGTTGCCGCACATCGCTGATAGCCCCTGCGCGCGCGTCCGCTAGCAGAGGCATCGTGATCGTCGTCGGCGGCGGTTGAGGTGGTCGACGTCCCTGATTCGGCTCTCGGTGGCGATCGAAAGCTGTGCGCTTCACGCCGCGTCGATGGTGGCCATCGACGCGGTCCGGGGAATGGCGGCCACCCCCGGCGCTGCCCCGGGGAATGGCGGCCGTCGCGCTCTGGGGTTTGGCGGCAGCGGCGAACGCGGACGACGCGGGGAATGGCGGCCCGGTTCCGGGGGCCAGACGACAGCGAAGACCCAGAGCCGGCGGGCGGTTACGGGCCGCCGAGTGAGCGCGGAAGCTAGGCACGACCTTTGAAGCAGGAAAAGAACTCCAATTGGGCGCGCGGGCGCCAAGCGCAGCTTCAAACAGGTCCGCCCTCTCGCAAGTCGCAGCGCGGCGTCTCGTGGTCGGTGGTCGCGAACGGCGCATCGAGGAGGACTCGGCATAGCCCGGGATGTGGATCAGGGGGGCTAACGCCCCCGCGTCCATCCGGTCCGCTGCTGCGGTGTCCGCCGGCGTACGTGCCGACGCCGTGGCGTTGATATCTAGCTAGCTGACTAGCAAGCCCGCCAGTCTGCTAGCTAGTCTGCTAGATTGCGAGCTAGCTGGGGCGCGCGCTCGCGCTCGCTGGTTGTTGACCCCGAATCGGTAGGAGCCCGTGTGGCGATGCCCAAGAGGACGGAGATGGCGAGGACGTTCGCGGTGAGCTCGCAGAAAGGCGGGGTGGGGAAGACCACCACTGCGTCGAACCTCGCGGCGGTGTGGTCCGAAGCGGGCGTGCGCGTGCTGGCGGTCGACTTCGACCCGCAGTTCGCGCTGACTCGGTCATTGGGCTGGGCGCCCTCAGATGCTCCGGCGACGGCCGTGGATGTGATCGCGGGACACAGCGAGCTGGGCGCCGCGGCGGTCAACGTCCGCGCGGGTCTCGACCTCTTGTGCGGGCATCGTGATCTGGCGAAGCTGGAGTTGACGCTCGTCGCGCAGACCAAGCGCGAAGAGTTCCTCGCGCGCGCGCTGAAGGACAGCCTCTTCGATTACGACGTGATCATCGTCGACTGCCCGCCGAACCTCGGGCTGCTGACCGTGAACGCGCTGTTCGCCGCACGCGAGGTGCTGGTGCCCGTCTCGATGCTCGACGCGGGCGCGTACCAGGGCGCCGGGGAGGTGCGAGCGACCATCGCCCGCTTGCGCGATCAAGACGTCGACGTCCGCGTCAGCGCGGTGGTGCGCACGCTCGGCGACCGCCGGCGCGTCAGCTACCAGGTGATCGACACGGCCCTGGACCAGCTCGGGCTTCCGGTCGCTGAGACTGTGATCCCGCTGCGCGCGGAGTTCAACAACGCGCTCACCGAGGGGCGGCCTGTCGTCTGGCATCGACCAGACTCCACTGGCGCGTGTGCGTACCGCAAGCTCGCGCAGGAGATCGACAGCGGCGTGCCAATGCTCAGGGCGGTCGCGTGATGGCCGATCGTCCCAAGCTCGAGATCGTCGATGACCCCGTCACCGGGCTCAACCGCACCCGGTCGGCACCCGCACCGCCGACGGCGCCGCCAGCCACTCCGGACAGCGCGGAGCACGGCGACCCGGCCGACGAAGAGCCGCAGGCCCGAGACACCCGGCCGACCGGTCGTCCATCTCGGCGCAGCACTCCGAGCGATCCGGCCGAGGTTCCTCGCGCCGCAGAGCCCGTTCGCTCATATGGACAGGAGGAGAAGCGTGCCGTGTTCGGGCGGGTGCCGCGGTCACTCAGCCGCCGGCTCGAGCGGGCGGTCGTCGAGCTGCGCGACGAGTTCGAGGACCTGACCCAAGAGCAGGTGCTGGCGGCGCTGCTGCACGAGCACGTCGACGCGGCCGACCCCGCGGCTCTGGCTCACTTGACGGACACCGTGCGGCGCTACCGCCGCGAGCTCGGGCGCCGGTAGTAGGCCGGCTAAGTCGGCGTGTCGTCGAGTTTCGCCAACCGTTTCGCCAAACGCTTCCTAGTTGAGCTGAGTCGGCCTTTCAGTAGCCACGGCGCAGATTCGTACGCTAAGCGTTAGACGCGGTTCAGGCCGCGCGAAGTGGCCCGTCCGTCCGCCGCTGCGGGAGCTGCTCGGCGTGTTAGACGCGGCCGGATTGCGGTCGTGGCCGCCGGCTCCCGGCGCATCAGACGCAGCCCGCCACACTGATCACCGCTCCTAATGAGAATTGGAAGCGGTTTGGCCCGCCAGCCGGTTGCGGCGCATAGGGGGACCGCGCGGTGCGCCGACAGGCGCGTCCGAACATCAAAGCGGGTCCGGACGCGGACGATCGCTCGCGTGGCGAAGCGCTCGCGCGATGCTGGCGCCGCGTGGCCAGTGGTACGTCGCCGAAGCGAACGTCCGCCCCTGAGCTGACGGATCCCGGAAGCGATCGTGCGCTCCGAGAAGGCCGGACGCCTCCTTGTGGGCGCAAGCACGAGCGACGAACCACTCGGCGCGGCCGAGGTCCGGACGCCCGCTTATCGGCGAAGCGATCGTGCGCGAGGGAGGGTGCGGACGTGGGTGTCGATCGCAGTGTCGGCCGGGCGGGGTTCGACGCATGCTTCCACGCGATAGCGCAAGCCGACGCCGGCACCACGAGGCGCTTGCAAATCAGACCGGACTTCGGTCGTCAGCTAACTGATCAAGATGGCGGCAGTCCGGTTCGCGGCCGCGCTCACGCACCCTGAGCGACCGCCTGAATGTCCGTTGGAGCTCTTTGTTGTGGGAGCACCGGCCAGCTCATCGCCGGCGGTTGCGCACTGAGGCGAATAGGAGGTGCGTGCCGGACCGCTGCCGCGAGTTCTGCTTTGCTTGTGCGGGGCGTCTCGTCAGTGCTGGACTGCGTGAACGACGTATCGTGGGGTGAGCCACGAGTCTCGTGTGAAGCTGGTGCGGGTAGCTCCGAGTAGGTTCGGTTGGTGCGTTCGCCTGTTGCGCACATCGCCGAAGCGGCGTGTATCCGTGGAGCTGCGACACGACTCGCCGACTGGAGACGTTGCCCGTGCGGTCATCGTTACGAGGTCGCCGTGAGCGCTTTGGCTGGGCTCCCCGAATCGCTGCGCTCGCGGACTCGTTCGGTTGTAGGGTCGTCGACGGCGCAGGTGATCAGGCGGTGAGTGCGTGGCGTAAGCGCCACACGGCGACCGTCGTCGCGAGCGCAGCGAAGCCGAGCAGGACGCCGATCTGCGGCAGGACGCTGATCAGGTCCCCGCCGTGTTTGAGCAGCTTGGAAAAGGCGTCGTTGGCCCATGCGTGGGGTGTGACGTGCGCGATCGCGCGGGCGGTTGCCGGGAACACTTCGAGTGGGGCCATCGAGCCTCCCAGCGCCGCGAGCCCGAGTCCGAGCAGGAATGCGACCGGACGAGCCTGTTCTTCGGTCTGGCATAGGCTGCCGACGAGCACGGCCGCGCCGGTGCCGACGAGGCAGAAGGACAGAATCACCGCGGCGGTGCCGAGTGGGTTTCCCCAGGTGACCCCGAAGAACAGCATCGAGCCGAGGACGATGATCAGTGCCTGGGTGAGGGCGACCGCGAGTCGGCCGAGTAGCTGGCCGGCAACGATCGTCCGGGTTGAGGTGGGGGTCGAGAGGATCCGGCGGGCGATTCCGAGCCTGCGCGTCTCGATCAGGAACGCCGCGCCTGTCAGCGAGGTGAAGAAGATGAACAGGACGAGCTCGGTGCTCGCGCCTTGCTGGAAGCGGCCGGTCGTGACGGCGTAGGGACTGCCGTCGGGTGCCGTCAGGACGGTCTGTACTCGCGGTACCCGCGCGACGACCGCGTTGGCACGGGCAAGCGCGACGGCGAACGGGAGCTTCAGCTGCCGCTGGAGCACTTGGGCGGCGGCGATCGTGCGGCTTTGGTCGGCCGCGACCGATTGGACAGTCGGACGTAACTGCTGGGCGACTGAGTTCGGGCGGTCGAAATAGCCGAGCGTCACGCTCTGGCCGTGCTCGAGGAGGTCGTCGTAGCCGGCGGGTATCACAAGGCCTGCGTCGGCGTCTCCTCGGGCGACGGCCTTCTGAAGCGAGGAGGAGCTCTGGTAGTGGATGAGCTGCGTGGAGGGGCGGTTTCCCAGCCTGGTGATGAACTGCTGTGCTAGCGGTCCGTGGTCGCGTTCGAGCACGCCGATGCGGGCCTTCTGCGAGCCGCCGAATGCGGCGCCGAGCAGAAGGATGATCAGCATCGGCAGGACGAACAGGAAGAACAGGTTGCCGCGCCAGCGCAGCAGCCGGCGCAGGTCGTTTGCGGCGATGGTGAACACCTTCACGGCGCCACGAGCTTCCCGATGCGCGTGTACGCGATTGCGCCCGTGATGACGGCGACCGCCAGGATGGCGGCGGCCGGACCGAGGACTGCGCTCACCCCGGCCCCGCCGGCCATGTTCTCCAACCCCCGGATGAACCACGCCTGTGGGGTCGCCAGGCTGGCGGCGGCGAGCGCCCCGCCCGCTTGGGCTACGGGGAAGAACGCGCCCCCGAGCATTCCGAGCACGAGCGCGACCATCGCCTGCCAGGACTGCGCCTGATCGGGCGTCCTCGCGAGCGTGGCCACGAGCGTCATGATCGCCGTCGCCGCGAGGACGCCGGCTCCGATCAGGATCGCCACGCCGAGGACGTTGCCCCACTGTGCCGAGAGCAGGAAGTGGGTTGCCACCGCGAGTACGACCATGCTGACGAAGCCCACAACCAAGCTCGTAAGCAGCTTGCCGGCCAGGATCGCATTGCGGCTGATCGGCGCGACGAGGATCCGCGCGAGCGTCCCCTCGCGTCGCTCCTCGAGCAGGCTCGCGGTCCCGAATTGAACGGTGAAGAACAGAAAGAACACGGCCATCCCGGCCGCATAGAACGTCCCCGCATCGAGCTGACGGCTCTTCGTCGAGACGTCCGCGATCAGTATCGGCGTGGGTATCGCGGCCGCCAGCTTGTTGCTGATCGTCCTGGCGCCCGTCGCCGCGACCACGATCCGTGCGGTATCCGTTGCGTCCGCGAACGACCGCGCGATCGACTCCGCGACCTGCGCCCCGATCGTGGAATCGAGGCTGCCGATCACGCGCAGAGAAGCCGACCCGCCGTGGCCGACCGCGGTCGAGAATCCGGCCGGCAGGACGAATGTGGCCGAGACCTTGGCCTGGTCTGCCGCGTTCCGCCCGGCGGCCAGCGAAGGCTCCTGGATTACAGTAATCAGCCCGCGGCGCTCGAGCGGGATCAGCGCGTTGGTGCTGAACGCTTGCGCTGCCGGCCCGTGATCCTGATCGACCAGCCCGAACTTGAACGAGATACGACCGCCGATCGCGTTGTGGAAGATCAGCCCGAAGATCGACGCGAGTACCAGCGGGACGACGATCGCGACGAGCAGCGCTGAGCGATCGCGCAGCCGCTGGCGCAGGTCCTTGCCGAGGATGACAAGCGCCGGGCGCATCGATCAGTCACGTAGGGCCTTACCCGTGAGGTGCAGGAACACCGCCTCGAGATCTGGCTCGATGACCTCGACCGAGCCAACCGCGGCGCCAGCGTCCGCAGTCGTGCGCAGCAGTTCGGGCAGCACGCTCCTGGCATGATCGACGATCAGTTCGATTCCGCCGTCCTGGACGCTCGCCGCGCGAACCTCCGGCAGCCTCAGACTCGCCTTCGCGGCCGCGCCCAGATCGCCGGTGCCCTCCAACGAGACACGGTCGTGCGCCCCGACGAGAGCGACGAGTTCAGCCCGTGTGCCCTCGGCCTTGAGCTCCCCGAGGTCGACGATCCCGATCCGGTCACACAGCCGCTCGGCCTCCTCCATGTAATGAGTCGTGTAAAGGACCGCCATCCCCTCGCTAGACAGCTTTTCGACGCTCTCGAGGATCGCATTGCGGCTCTGCGGATCGACGCCGACCGTCGGCTCATCCAAGATCAGCAGCCGCGGACGGTGCAGCAACCCGATGCCGATATTCAGGCGCCGCTGCATCCCACCGGAGAAGTTCCGGGTCTGCTCGCTCGCGCGGTCAGCGAGGCCAACCACCTCGAGCACCTCATCCACACGCGCACGGACGTCATCCGGCCGCAGTCCGTACAGCCGGGCAAAGAAGTGAAGATTCTCACGGGCGCTCAGGTCCGGATAGATCGCGAGCTCCTGCGGCACGTAGCCGATCGCTGCCTTCTCCTCCACGCTGCGGGAGGTCAGACGCTCGCCAGCGACAAACACCTCTCCCGAATCGGGCTCCAGCAGCCCGCACACCATCGAGATCGTCGTCGTCTTCCCGGCGCCATTCGGACCCAGGAGACCGTACGTCTCGCCCTCGGCAATCTGGAAGCTGACCCCACGGACCGCCTCAACCTCACCGAAGCGCTTATGAACGTCAATGCAATCGAGCACAACACCGTGCTCCAGCGAGCCCAAGCTCAGACCGGCGACCTGCTCAACAGCAGTCATGGCGAGAACCTTCCAAGCCAGCGCTCTGACGCCATCCGTGCAACACCCCGGTCCGACATGGGCAAACTACTCTGCCCCGTCGACCGGGTCCCGCCGTCGAGACCAGCAGGCTGACAACAGCCGCTTGGCCGACTCCGCCCAGGCCAACAGGAGCCCCGATAGCCGACTAATGCCGCTCTGGGTGTTTAGCTCCGATCCCATCGGAGACCCGATCAAGGCGCCTGACCCGTCGTGGCTCAGGCTTGCACTCCACGGCTGTGACGTCATGAGTAGGCGCAGCCCGGTGTGGGCAGCTACCGAGTCTGCACCCATCACTGCAGCTACCCACATGCAGCCGATTCCTTGCCGCCGGCAAGGTGTCGAGACTCTGTCATGGAGCGCCTGGTTTGGCAATACGGCGGACATCCAACAATCCCCGGCGATCGACCCGCTCAGCGCGGAAAGTGCGCACCCAAGCGCTAACGGCCGCTGCTGCCGCCGCTCGGGAGATCGGATCCGGAGCAGTCGGTCGGGGCGGCGCAGAAGTCGGCCGTCACGAGCCCAGCGTGATCGAGCACGGCGCTAGCTGCGCCGCCGACTCTGCGTCGGCGTGCAAGCACCCACGGACGCCGGCGCCGGCGCTCGCAATGCGCGAGAAGCGAGCGCGAGAGCGCGTCCGCGGCACACCTGCTCGGATCATCGAGATGCGCGGGACGATGGCGTGGTCAACCTCGTCCGAAGGAGGACGTCATGGAATCCGCTTCACTCGTGGATTGCGCTGGCCGGCCCCGGTCGCCGGCGACCCTACCCGGGTACCACCGCGGCCGACCGCCTCGTAACAAAGGGCTCCGCTATCCACCGGACCCACCGACGGTCGAGGAGATCATCGCCGTCATGCGCGCTGCCGGTGATGACCCCGACGCAGTCAGGCTTCGCGGCCTGATCGTCGTGCTGTGGCGCGCCGGGCTGCGGATCAGCGAAGCGCTTGCGCCTGCCGAGAGCGATCTGGATCGGGTCAGGGGCGCGATTCAGGTCCGACACGGGAAGGGCGGCCGGCGCCGTGAGGTCGGGATGGACCGCTGGGCATGGGAGCAGCTCGATCCCTGGCTCAACCTCCGTGCGGGCCTGCCGATCGGCGCGCTGTTCTGCGTGCTGCGCGGCCCGACTCGCGGACGGCCGTGCTCAGCGGCCGGGGTCCGTGTCCAGCTGCGCAATACGGCGATCGCAGCCGGGGTGCGTCGCCGGCTGGCGCCACATCAACTCAGGCATGCTCACGCTGTCGAGATGTCGCGCGAGGGCGTACCGCTCGTGGTCATCCAGCGCCAGTTGGGGCATGCCGACCTCGGGGTCACCTCCGTGTACTTGCGCGGCATCGACAACACCGAGATCGTGCACGCCGTCCACGAACGCCCGGCGCCGATGATCCCTGCGGTCAACGGGCTTCGGCTCACACACTGAGCCGAAGCAGCCAGGGGCCGCGCCGTCTGGCGCGGCCCACCGGCCCGCACGCGGCCGGGCGCGATCCAGGGCGGTCATCAACCCACCGCCCGGACACGCCAGCAGGTGCTTTCCGTTGATTCCGGTCGTCCGCCGTAAGCCGCTGAAATGACGAAAGCGATCGTCAACAACCGGCGAGGCTGACGCTCGGATCAGTAGCGAAGCGGTCGCACGAGCCGGAGCAGACGACACGCGCTCGCTCGAAAGCGATCGCGCGTTGCGCCGACGATCAGGCCGGTTCCGGGCGATCGGATCGTCGCCCTTGCACTCGCGAGCCAGCGGCCGCCCCGGCGACGAATGCGATCGTGC
>CALAQT010000043.1 GCA_937888775.1 uncultured Actinomycetes bacterium | reverse complement strand
CCGTGGCGGTGTGGTCGGGGGAGGCGTCGGCCAGGCGGAGGACGGTGCGGCGGGGGAGCCAGGTGACGATCCGGCTGGTCCACCGGTTGCGTGCTCCGGAGACGACGCTGCGCAGCGGGGTCTTCTTGTCCAGGGCGGACAGGGCGGTGGTGACGACCTCGTCGGGGTCCTGGAAGGCCATCCCCTTCTCCGAGGAGCCCGAGGCGCGGTAGAAGTCAGTGCGGGTGGGGCCGGGCACGAGCGCGAGGACCGTCAGCGGCGTCTCGCGCAGCTCGTAGGCCAGGGCTTCGGTGAACCGCAGCACGAAAGCCTTGGAGGCGGCATACACAGCCATGCCGGGCATCGGCATGTAGCCGGTGAGGCTGGCCACGTTGACCAGTGCCCCGCCCTATCCGCTGATGCCCTAACGGTGTGCACTTCGCGCTGGGGGTGCACCGATCATCCCTCCCCACCTAACCGTCAAGTTGATGGCGCGTCACTGCACTATTTCATCTGTTGCGTGGGCTGATTGGGCCCGATACCAGGGCCCCGCATGCGCTGGCAGCTTTCGCGGCGCGTGCGTGCGTTCGGGGTCCGCGGCGCCGTTGTCCGTCGCTGCAGGCGCTGTGGCACGCCACGTGTGGCCACGCCCCAGTGTTGCAGCGCGTTGTCATAGAAGATGGCCCGGCGGAAATCCATACGCTGCCGCGTTGCCGCCGCCGGGGCCCCCCGGCTCAAGGTAGCCGCGGCCTCGATGTTCGACAGCTGAGGATAGATGAACTGCTCCGTGTATCGCACGTCGTCGCATGGCCAGAACACGTCCGATGCGTACATGAGCATGTCGTGCGGCAGCATGTCGAATGCCCTGCGCAAGCAGTCGAGTTGCCAGTCGGGAGGGCATCCAAACGACAGATCCGCCTTCAGTTGCCAGTGGTCCTTGGGCTGCTGCATGGCATGGAACGTCTCCATTGCGAGCGTGGCGATGCACTCGTCGACCCAGGGCCATGACAGGTGCGCGATGTGGCCATGGAATCCCGGGATGAGATGCAGGCCTTCATACGAAGTCGGCCGGCAGAACTCGCTCGAGCGTTCGTCGAGGAAGATGCCGGAGTGGAACGCAGCGTACATGCCCAGTTGCGCCAACTCTTGGAACAGCGGCAGTACGCGGCGATCGCGAACGGACCAGTTGTCGGGCACCAGTTTCACGCCTCGGATGCCCAGCTCGTGGTAGCAGCGTCGCGCCTCTTCGACCATCAGCGCGACCGCCGCATCTAGGTCGCCGCCGGCCAGGGACGGATTGGGATTGAGCACGCAGAAGGCGAGCAGCCGCTCCGGTGATTGCGCGCAGTATGAGGCGATGTAGTCGTTATGCCTTCGGATGTCGTCGGCGTGCTGATCGGTGAGCTCCAGCCCGTGTGGCTGCAGCATCGGCGCGAACATGAACGCTTGCTCCACCCCGCACTGGTCCATGCACTTCACAACGCCGTCGGCGGGACCGTCCGCGTCGGACCCGGACGTGTGGGTGTGGACGTCGATGATCGGCAACCGGTCGTATGCGACGCCGAGGCGCTCGGTGCGGGGCATGCCGCACGTTCTACCACACTGGCGGGGCCAGCGTGAATCACGATGCTTTCCTTGAGCCAGCGGGCTCCAAGGTGGTGAAGCAGTGGGGCACCGTTGAGTCTCAGATGGCGGGCGTGACGCCCACCTCGAGGAGCGCAGTAACTGCCGCCGTAGCTGCCGTTCCCAGCTAATTCAATCACACGCAATAAACGAGCTTAGTGCTGCGCAATAAATTTGACCGTTAGGTGGGGAGTGATGATGATGGATGCATGGCCAATCGTCCTGCCCCACCGTTGACGCTGTCGACGAGCAGAGGGAGGAGTTGAGACCTGGACCTGGACCTGGACCTGGACCTGGACCTGGACCTGGACCCGCTCCCGCGTGCTGCGGCAGCGCCAAATGCTTGGGCATGCGGTGGCGCCGGGATCGCCAAGGCTGTGAACGCAACCGCGTTCTCCAAGCCACGGCTTTGCGCCCTGCGACAGCCAGTACGGAGAGTTTACGATCATCCGGCCATGCTGGAGCTCGACGATCGCCTTCGCATTCTGCTTGTCTGCGATTCGCTGGACGTTGGCGGTGCGGAGCGTCACGTGGTCAATCTCGCAATCGCACTGCGCAAGCGCGGGCATAGCGTCACCATCACGTGCTCAAGCGAGGGAGTTCTGGCAGCGCAGGTGCGGGCGGTCGGGATAGAGGTGAGGCCTCTCCTGGACGGAATTGTCAAACGACGCTTGGATCGGCGTTATACGTCCAGGCTGCGACAGCTCATCGTGCAGACGTCTCCCGACATTGTCCACGCGCACCTGCATGCCAGTATTGTCGCCGCGTCTTGCGCGATCGAAGGGACGGCGCCGTCGTTTGTCATCACTGAGCACAGCGAGGCCATATGGCGCGACTCCGCGGCGTGGAGTGAGGCATTGTCTGCATATGCTCGAGCCGATGCGATCCTCGCCGTTTCAAGACGAATCGCTGACCGCCTCATCGCCACCGCAGCCATCGACGCCTCCACCTTGCACGTTGTCCGCAATACGCTTCACTGCGTGCCCCCGGTGGCGCTCTCGAAGCGGCGAGACAGGTCCGGCGGAGCCGTGGTCGGCGTGGTCGCGCGACTTCTCCCGGAAAAAGGTGTCGATGTGTTCCTACGTGCCGCGGCGCTGATCGCTCGTGCGCTGCCGCAGACACGTTTTGTCGTGGTCGGCGACGGCCCCGAACGGTCCCGCCTTTTGGAGTTGACAGACTCTCTCGGCCTTCGCTCCCGCGTCCGCCTCCTCGGCGCCCGTGATGAAGCGGCGTCAGTTATCAGGAAACTGGATGTGCTCTGCGTACCGTCCCGGAGCGAAGGGACGCCGCTTGTGGTCCTCGAGGCAATGGCCGCGGGGACGCCGATCGTCGCCACCGCGGCCGGCGGGATACCGGAGCAGGTCTGCCACGCCCGCGAAGCGCTTCTCGTCGCCCCGGAGGACGACGTCGCGCTGGCGGCGGCCGTTCGCCGCCTCTTGGAACGACCCCGACTAGCACAGCGCCTCGCCGCGGCAGCGCACCGTCGCGTCACCAGTGAGTTCGCACCAGAGCGCATGGTGGCGATGGTGGAGGATGTCTATCGCGATTGTCTTCGCTCGGATCAGCCGATTCCCCGCACCCGGATGCCGCTGCCTGCCGCAGCGACCGCTTGACGGCGTTGTTGTGCTGCGGTTCGGCCCAGCAGCGTTGGGTGACATCGAAGCAATCCTTGACCTCCTGACGCACTACGACATGCCGCGGGCAGCCTTCGAGCCGTATTACCGCAAAGACTCGAGCTACCGACCCGAACACTCCTGGATTGCCAGAGACAACGCGGAGATTCTCGCCCACGTTCGCATCTACCCGCGGCGTATGCGGTTGGACGGCGGAGTGGTGCGCATGGCCGGCATTGGGAACGTCGTCACCGCGCGGCACGCCCGCGGCCGCGGCCTTGTGAGAGCGCTGCTGGAACGAGTCGTCGAGCACGTCGACACCGACGATTACGCCCTGTCGCTCCTCTGGACCCACGTGCCAGGTGTGTACGCGACGCATGGGTGGCGACCGCTGCCACAGGAGAGTCTGATTGTCCAGGTTGACGCCGCGACCCACCCTGGTGAGGAAGCGGTCGAGCCGGGGACAGAGCACGATGTCGACGCTGCTCTCGCGCTTCAGGAGATCGCCGATGCCCATCGGACCGGGACACTGCTCCGGGGGCGGGACGAATGGGACACGCAGCGGTGGAGGCTGGACGAAGGTGACCTCGATCTTCGCGTGGTTCGCCAGACAACGGACAGCTTGCGCGGCTATGTCCGGACGCGCATCCGCGGGGAGGATGTACAGGTACTCGAGCTCGGCGCCATGCCCGGCGACGTGCCGCTCGCTCGCGCGCTGCTAGGCGCCTCATCGCGCCCGGCGAGACGCCTGCATGTCACGTTGCCGCCCAGCCTCCGCGCAGCCGTACTAGATCACGAGATCGTTGAACAGCTGCCTTCGCAGTTGATGGTTCGCGTCTGTTCGCCAGAGTTGCTCGTACACGCCATTGGCGGCGCTCTCCAAGAGCGCGTCGGTGCCAGCGCCGAAACCGTGTCTCTTTGGGGCGCCAGCGGCCCATTTACCCTGACCGTCGACGCCAGCGGCGCACGCCTCGACTCGGTGTCCAGGACCACCCCGCTGGATGGCGCGCGCAGTTGCTCACTGCTGTTCTACGGGGCGGCTGCACCGATGGGACCAAATCTCGAGGATCGGCCCGATGCTGCTCGTCTCCGGCGACTGTTTCCGCCGCAGGACACCGTGTTCTGGCCCGTCGACCGATTCTGACCTTCACCCGGCAGGTAGATCAGACAAGCGGAGGTACGCGATGGCTGAGGAGCTCGATACGACCCAGGGATGGTGTCCCGGGTACGACGCAGTCGCGGACCTGGCCAATTGGGAACACTCCCCCACAGCGGGCCCGAACCAGAAGGAGTTGGTAGTTGGCGCCGGACCTCCAGTCGATGACGGTCTAGTGGCGGCCACCGCCAACTCCACCTTTTTGCGATCAACGTGGAGCGCCGTGGGATCTATGTGGCTTCCCATGTGATCAGCGTGGACCCCCGTGGAAATTGGGGGTAAGTAGTCACCTGGAGCCCATTTTCGACCCCTCCCGAATACAGAATTCGAAGCCTACCTTGCCAAGGTAAGGGTCGAGGGTTCGAACCCCTTCTCCCGCTCCACTCCCTCATGGGGCCCATGGCCACCACCCCGACGAAGGGCAGTTCCGCGAGTTCCTGACGCGGCTGCTTCGTGTTCCGAAGGCCCAGATTGACGATCGCGAGAAAGCGCGCGTCTGCAACGCAGGTATCAACTGCACCGGAAGCGACCGCAACATGCTCGACTTCAACGACGCGACGATCGAGAAGACCGGGCGAGTCGACCGCAAGTTTCTGGCTTCGCCGGCGTTGAACTGGTTGTGGCTCCAGGTCGGAGCTTGCGGCGTTGGGGGGCACGCCAGGCTGCCCCGAGGAAGGTGTTCGTGCTTCAAAGCCAAACGCGTCGGCGCTTCACAGGCGCCACTACCGTCTCGGTGGTCTCCGCGGCAGTGCTTGCCGTTGGCCTGATCGGCGGCACCGGAGTCCAGGCCATGGCCGCCGGGCCGACGACCACGGTCCTCAGCACTGACGTGCTCCCGGGACTCTCCGGCCTGGCGTCAACGCCGACCGCGCCAGACACCGCGCTGCAGGTGGGCATCACCATGACCAACCCGAACGCGGCGGCTCAGGCAGCGGCCTACCACGCCATCTACACGGTCGGCAGCCCCCAATACCACCACTTCCTGAGCGCCGACGATGTCGCGCTCACCTTCGGTCTTCCCCAGGCGACGTACAACAGCGCCCTCGCCTGGGCCACCCGCGACGGCATGAAGCTGGTCTTCGCGCCGAACACCCGTGAGTACATGGTGCTGTCCGGCACGGCGGCGCAGGCCGAGCACACCTTCTCGGTGACGCTGCGCAACTTCTCCGCCCACGGCAGCAACTTCTACGCCAACACCAACGGACCGACGGTGCCCACCGGCCTCAACGTCGCCGGTGTCATCGGCCTCAACAGCGTGCTCCGCGCCCGCACCTTCAACCACAAGCCCAGCGCCGCAGCCGCGCACGGTCCGATCACCCAGCAGGGCACGTGCGGCGGCGGCGAGTGCACCGGGCTCACCACCCCGCAGGACCTCTGGTCCATTTACGGCCAGCCCACCAACCTCGCCGACCCGCTCCAGGACTTCGGCCAGGGCCAGCAGATGGCGGTCCTCGGTGAGGGCGCCGTGGCCGGCCCGCTCGCCGACCTCCGCGCCTTCGAGGCCGAGAACCACCTTCCCAAGATCCCGATCACCATCCGCTCGCTCGGTGATGACTTCCAGGACACCTCTGGATCGCCGGAGTGGGACATCGACAGCCAGGCGTCCACCGGCATGTCGCCTGCCGCGTACGGTGAGACGTGGTATTTCGCCAACGACCTGTCCGACTCGTCGGTCCTCATGGACATCAACGCGTTCGAGAACGACGCCCATGGCCCGATGCAGGCCAACGCCTCCTTCGGCGAGTGCGAGCAGGATCCCACCACCGGTGCCACCGGCGGCGGCGGGCCCAGCAACCCGTTCCCGTACGGTGGCTACGCGGGCACCGCCGGGATCGCGTTCACCACGGCCTCCGAGAATGCGCTGCAGCAGGCGACCCTCCAGGGCAAGACGCTCTTCGCGTCGACCGGTGACACCGGCTCCTCGTGCCCGGTGGTCTATGCGGCCGTGATCGGCGCCGGCAACGGCGTGGCCAACCAGGGCTTCCCCGAGACCAACTACCCCGCCTCGAGCCCGTACGTCACGGCCGTCGGGGGCACCATCGTCTACGGAACCCAGAACACCGCCACTGCGCCGGCATCGAACTCGACCCGCGCCCAGGAGTACTCCTGGAACTTCGGCGGCGGTGGCAACACGCTCTACATCCCCGAGCCCTCCTACCAGGTGGGCATCCCGATGCTCGACAACCAGCCGTGCATCTCGCAGCCGAACGGCACCCCGTACGCCACCATCCCGCAGCCGTGCCGCGGCATCCCCGATGTGGCCGCCCAGTCCGGCGACGTCGCCACCAACGGACTGGCGGTGACCATGGGCGGCAGCGCTGACTCCGCGGGTGGAGGCACCAGCCTCTCGTCACCCTCTGGATGGGGATGTGGACGCGCATCCAGGCGGCGTCGCTGCTGAAGACCACTGCCGGGAACTACACCAACGGGTTCGCCAACCCCGCGCTCTACAAGGTCGGCCTCAACGCCACCCAGGACGTCGCAGACTTCTTCGACATCGGTGGTGGCCCCCCCACCAGCCCGGTCAACAGCAACGGCGCCTACACCAACCTGCCGCGCAGCCCCGCCGACGTCAGTGGCTGGGACTACCTGTCCGGCCTGGGCAGCCCGAACGTCACCGCGCTCGGCAAGGACGTCACCGGCAATGCCTCGCTGACACCGACCAATCCAGTGCCGCCACTGCAACCAAAGGACTGCGGCCAGGTCGGCCTGCTGCCCTGCTCCGGTGGCGGCGGCGGTAACGTGTGCAACGACCCGCTCACCCTGTGGGCCAACCCGGCGCACACAGCGACCGACCCCCTGCAGAACTCCGACCCGCAGCTCTCGCTGCTCCAGGGTGGCCTGGCGCTGACCACCAGTGGCACCACGCTGCGCGCTCTCCTCACCGTCACCAACCTGACGGCGACGGTGCCAAGCGGCGCCGGTGCGGCCGAGTGGTACGCGCTCTGGACCTACAAGGGCACGTCGTACTTCGCCAACGCTGAGCTGTCGGCAGCGCCGGGCAGCACACCGACGTACCACGACGGCACCGTGGCGCTGGTGGGCACCTCGCACCAGTACTCGAACTCGACCACCACCAACGACACCGGCAGCTTCACCACCGGACCCAGCGGGGTGGTCGAGATCGACGTGCCGCTCGCCAACGTTGGCAGCCCGCCAGCACAGAGTCTCTTCACCGGGCCCGCCGGTGAGACCTGGATCCTGGTGGGCAGCACCGTCACGGGCGGCGGTCTCGAGAAGGTGGACGCTGGCGGACCCTCGTGTGACTACGTGCTCGGCGAGACGCCCCCCGTCAATGTGCCGGACGTGCCGTTCGGTCCGCTGCTGCCGCTCGCCGGCCTGAGCGTGGCCGGGGCTGCCGTGCTCTTCCGCCGCCGCCGGTCCGCGGTGGCCTGACACCGAAGCACCGACGGTCGTGTGGAGGCCCGTCCCTGATCCAGACGACGTCGACGCCGGCAGCCTTGGCCAGGCGATCCGCTTTGTCAAGTGCTGCCGCGGCGAAGTCGACACCTGTGACCTCGAACCCGTGCTTGGCGAGGAAGACGGCGTTGGCCCCACTGCCGCAACCGAGGTCCAGCGCCCGGCACGGCTCCAGCCTGCCCGTCCTCACCAACTCCACCAACTCGCTGCGCGGTCCGCCCTCCCACGGCATCCGCCAATGCCGGTACCCCAACTCGTAGAAGAGCTTTATCACGAGGCCTTACGAGCGATCCTGCCGCCAGAAGGTGGTGAGCACCTCTGTGAGGGTGGATGCGCCCTCGAGGAGCGGCGCCACGTGTCCACCGCCGGGAACGACGCAACAGGTGCCCCGCGACGGTAGGGAGGCTGCGGCCCGCGCCTGGTCCGGTGTCCACATGGCGTCGTCGGCTCCGGCCACCACCAGGGTCGGGACGGTGACCGCGCCAAGCTCCGACGTCAGGTCGCGCCGGTTGAGCATCACTGAACGCATGGCGAGGTACAGCCCCTTGCGCGTCGCCCTACGGGCCGCGTCACCGATCAGGCGCGCATCCGCGGGCTTGCGAACCGCGCTGTGAGACCCCAGCAATGCATCGGACACGGCGGTAATCAGCGGCCCGATCGGCCCCGTCAGACGATAGAGGCCGACGAGGAGGGTGCACCTAACCCGCTCCCGGGGCGTCAGTGGGTGGACCGGTGTGCCGATGGTCACGAGGCTGCGGCAGCGATCCGAGGAAGCGGCAACGAGGGCGCCGACATGACCACCCCACGCGTTGCCGACCCAGTCGACGGGCGCGGTCACGCCCAAGTGGTCGAGAACGTCGAGGGCGGCGCCTGCGCACTCTTCGAGCGTGAAGATGCGACTCGCTGCCGCACTTCCCCCGTGCGAAGGGCCGTCAATGATGATCAAGCGGCGGACGGCCGACAATGGCCCGCGCACCCGCTCCCATGTGGTGGAGTCGACGAACAGGCTGTGCCACAGCACGGCTGGGGGGCCGGCGCCGCAAACCTCCACGCGGAGATCGCCAAGCCGCGTTGGGACCATGGTGACGGCCTCCTCCCGTCCCTCCCAGGTCGCACCCGCATCGCGGCCAATCGCCGTATGCGCCATGCCCCCGGGGTCTGGTGTGGTGTTGTGCGCGACTGCCATGACCGCCTCCTTGACGCCGGGGCGTGCGGTGGGAAGGCCTCCCCCGGCGCTTATATTCGCTAAACAGTGTGTCTAATCCGCTCGATGCATCGTATACTGGATCCGGAATGTCTGTCAAATCCGTCCGCTCTTACAACTCTCCGCTGCGAGACGAGCAGACCAACGCCACCCGACGCGGCATCCTGGCAGCCGCCGAGGAGCAGTTCACAAAGAACGGCTTCCCGGCCGTGACGATGAAGGCGATCGCGCACCAAGCAACGATCTCCCTGGCCACGGTCTACCTCTATTTCCCGGGTAAGGCCGCTCTCGTGGCAGCTCTCGCCGAGGAGGTGGCGGCAAGCGCGGATCTGAGCGTCGAGCAGGTGGAGCACGAGACAGATCCCGTACAGCAGCTCCGAGTCGGATCCCACATCATCCGCCGGCTCAACGAGCGCTCGTGGCTCGTCACGGACATCCTCCGCAGCGCGCAGGGGACAGACCTTAGCTTGTCCGAGATCTGGCGGCTGTGGGAGGAGCGTCACCTGGCGGCGATTCGGAGGGCGATGGCATCGCTCGAGAGCCGCGGTGCCCTCTCGAGCACAGTCACCTTCGACGACGCCGTCGATGTGTTCTACGCGTTGGCCGGCACAGACGTCTACCGTGCCTTGGTCCGGGAGCGAGGATGGTCACCGGATCAGTACGAGCGGTGGCTGTTCGGACTGGCCCGCCGAGAGCTCCTCGCCCGCACCGCTGAAACGCGAGCCGACTGAGCGCACCCGTCGCCATGCCAAGATAGGCTCCGTCAGCGACCGCTGGATCGGGGCGCTGGGCCTGGTGGCGACGACATTCACCTACGGAGCAATGTTTCTCAGCCCCGGTCGGACGGGCGCGGGCATCGCCTCGATCCTCGGGAACCTCCAGCCCCTCATGGTGATCATCCTGGCGACGGTCTTCCTCAGCGAACGCTTGACGCGATACACGAGGGCAGCTCTCATCCTGGGACTAGGGGGGGCGACGCTGAGCGCAGCACCGGCGCTCTTCGGCCCCGACGCATACGGGCTGCCGGGCGCGGTGCTGGCCCTCGCTGCATCAGGCGGCGCGGCTGCCGGCAGCATCATCATCAAGCGCATGGGTCGCCCGGCCTCGGTCCTCACGGTCTCCGCGTGGCAGCTCATCGTCGGCAGCGCGCCTCTGCTCATTCTGTCGGCCGTACTGGAGCGCAGCGCAAGCGTTGTCTGGAATGGCGAGCTGATCAGTCTCATTCTCGTCCTGGCTCTGCTCGGGACGTCCCTGCCCACGGCGATCTGGTACTCGCTGATCCAGCACCACGACGTGGGCCGTCTGTCGATCTTTCTGTTTCTCGTTCCCGTGTTTGGCACAGCCATCGCGTTCCTGGCGTTCGGCGAGCAGCTCTCGGTGCCAGCGGTTGCCGGCATCCTCCTTACAGTTTCCGGCGTGGTCGCGATCGCTGCGGAACGTCCGCGGCCGGGGACGCTACCCGCCGCTCCACCGCTCTCTGCCACGTCGGTCGCGCCGCCCGCTGCGGTTCCCCATTGAGCCAGCGATCCAACTTGAGGTCGCTGGACTCGGATGGCGGCCGCCCACGGGGATGCCAGCTCGGCGCGGCACGATTACTCACTGCCGATACAGGCTCTACGCTGTCGCGATGCCCGGATTGAACGGCATCCTCGCTCGCTGGCGTCGAAAGGCTCGTCCGCGCGTGCCCGCAACGTCCGCGCCCATTCGGGCCACGCCCCCGACTCCCGCCAAGGCCGGCCCGCCCGCGCCCCCCCAGAGCCCGTTGCGGTCGCGGACCTTCTGGGTCAGCATCGCTCTCCTCCTGGCCGTGAACTTCTTCTTCGCCAACGTGGTGTTCGCTCCCTCGCAGCCCAAGTCAGTGGTCATCCCCTACAACGTCTTCCTCCAGGAAGTGTCGTCTGACGACGTGCTCACCGTGACCAGCACGTCGCAATCAATCACTGGCACGACCAAGAAGCCGGTGAGCGCCGCCCCGGGCCAGGACAGTGCCACCAGCTTCTCCACCGAGCGGCCTGCCTTCGCCACCGACGACCTGGTCACTCTGCTGCAGAAGCACAAGGTCACCATCAACGCGCAGCCACCTAACCCGCCCGCGCCACTGTGGCAGACCCTGCTCATCAGCTTCGGCCCTGTGCTGCTGATCGTGCTCGCGTTCCTCTTCCTCAGCCGGCGTATGGCATCGTCGATGAGCAGCGGCAGCGGCGGGATTCTCGGCCGCTTCGGACAGAGCGGGGCGCGGCTGTACGACGCCACCCGTCCGCAGACGACGTTCGCCGACGTGGCCGGCATCGATGAGGTCAAGGGCGAGCTGCTGGAGATCGTCGACTTCCTCAAGAAACCGCAGAAGTACCAGCGGCTCGGTGGCACCGTGCCCAAGGGCGTGCTGCTGATCGGATCGCCGGGCACCGGTAAGACCCTGCTGGCGCGTGCGGTCGCCGGGGAGGCGGCGGTGCCCTTCTTCTCCATCTCCGCATCGGAGTTCATCGAGGCCATCGTCGGCGTCGGCGCCGCCCGCGTACGCGACCTCTTCAACAAAGCGCGCGCCGCACCTCCAGCGATCATCTTCATCGACGAGCTTGACGCAATCGGGCGCTCACGCAGCGCCGCGCTGCGCGTGGGTGGCAATGATGAGCAGGAGCAGGCGCTGAACCAGATCCTCACGGAGATGGACGGCTTCGACACCCACGAGGGCGTCATCGTCCTCGCTGCCACCAACCGCGCCGACGTGCTGGATCCGGCGCTGCTGCGACCGGGGCGGTTCGACCGCCGCGTTCAGGTGCCGCCGCCCGACCGTCGCGGGCGCGCAGCGATCCTGCGCATTCACACCCGCGACATTCCGCTGGACGGCGCCGTGGACCTCGACCTGATCGCCGGCGAGACCGCCGGCATGGTCGGCGCCGATCTGCGCAATCTCGCCAACGAGGCAGCTCTCTGCGCGGCGCGCCGCGGCGCAGACGTGGCCTCGATGCAGGACTTCACCGACGCGATCGAGAAGGTGGAGCTCGGCTCGGAGCGCAAGCTGACGCTCAGCCCGCTCGACCGCGAGCGGATCGCGTACCACGAGAGCGGCCACGCGCTCCTCGGCCTGCTGCTGCCGGCGGCTGATCCCGTTCGCCGGGTGTCGATCATTCCGCGAGGAATGTCGCTGGGAGCCACGACCCAGACGCCGGTCGACGATCGCTTCAACTACGGCGAGGATTATCTGCGCGGCCGGATCACCGGGGCGCTCGGCGGCCGGGCAGCGGAGCACCTCGTCTACGGTGCCCTCACGACCGGGGCCGAGGCCGACCTCCGTATGGTGACCGGCCTCGCGCGCGAAATGGTGGTGCGGTGGGGAATGAGCCCGGCAATCGGCGCGCTGAGCTACGCGGACGGCGGCGGCGCTCCGAACGCGTTCGGGGTACAGCGCCCCTACAGCGAGACCACCGCAGAGCTCATCGATGCCGAGGTGAAGCGGATCTCCGACGAGTGTTTCGAGCAGGCGGTGGAGCTACTGAGGGCCAACCGCGACAAGCTCGACGTCTTGGCCCATGCGCTGCTGGAGCACGACACCCTCTACGAGGAGGAGATTGTCAGGGTGACCGGGCTGAAGCGGCCCGATGCGGGGGCGAGCGCGTAGCCGGATCCGACCCGGACAACCGGCCTCACGACGCTTCAGACCGGCATGGTGCGGCGGCCACCGAGTCAACTTCTGGCTGCTGCTGCACCGGATGCGGCCTTCATGGCGAGCGAGGACGGCCTCGACCGTCTGCTTCTGACTGGCCCACTGCACACCCTTGAGCTCGAGCACGATGGTGCGTCGACCCGGTGCGACGGTGGGCGACGCGGTGTCTACGACCGTGCCTCGCCCGGGCATCTCGGGGACGCCGCGCGTGTCCTCAGCTGGAACGGGTTGGCTCACGTAGGTGCCTCCGAGTCATCTCGATACGCTGCGCACGTTGCCCCATTCGGGTATGGGGCCAGCCGTCATTGTCCGGCGATTCCCTCCCGCTCTCCTGAAGCACCCACATGGTCAGCCCGCCAGGAATCGTCCGATGGCGGCGCTGAGTTCGGTCACCTTCGCCTCACCGCGCCCGTCGCGCACAGCGTCGGTGACGCAGTGCCGCACGTGGTCGTCGAGCAGGCTGACGGCGACCCTGTCGAGAGCGGCCTTGACGGCGTTGACCTGGGTGAGGATGTCGATGCAGTACCGCTCCTCGTCGACCATGCGATGAATGCCTCGAACCTGCCCCTCGAGTCGGTTCAGTCGGTCTTGGATACGCTTCTTGTTGTGGATGTACCCGGGCATCGTGGGTGCAGTTCCTGTCGACCTCTCATGCGGCAAGGGGCACCTCCTCAACGGGTGCAACACGGATGGAGGATCGTCGGTGAAACCGGCGAAGTCGGAGCGCATTGGTTACGACAGTCACGCTCGAGGTCGCCATCGCCCCGGCGGCCAGCATCGGGTTGATGGCGCCGATGACCGCCAGTGGAATCATGATGACGTTATAGGCAAAGGCCCAGACGAGGTTCTGGCGGATGACGGCGTAGGTCCGCCGGGCAATATCCCGGGCATCAGCGGCACCCTGCAGATCGTTCCCTGGCAAGGTGATATCGGCGGCGGCGATGGCCACGTCCGTGCCGCTCCCCAGTGCGACCCCGACGTCGGCACGGGCCAGCGCCGGAGCGTCATTGATGCCGTCGCCGACGAACATGACGCGGTGCCCCTGCTCCTTGAGGCGCACGACCTCGCCGACCTTGTCCTCGGGGAACGCCTCCGCGAGCACACGGTCGATGCCCACCTCGGCTGCAATTGCACTGGCAGTGCTGCGCCGATCACCGGTCACCATGGCAACGTCCAGCCCGGAGGCGCGCAGGCGCGCGATGACCTCGGCAGCGTTGGGCTTGATCCGATCAGCGATGGCGATGACGCCGATGACCACGTCCCGTGTCACGGCGACAACGGTGAACCCGGCGCTGGCCCACCGGTCGACCGCGCTCTGTAGGGCGCCGGGCAGGTGATCAGGGCGACCCACCGCGACGCCGCGCCCGTCGACGGCAGCGGTGGCCCCTGCCCCAGGCTGCACGGCGAAGTGCTCCGCGGTCGGAATCGTCAGCCCGCGAGCCCGCGCCCCGCTGACGATTGCTGCCGCGATGGGGTGCTCCGAGCCTGCCTCAACAGCGGCCGCAATCCGCAGCAGCTCGTCGGTGTCGCCATCGCTGGCGATGGCGTCGGCTAGGCTCATCCGGCCTTCGGTAACCGTGCCGGTCTTGTCGAGCAGCACGACGTCGATGCCGCGCGATGCCTCGAAGACCTCGGCCCCCTTGAAGAGGATGCCCAGCTCAGCAGCGCGGCCGCTGCCCGCCATGATTGCCGCCGGCGTCGCCAGCCCCAGCGCGCAGGGGCAGGCGATCAAGACAACGGTGGCGCCATGCAGGATTGCCGTTCCCACCCCCGCTCCGGCGAGCAGCCAGCCGATGACCGTGAGCACTCCGAGCACGAGCACGACGGGGACGAAGACTGCAGAGATGCGATCGGCGAGTCGCTGCACGGGCGCCTTGGAGCCTTGGGCGTCCTGGAGAAGCCGGACAATCTCGGCGAGCTTGGTATCCGCACCGACTCGGCGCGCTTTGACGATGAGGCGACCACTACCGTTGACGGCCGCTCCGATGACCTCGGAGCCGATGCTCACGTCGACGGGGGCGGACTCGCCCGTGAGGAGCGAGAGGTCGACCGTCGATGTGCCGCTCACCACGACCCCATCGACGGGGATCTTCTCCCCCGGTCGCACAACCACGCTGTCACCAGGATGGAGACTGTCGGCCGCAACCTGGCGCTCAACGCCGCCGTCGAGGAGCGTGGCAGTCTTGGCGCCCCGCTCCAGGAGCGTTCGCGCCGCGTCGGTCGCCCCAGCGCGCGCCCGGGCCTCGAGGACCTTGCCGACGAGGATGAGCGTGATGATCACCGCTGCGGTATCGAAGTAATGCTCGTGCTCTCCGGCTACGGTGGCCCAGACACTGTAGCCATACGCGGTCGAGGCACCGATTGCGACCAGCGTGTCCATGGTCGACGTGCCGTGCCGTGCGGCGGCGGCGGCGGAGCGCAGGAACGGCCATCCCGCGTAGAGGAGAACCGGCGTGGCCAGGGCCCAGGTCACCACCATGCCGACGTCGCCGGCACGCGCCACGAAGGTGAGCCAGAGGATCGGGATCGTCAGAGCGGCGGCGACAACGAGGCGGCGCAGGAAATAGCGTGCGCTGTCGTCCGGCGCGGAGCCGTCGACGTGTTCCTTGGCCCCGTACCCCGCCTTCTGGACGGTGCGGACGAGATCCGCCACCGATTCATCGCCGCTTGTTCGGATCAGGGCGGTTCGGGTGGCCAGGTTGACGCGCGCCTCGGCGACGGCCGGCCGCCGCTGCAGCACACGCTCGATGCGCCCCACGCACGATGCGCAGGTCATCCCCTCGATGTCGAGGGTCACAACGCGCTCGGCCTTCGGGTTGGCGACTGCTGCGGCGGCGCCGGTCAAGGAATCAGCGCCGGCCGACGAAGTCAAACCCGGCCTCCTCGACGGCGGTCCGGACAGCCTCGTCGTTCGGCTCCGAGGCGAAGGCGACATCGATCTGCTCGGCGGTGTGCGAGGCCATCACCTTGGTCACGCCCGGAACCTGCCCCACGGCCCTGCTCACGCTGCTCTCACAACCCTCACAGGTCATCCCCTTGACTTCGAACGCCACTGTGGTCATCGCCGTCTCCTCCGCTCTGCTCGTCGATACTTCGACAGTATACCACCCAGGGGTATATGGCCTGTGGATGCGGAACAGGGCAGGCGATCTGGCCGCCCACGTACCCCGAGCGTCTACATCGGGCCGCCGTTGCCCAACAGAGTGCCAGCGTCGCAGGGCACGAAGCTGTCGACCCTCTACCATCCTCAGGGGGTACTCCTCCCCGTGGTCCAAGATCACCTGTTGACATGAATGACGACGAATCCGTAGCCGTGGCGATCAATTGTGAACAGCCGGTACCACGCCGCTCCGCCACGGCGGCCAGAGGCGTCCTCCGCGACGCAGCCCACGTCACCTGGGCGGCCCCAATCCTCTGGCGCGCAGCCTCTTGACCGAGACCAACCTTGGCCACATGTGCAACTGATCGGCGTTTCTGGGCTTAGGTAGCGGCCGGCGCTGGGCGGCGCGTCAGCAGCTGGAAGATCCCACCCAAATGGAGGCGGCGGTGGATCGCCGCATAGGCGCTGGCGCCGAGCGCGAGGGAGAGCCCGGTCACCAGAGCGCGCTGGATGATCGCGGCAGCGCCGGCGGCTCCGTAGTCGAAGCCGAGGAATATGAGCAGCGCCGCGACGCTGGCCTCGTTCGCGCCGATGCCACCCGGGATCAGGCTCACCGCTCCGCCAACGGTGGACAGTGCGAGAACGAACGCCGCCTGCCACCAGCCGATGCGGCCGGGTTCCAGGCCGGCGAGTAGCAACCACAACGCCGTGACCGCCACCACCACCCGCGCGGCGTCGAGGATCGAGAGGGCCAGGGCATCGGGGCGATGGAGCAGCTCGGCCGTCTGCCGCTGCAACTCGTCGATAGCGGGCAGCAGCCGGTTGAGGAAGGGAAGGCGTGCCACCAGGTCATGCACTCGGCAAAAGACCGGCGACACCGTGAGAATGACCACGATGGCCGCGATGCCCAGAGCCACCGGTACGAGCGCGGCCAGTCCGTATCCGAGCGCGAGGATCGCCGGCAGCGCAGACAGGATCAGCAAGAGCGTGTACGAGAGTTCTTGCACGGTGACGGTAGCGGCCACGATGCCGAAGTCGGTGCTGGCGGCCGCGCTCGCGAAGGCTGCACGCGTGAGATCCCCCAGGGGTACGATCGCGCTGATCGTTTGACCCGCCAGGTTGACAAGAATCGTGTCGCGCAGACGCAGGTGTATTCCCACGTCCCTGAGCAGGAAATGCCAGCGGACACCTTGCAGGACGTATACCAGGACCGAAAGCACAAGAATGGGGGCGATCAGTGCGAGCCGGAAGCGCGTCAGCGCGCTTCCGACGTGCGACGGATTGAGGAACACGACCACTCCGGCGATACCGGCAAGCCCAATCAGGCCAAGGAACAAGCGGCGGCGCAGCGCCGGTAACCGCTGCGCGACCAGTGGCGACGAGGCCCTTTGTCGCTTGATGAGCGGCGACTGCATGCGCTAAGCCATCGCCTTGGCGGGACGGCGACCGTTGCCGCGGCTCAGCCGCACAGCAATCGACCTCTGTTCGCTGACCAGCTCCGGCGCAAGGCGGTGGTTTCCCGCAATGGCGCGGACTGTCGCGATTCGAGTCAATGGACTGCGACTTCAGCTGTCGGGTGTCTCGGCAGATCCCGCACCCGGGCCTCAATCATTGCCTTTCGCGCGCGAACCTCGTCCTCGAGTTGGGCCAGCTGTTCCTGACGACGCTGCACGAGCTCCAACTGGGTATCGGCACATCGCAGTGCGGCAGCGAGAATCCGTCGCTGGTCGGCCACCTCCGTCGCTCCCGCCCATTGGTCCTTTAGGTGTCTCCGGACGGACTCAACCTCGATGAGCGTGCTGAGCTGCTCCAGCGACAGCCCGAGCAGGTCCCGCAACCGTATGACTTCTCGGATACGCTCGACGTCTTCCGCGGTGTAGAGGCGGTGTCCACCCTTACGCCGGTGGCCATCGGGCGTCAGGAGACCGATCTCCTCGTAGTACCGAATCGTTCGCGGCGTCGTCCCTGTCTGCTCCGCGACGTCGCCCACGCGCAGATGTCCGGGTAGGGCATCAACCGTTGCTGTCACGCACTCCCCTTTAGGGCGCCGCTGGTGAACGGGTCACCTGGGACCACATGAGACGGACGCAACAGGGACACACCGGCACCGAGGAGGGAAACCACGGCCAAGATCCAGAGAGCCAGGTGCATGTTGCTGATGAAGGGCGTGAGCTGGTTCGCGGTCAGGCCCTGTGCCCCCCCGGAGAAGATCTTGAACAGCACTTCGGTGGGAATCGCGGCGGTCACGACGGCCATCACAAACGCAATCGAGATCACCGCGCCCGCGTTCTGGACAAGCAGCCGCGCCCCGGCTGCGATGCCCCGACGAACCGCACGCACGGACCCCATCATTGCCGCGGTGTTCGGGGAGTTGAACATTCCCGAGCCGCACCCGACCACAAAGAGCCAGAGGCCTGACTGCAAGAAGGGAGTGGTCACCTCGAGAGTGGTCATTGCCGCCAACGCCGCCGCGCTCACGGCCATGCCGAGTGCGGCGAGCGTCCGCGAGCCGCGACGGTCCGCAATGACGCCGGCGATGGGTGAGGCGATGAGCATGCCCACTGCCAGCGGGGTGAGCTTGAGGCCCGCCGTGAGCGCGGAGTCGCCTTGCGCCCCCTGGAAATAGAAGACGAAGACGAACATCAGGGCAAAGCGCGACAGCCCGTTGAGGAAGGCCGCTCCCGCGGCCGCGGCAAACAGCCGGTCGCGAAAGAGCGAGAGGTCGAGCATCGGCGCCCGTTGATGGGCCTCGACGTACACAAAGAGCGGCAGCAGCACGATAGCCACGGCGAAACCGCCGATGACGACAGCATCGTTCCAGCCAGTCAGCCCGCCGCGCGAGATTGCCAGCACCAGGCCGGTGAAGCCAACCAGGAAGGTGAGCGTGCCCAGCGGATCCAGACCTCGCACCGCATCACGGCCGCTCGTGTCGCGAAGGACGACCAATGCCCAGGCGGCTCCCGCAATGCTGCAGGGGACGTTGAACCAGAAGACCCACTGCCAGGAGATGCTGACCAGGACGCCTCCAAGGACCGGCCCCAGGACCAGTCCGACGGCAGCGACCATGACATTGGTCCCCATGGCCACGCCGAGCTGCGTGGCCGGAAAGGCGTCGGTCACGATGGCGGTGGCGTTGGCGAAGAGGAACGCCCCCCCAACGCCTTGAATGATTCGCCAGATGATCAGTTCGGTTCCATTTCCCGCGAATCCCGCTCCCAGCGACGCCAGGGCGAAGACGGCGAAGCCCGCGGCGAATGCATGCTTGCGCCCGAAGAGATCGGAGAGCCGACCCGCCGACAGCACGAGTACTGTCGAGGCAATCATGTAGGCCAGGATCACCCACACCAGTTCCAACAGCGAGGTGTGGAGACTGCTCTCCAGCGTGGGCAGAGCGATGATCAACGTCCCCGAGTTGACTGTCGCCATCAGCATGCCCAGCGACGTGCACGACAGCGCCCACCATTTGTAGTGGCGATGGTCGGAACTGACGCCGGGTCGCCGGCGCCGCGTGCTGGTTCTCTCGAGGATCGCCATCTGTGTCCTGCCAGGGTGCTCGAAATAGACGTTTACGGAAGAATCAGATTGTAGCACCCGTCGGCACACGCCCAGGCCCACCTCGTCGCTGCCGATGGCACGGCCGTCACACTGCACGGTCGAGGAGGTCGCGGCCGGTGATGTGAGGCCGACCGCGCTCAACGTTGTCCTTGAGTTGAACACCACGAGTTCCATCGTTTTGTAATCAGCGTGGACCCCCGTGGGATCAGCGTGGCTTCCCGTGTGATCAGCGTGGATCCCCGTGGCAATTGGGGGCAAGTAGTCGTCTAGAGGCCGTTTTCGTGCTCCCCCGAATACAGATTTAAAGCATTACCTTGCCAAGGTAAGGGTCGAGGGTTCGAACCCCTTCTCCCGCTCCACTCCGTGATTTGAATACGGAATGGCCCGGCTTCGGTCTCTGTGGACCTCGGTGGATATTGGTGAAAGTAGGGTTCTAGGAATTCGTAGAAGCACTACCTGACGAAAGTGGTGTTAGGGACCGCGAGCCGAGGCGCGCAACGCGATGCGCCCGGCCGTGCCCGTCGCCATGAGGGTGGTCATCACGTACTACAACACCCGCATTTCACCCGGAGGATCGGACACAACGGCCCAAGTCTCCTCCGAGGGCCGGATCCGGCGGCGCAGGCTCGGCCGAACCGTCCGCCTGACGCAGGGGGAAGAGGCGGGCCAGGGGCCGGCCGTCGCGGCCTCGACAACCGGCGGGGCCATCTGGAGCCTGGGCGTGCGCGCGTGCGCCGTGTATCGAGGTCTCGATGTTGCGGTCGGCTACGCGGCGTCGTATCCTCGTCCGGACCGCACGCATCCCGGCGGCGGCCTGCCCGGAGGCGAAGGAGACCGGCACATGACCGTCGACACCGAGCGCATCGACGCCGAGCGCGAGCGCATCCGGAGTGCCCACCTGCGCGAGCGTGGCCGCCGCCCCGCCACCACAGCCCGCGGCGTCCACCACGTCGCCCTGCTCTCATCGGACGTCGAGCGGACCATCCGCTTCTACCAGGATCTGCTCGGCTTCCCCTTGATCGAGCTCTTCGAGAACCGTGACTACCGGGGCTCCAACCATTTCTTCTTCGACATCGGCAACGGCAATACCATCGCCTTCTTCGACTTCCCCGACCTCGGACTCGGTGCCTACGCCGAGGTCCTCGGTGGGCTCCACCACCTCGCCATCTCGGTGACGCCTGAGCAGTGGGAGAAGGCCAAGGCCCGACTCGACGCCGCCGGGGTTGAGTACAAGGTAGAGAGCCGGGTCTCGATGTACTTCCGCGACCCCGACGGGGTCCGGCTCGAGTTGATCGCCGACCCGCTCGGGGAGATGTACGGGTCGACTCTCACCTGAGCGCACTCTCCCTCTGGCGCTGCGCTGGCAATACTGGTCGACTCGCGACACCCATCGGAGTTTTACCGCGTTAGCGATGTGCAAACCGGTAACATGCCACCTCAACCGGGCTGACAGCGCTTGGGGCTGCTGAAGTGGGCTTAGGGACCGCGGGCGGCGGCGCCAAACGTGACGCGGCCGATCGCAGAGGCAGCCAAGTTCGTGCCCCTCGAGCAGCTCTGCCTGTCACCACAGTGCGGCTTCTCCTCGACGGTCGAGGGCAACACGCTGACCTATGATGAGGAGGTCGCCAAGCTGCGGCTCATCGTCGAGACTGTGGCGGAGGTTTGGGGCTAGCATCTTGTGGCCAACGTGGACAGCGTGTGAACAGCGTGGCCTCCCATGTGGTAAGCGTTCTCAGTTGTGGCGGCCCGTGGGACTCCGGTGTGATCAGCGTCGATCGCCGTGGATTTTCGGGAGAGTGGTGTCCTGGAGTACGAATCGGGAGCCTACCTTCCCCAAGTAGCGGGCCTGCGGCTCCCAGCGTCGCAGTCTGCTCTACCACTGGGACTTTGGGCGCCTTGACTTGTTGGTGGGAGAGCAGCGGGCCCCCCCTCCCGGGGCATGATCGCCCACTTCTGCCTCAAGACCTCCGATGGGATTCGCGTCAGCAACGTGTGGGACAGCGAGGAGCACGCCAGGGCCGACGTTGAGAATCCCGTGCTGCTCGAGGCGCTTGCCAAGGCACAGATGCCCGCGGTGACCCCGCAGTTTCGTCCGGTTCACAACCACTTCATCGTGTCGGAGATGAAGGCCGGGGTCTAGTTCGGCGGTCAGGACCGGTGAGCCGCCGCCACAGTCGGTGGTGGCGGCTCCTGACGCTTGGCGGCGAGCGAGAGCATGGCGTCGCGCAGGTTCGGATTGGAGAAGAACGACTTGGCTGCGCCCACGGAGTCGAAGTGATGAATCACGAGCACGTTGCTTGGGTTATCCACCATGCGGTGTACAGATTCGGTTTCCCGCTGTTCCACGACGGCTTGAAAGTCATCAGCAGCTACCCGGCCCTGGGCCATCTCCCTGTCGTACCGGATCAGCCGGTGACGACCAGCGCACGGCTCCAACTGGGCAGCCACGCCGAGCGCGCCTCGTCACTCTGCTGCAAGATGGTCCCGTGCCATATTTCCGGATGCTCGCCATGGGCTATCTCGTCAACGAACTCCGACGTCGCTGGAGCCGCACCGTCGTCACCGCGCTCGGCCTCGCCGCGGGGGTGGGCTTGGTCATGGGCATCATCGGAGTCTCCGATGGCTTGACCCGGGCCCAGGACCAGGTCCTCTCCCCTCTCTCCAGTGTCGGGACTGACATCATTGTCACCCGTACCGTCGGGGCCACCGCTGCGTCGACGTCCGCGTCGCCCACTCCGACTGCAACCACCGGCCAGCCGCCCAACGGTGCGGCGGGAGGCCTGGGGGGTTTCTTCGCTGGCGGTGGCGGCGGTGGTGGTGGAGCCGCGGCCGAGTTCATTCAGCTGAACGCTGCAGACCAAGCCGCCCTCCTCAACGCCAACAGCTCCGTGCTCACCGACCTCTCCAAGCTGGGTCCCGCCGGCACCAAGTTCACTCACGACTTCTTTGTTCCCGGAACGCTGATCACCTTTCCCGAGACGGCGGTTCAGACAGTGGCAGCCATCCCAGGAGTGCAATCGGCGGTGCCCGGACTCTCCCTGCAGGCGCTGCACGAGACTGGAACGGTGCCGCTGATCACCGACACGGTGACCACCGGCGGCCAGACCATCACAGCGACGCAGACACCGGCACCGCTGACGGAAGCTGAGCGCGCCGCGGTCTTCAGCTGCCTGCAGGCGAACGGCGGTTTCCCCCAGAGCGGCACCGGCACCCCCGGCCCGCGGCCGACGCCTGGCAGCGGCGGCGGTGACGGCGGGGCCGGGCAGTTCGGCGCGGCCCTCCAGAAGTGTTTGCCGGCGCGGATGCAGCAGTACATCGCCAGCGTCGTGGTCCCCGCCCAGACCATCAACCGCGTGCTCAACCCGCCGTCCACCGACACGCAGACCAAGACCTACACCGTCGCCGGCGTCGCCTCCGCCAACCCGACGTCGGGGCTGATCACCTCGGCTCAGGTGATCTCAGGCAGCTGGTTCAGCGCCACGCCGGCCAACGAGGTCCTCGTCAACAGCGCTTACGCCAGCACCAACGCGATAACAGCCGGCCAGAAGCTCACGATCAACGGCACCGACTACACGGTGGTGGGGTTGGTGAGCCCCACGCTCACTGGCAACATCTCCGATCTCTACTTCGACATCGGCACCTTGCAGACCACGTCCACCAACGCCTCCCGGGTCAACGAGGTCCTCGTGAAGGTCACCAACTCCGACAACGTTGATGCCGTGGCGGCCGCGATCCACAAGCAGCTACCCGGCGCCCAGGTGCTCACTGCAAAGTCGCTCGCCAACCAGGTCTCCGGCAGCCTGGCCAGCGCGCGCTCTCTGGCAGCCTCCCTCGGCGGCGCATTGGCGGTGATCATCCTGCTCGCCGCCTTCTTGGTCGCCGCGCTGCTCACCACCTCCAGCATCGCCAAGCGGGTCCGGGAGATCGGCACACTCCGCGCCATCGGCTGGCGGCGGGGACGGGTGGTTCGTCAGATCGTCGGCGAGACCATGGGCATTGGACTGGTCGGCGCCGCGCTCGGTGTGTTGATCGGCCTCGGCGTGGCCTTTGCAGTCAACCACTTCGGGCCAACTTTGACGGCGACCTCGAGTGGCGCGGCGGTAGGCGCGTCAACCGCCAGCGGACTGTTTCACCAGACTGCGGAGGCATCGATGACGCGGTCAATCCACCTTCAGGCTCTGATCACGCCGGGGACCGTGGTGCTCGGCATCGCCTTTGCCCTCCTGGGCGGATTGGTTGCCGGTGCGGTGGGCGGCTGGCGTGCCTCGCGTCTGGCTCCCGCCTCCGCATTACGAGACCTGGGATGACCACGAGCCTGTACGAGTTGCGCGGCGTCGAGCGGCGGTATCTGAAGGGGTCCGCCGAGGTGCGCGCCGTCCACGACATCGACCTCGACATCCAACCCGGTGACTTCGTGTCACTGGAGGGCCCGAGCGGATCCGGCAAGAGCACACTGCTGCAGCTGCTCGGCGGTCTCGACACTCCGACGGCGGGAACAGTGATCTTCGACGGCAAGGATCTGTCGCGAGCCCGCGACCGCGCCCTCACCGACATCCGTAGCCAACGCATCGGATTCGTCTTTCAGAACTTCAACTTGATCCCCACGCTGAGCGCAGCCGACAACGTTGCCATCGCCATTCCACCGGCCAAGATGTCAAAGCGCGAGCGCCGCGAACTGTCGGCCGGACTCCTGGTCGACGTCGGTCTGGGCGCCCGGTTGGATCACCTCCCGTCGCGGCTGTCCGGTGGGGAGCAGCAGCGCGTCGCCATCGCGCGTGCCCTCGCCAACAAGCCCGAGGTCATCGTCGCCGACGAGCCCACCGGAAACCTCGACTCTGAGAATGCCGGCGAGGTCATGGTTCTGCTGGCGCGGATGCGCGAACAGCAGATGGTCACCATCATCGTCGCCACCCACGACCCGGAGGTCTCGCGCCACGCGGCACGGCACATTCGCATGCGCGACGGGAGCATCATCGGTCAGGCCGCGAACCCGGGACAGCCTGTGGAGCGGGTGTGACCGGCTGAGCTCGCGCGTGGCGAGCGGCGGCGAAGTACTACGCGGTGATGTCGCGGTACCAGAAGCTGGCCCCGGCGACAACGCACATTCCGATGGCGTAGAGACCCGCGATGATAAGCGCAGTGGTGTACGACACCCCCATCGAAGCCCCTGTGCTAAACACGGATGCCTGACCGCCTGTCAGCACGACAGAGAGAATCCGCCCCGGCAGGTACTGGCCGACGGTAGACCACACTTGATTGGCGAGGCCTTCTATGACAAACAACCACGCTATCGCGGCACCCACCGCCCCCGCGGGGTTGCGGACGAGCACGGCAACCAACGTCCCGAAAATCGTCCAGCCTACGACGGCGAGGACCAAATTGCCCAGAAATGCAAAATAGTCGGTGGTGCCGGTCGAATCCCACCACGCCGCAGTGTTTACCCCTTCATGAGGCGCGATAACCATGGCCACCAGCGTGCCAAGGCCTACCGTGAGCACGGCTGAGATGATCATGTAGACAAGCAGTGCCAGAACCCTTCCGGAGAGCAGTCGAAGCCGGCCTGGCTCTTGGACTAGAAGGCTTCTCCACGTCCCTTGAGTCCAGTCCGCTCCCAGTACCGCCGCAATCGTGATAAGCACGATCACGGATACCAAGGTCGCACTCGGTTGGAGGGTGCCAGTTAAGCCAACATCGGTATTGATCAATACCTGTTGTTCCAGCGAGCGCCGGTGGATTCGCGCCAAGGTCACCCCGACGGCGAGCGCGGTGAAGCCCACCATGGCAATGAGGGCCAGGAGGACACTGCGCCTACGAATCTTCGGCCATTCGGCCATGAACGCAGCGAGCATCAGTTGATGCTCCCGATGATTTTCAGGAAGCTTTCTTCGAGTGTGGCCTGGACCTGATGCAACTCCACGAGGGTTGTGCCTGCCTGCATTGCGAGCCGATTGAGCTCACCGGCGAACGACGACGGAGCCGCAATGCGCGCTTGACCGTTTTCCACCAGAGCCGTGTAACCGCGATCGCGAGCGATTCTTACAACGACCTCCAGTTGCGCGGGTGACTCAGTCGCCACGAGTATTTCCGAGGATTGACGCCCTGGCAGGTTGGCTGCCGGGCCGCAGTAGACGGCCTTGCCCGCCACGAGAACGATGAGCCAGTCAGCGATGTGGTCCACCTCTGCTAGGAGGTGGCTACTCACGAGGAGCGTCTTGCCGCCATCTTGGAGGCGCCTCATCAATTCGCGCATCTCGATGATTCCTGGCGGATCGAGGCCATTGGCCGGCTCATCAAGGATCAGCAGCTCTGGGTCAGATAGGAGCGCAGCCGCAATGCCGAGGCGCTGCTTCATGCCGAGTGAGTACGAACGGAACATATCCTGTCCGCGATCTGCGAGGCCCACGGTCTGCAGTAGCTCAGGGATGTCTGCATCCCGATGCCTACCGAGTGTTGCAAGCGTCGACAGATTAGTTCTCCCGGAGAGAGTCGGGTAGAACGCCGGTCCTTCGATAAGTGCGCCTACTCTGTGCATGAATGCGCGAGGCTGATGAATCGACTGACCCAATACAGACGCGTTGCCACCTGTCGGGCGAATCAAACCGAGCAGCAGCCGCAGAGTGGTCGTCTTTCCTGCCCCGTTCGGTCCCACCAGACCGGCGATGACACCTCGTGGCACCTGGATCGAGAGTGAGTCAACGGCACGGCGCTCTCCGAAGCGCTTGGTCAGGTCGTGGGTTTCGATCGCAGTTGGGTGCGGGGACGCCATGCTGCTGGAGGGTGCAACGGCCGTCACGTCCTGAGTCACCGCCGCATTGTGTCATGAGGGCGCCGGCGTGCTGAAAAACGTGTCGCGCGTCGAGAACGCCGCAGACCTCTACGTCTCAACGCTGGCCCGGTATGTCGAGGCATTGGGGGACACTTGGAGCTGACCGCCGTTTTCCCCGACCAAGTCGTACCGGTGGAACTGCCGAGCGGCGGTCGAGCTGCCTGAACGGGGCAGAGAATCGAGCGATGTGTCTATCCCTCTTCGCAGGTCGGCCTACGATCGTTGGCCTAACCCCCACCAAGCAGTTCTTGGCGGTGCCAATGCCACCAGGGCAAATGCATCCCGCCGCTGGCCGCGGACGACCCCTCGACGACTCTCCGGCGTGCCCAGACTCGGACCGCAGAGCGACGGGCGCGCGCTCGTGTTCCAGGGCGATCACCTGGTCGGCATCGTGTCGCCGAGCGATGTGGCCCGCCGCCTGCAGCTCGGCGAGCTGAGGTCGGAACCTCCCCGCCTCGCGGCCTGACCGGTGCGGCGTCCTGTGGACGTCAGGGGTTTCCGGCGAGGACGGTGCATGCGTCACCACCAGGGCAGCCCCTCATGTCCCCATGCCGCAACCGAAGTCGCACCAGGGCAACCTCGAGATCGCGCGCGTCGAGACCGGCAGCAGCGGCTGCGCGCCGCACGTTCGCGCCCGCCCGCGGTGCACCGGCCTTCTCGATCAGTCTGAGGTGGGCGGCGGCTGCGAGCGCCCGCTCGTCGACCGGCAACCTGAAGGCGAGCGGCAGCTCGCGGAGGAAGAGACGCACCGTCACCGGCCCCCATCCGGGCAGGTCGTCGAGCGCAGCCTCGAGCCTGGCCGCCGTCCGGCACTCGGCGAGAAGCCGGGCGACGCGGCCGCCCCAGGCTGTGTCGAGGGTGCCGGCCAGCTGCTGCAGGCGCGTGGCGGTGCGGAAGTCGTAGCGCCGGTAGCCGCCCTGGTCGAGAAGCTCCACCAGGTCATCCCAGCTTCGCTGGTGAACATCCGGCACGGTTCGCACCCCGGCCCTGGCCAGCGTCCGGTACGTGCGGACCGCGATGCTTGCGCTGATGCGGTTGCCGAACAGGGTCGCCGCCAGGAACCACCGCTCGATGTCGCCGGGCCGGCGGTCGAGGTCGAGGCCGAGCTCGGAGGAGAAGCGGCCTCCGAGCCGCTGCACGAGCTGCTGGGCAAACGCCCGACCGTTCATCACTGCGCCTCGCACACCGTGGCGGCGCAGCCTGGACCATTTGGCACCCTTGAGCCTTTCCGGTGCTGACCGACCAAGCCAACCTTTGGCCTCAACTCTGGGATCAGGCTAGAAAGAAAGACGTTCTGGAGAACCGTTTGCACCCGCTCGTCTGCCTCGACCATTTTCCTCTCGCCACCGCCGTGCAGGCCATCACGTCCGAGTGGGTGGCCGCATACAGCAGGTACGTTGCCTGAGTTCCGCCACGTCCGTTACTGTCGCGGTTGCTCGCGATGGTAGCGCGCGGTGCCAGGCCGGATGCGCCATTGTTCCCACCCATGAGTAACGAATCTCCGTCACGGGGATGGCTGACGCGCAACGTCGTCGTGCTCTCTGGCGTCAGCTTTCTTCAGGATGCGGCCAGCGAACTGCTGTACCCGATCCTGCCAATCTTCTTGACCGTCCAGCTCGGCGCCCCCGTTGCAGTCGTCGGCATCATCGAGGGAGTCGCTGAAGGCGCCGCTTCGCTCACCAAGCTGGTGACCGGCCGGCTCAGCGACCGGCGGAGTAAGCGTCACTTCATCGGTCTGGGTTATGGCGCCGCCGCTCTCGGCAAGGTCGTCATCGCGTTTGCCAGCGTTTGGCCAGTGGTAATGGCAGGACGCGTCATCGATCGCCTGGGCAAGGGCGTGCGGGGAGCGCCACGGGATGCGCTACTCATGGACGGAGCCGCGCCGGGGACGCGCGGACGGATCTTTGGTTTGCACCGTGCCGCAGATACTACTGGCGCCGTAGTCGGTCCGCTTCTGGGGCTCGGCGGGTACGAACTGTTGAGCAACAAGGCCGACCTTCGCCCGCTGTTTCTCATCGCAGTGGTGCCCGCGGTCCTCTCGGTTCTACTCATCGCGGCGGTGCGCGAGTCGCCACGACGTGCCGAAAAGAAAACGATAAAGGGACGGCGCACGGAGACCATGGGGAGTCTCCAGCGCCCGTTCTGGCGGACGATCGGCATTCTCATCGCGTTCTCGTTGCTCAACTTTCCCGATAGCCTTCTGCTCCTGCGCGCGCACCAACTTGGCCTCGGAGTGGTCGGCGTGGTACTCGCGTACGTCCTGTATAACGCGGTGTACGCCGTTGCCAGCTTTCCGGCCGGGTCATTGAGCGACCGCATCCATCCATCCCTCGTCTTCGCGCTCGGCCTGGTGTTCTTCGCCATCGGCTACGTGGGACTCGGCCTGGCGAACACCAGTGCATGGGTGTGGGTGGTGCTCCCTCTCTATGGAGGCTTCACTGCGTGTACAGACGGTGTTGGCAAAGCCTGGATTGCTGGGCTCGTGAGCAGCGGCCGGCAGGGGTCCGCACAGGGCATCTATCAAGGCCTGACCGGTGGCGCCATTCTCATCGCCGGTCTCTGGGCCGGCCTCGCCTGGGGTGGTAACGGTCGACTGCCTCTCCTCGTTTCCGGCTTCGGCGCTTTTGCGATTGCTGCGGTGATGGTGATGATGCCCCGCCTCCGTCAGACTGCGGTCACGGTTGGCGTTGTCCACGGGTCATCTAATTCTGCATCGCTCTAGATCTAGACGAGAGACGCCCCCGCGGTCCTGCGGTCGAGCGTTCTCTTCGGACGACGTCTCGACGCCGTGGTCGGCCAATATGCGCCGCAACCGAAGAAGCTCCGCGTGAGCGACAGCTAGGGCGCGGCGCAGTTCGCTGGCCTCCTGGTGTCGTGCTCGTCGGGGGTCCGGGGTCCGCAGGTCGGCCTTTTTCCGGTTCACAACCACTTCATCGTGTCGGAGATGAAGGCCGGGGTCTAGTTCGGCGGTCAGGACCGGTGAGCCGCCACCACAGTCGGTGCTGGCGGCTCCGTGCGTTAAGCGTGTCTAAGACACTACTTCCCGTACGTGGCTAGCCACGACACCGGCTGGCGCAAGGAACATCATGACGGCGTGAACTAGTGGAGCGCGGCGCAAGTTCGTGACCCATTTCACGCTGCGAGGGGGTCCCCG
>CALAQT010000042.1 GCA_937888775.1 uncultured Actinomycetes bacterium | reverse complement strand
GAGTTCGTCAACCAGCACTACGAGGCTCCGTTCGTGCCGTTGGCGGCCGGGATCCTGGAGTTGCTCGTGTCACGCACGACCGCTGTTGGGTTCGCTGTCCTTGCCTGCGCCTCCGTTGTGGTGGTGCTCGCCACGTACGGCGTCGCGCGCAGATTCGTCTCTCCGGCGTGGTCAGCCGTCGCAGCCGTCGTGACCGGCTGTATTCCCGAGATGTTGGCGTACAGCAGGTTCTTCGAGTTCGCGGTACCTATTACCGCCGTGATGATGCTCGCGGTGTGGGCGCTGCTGCGCTCGGAGGGCTTGAGTCGTCGTGGTTGGTCGATCGCCCTGGGGGTCTTCGTCGGACTGCTCACCCTGACGCGGACGATGACGATTGCCTTCGTCCCGGGCTTCTTCGCCGCTGCCGTTTTGCAGGTCGCGGTCCACCGTCGGCCGGGTGCTCGCGCGAACCTTGTCGTGGCGTCCGTGGCGGCTGCCCTGACAGCTTTGGTCTGGTACGGCCGCAACGTCCGATATGTCGCCCATTACCTGCTGCACTTCGGCTACGGGGCTGAGGCCAGCAACTTCGGCGCCAGCCATTCGCTTATCTCGTGGGGTTACTGGAGCCGGGAGGCTGGCGTCATGCTCGGGGGCGCGGCGGTTCCGATCTCGGCGATGATCGCGATCGGGCTGATCTGCGGGGCGGTACTCATCGTCGCCGCCTTTCGCGAGCGGGAGCACGGATATGTTCGCGCCGCGCTCGGCTCTGAGCTCGCGGTCCTCGTCGTCATCGTCGCTGAGGGGTACCTCTTCTTGTCCTCGACCCAGAACGTCGGCACCGGCTTCGAGCTTCCACTGATTCCGATCGTGGTCGTTCTTGCGGTTGTAGGGGTGGCGAGGCTCGTCGGGCGGCTCGCGGTCGGCGGGAGGGCAGGCGGCCGGGTCCTGACGGTCACCTTTGCGGCCGGCGCCATCGCGGGGGCCTCGCTCTCGCTCTTGAGCTCCTCAGACGCGATCCCGTCTTTGGCGTCGCCGACGACGGTGCGCGTTCCTGGCTTCGGCGTGCAGCCGGTGATCGAGAACACGAACCTGTTGGTCAGCGAGCTGCAGTCGGTCGGGTATCCGCTCGGAGGTCTGACGGATCGACTGCCGGCGCCGCTTCTTACGTGGCAGCGGCGCTTGCGCGGACTGGCGGTGACGCTGGTCGACGACGCCGATCGCGAGCATGTCTCGACAGCACTCGTGGCGGGCCCAGCGAATCTCCTCTACAGCGCGAACGCCTTCGTGTTGGCGGCAAGACAGGCATTCAACCGGCGACTCATGGCAGCAGACCTCCTGCTGCCGAAAGGCACTGCGTCCGAGCGGGCCTATCTAGCGCCGCTTTTGGAGCAGATCCACGCCAACTTGGTGGTGATCCCCGAGCCGACTCTGTACCAGACAGAAGTGTCGCGACAGCCGGCGCTGGTGGCCGCCACGCACGCAGCCGGGTACGTCGTCGCACAGCGGATCGCCGAGCCGGACGCCGTCGTAACTATCTACCGGGAGCCCGGGGCAGGGCCTGGCTAGGGCTCGGCCAGGGTCAGCGCACAGCGGAAGTGGCTGGGCTCTGCCCGGCTATCGAGGTCGGGCTTCAAAGATCCTGTCGTCGGGAGGAGCCTCGGCATGAAACGTCTGGACCTCGAAGCCTGCGTGCTCCCAGCGACTGATCAGATCTCGCCCGTAGATGCGCACGATCGGTTCAGGCCCGGTTACCGTCGGGTTCTCACAGGTCGTTTCAAAGCTCGGGTCGTTTGGCTCCTGGCTCACGACGACGCCATCGTCAGCTACGACCCGGCGCAGCTCTTGCATCGCCAGGACGTCGTCCGGGACCCACTCGAGGACGTGGCTGACGATCACAACGCCGAAGGACCCATCGGGCCACGGCTGAGCGGTGATGTCCGCCCGAACAATCGAGAAATCTTGGGCGAGCCAGGAATGCGACGGGTGCAGGTCGGCGGCTGTATACGCGACCTGCATCAGTGTTGCGATGTTGCGGGCGATGATCGGCTCTGGCGCGAAGTGAAGAACTCGATCGCCCGGTTTGATTGTGTGTTGGAGATGCGGCCAGAGGGTGCGATGGCGCTCAAGCGATCCACAATAGACGCAGCGCGCGTGTGGCCTTGGCGGGTCGCCGTACGGCAAGAAGCGTCCGCTTCGCCTTCCGCAGCACTCGCAAGTGACACGGTTCCCGGCGAGTGCAATCATTTTTTTCGCGCTGTTCGCCCCTCGCATGAAGGGTCACGCTACCAGGCGGGTCTCACTGGCAAACCATAGCCGATGGACGCTCAGGCGAGAGCTGCGGCGAACGCGGGCGCGATCGCGTCTGGCGTGAAACGAGACAGCGCTCGCGCGCGGGCCCGCTCACCCAGCTCGGCGCGGAGCACCGGCGACCGGAGCCTCTGCAGTGCTTCGACGAGCGGACCGACGTCTCCCGGCGCGACGAGTAAGCCCGAGCCGTCGAGAGCCCACCGAATCGGTTCGAGGGCGCTGGCTACAACTGCACGGCCGGCCATCATTGCGTCGATCAGTTTGGCTGGAAGCTGTCCCGCGCCGTAAGTCCACGGCTGCGACGCAATCACGACGACGTCGCATCTGTCGATGACCCGCAGACCGTCCGCGAGGGACGTGCGACCGATCCAACGTTCGTGCGGCAGAGCGTCCGGCGGTGCGTCGGCCGTCACGACCAGCCTCACGCGCCCTGCTGAGACGGCGGCACGCCGCAGTACGCCGATCCCCTTGTGGTCGGCGACCGTGCCGACGAACGCGACCTCGATCTCGGTGCCCTCGGAGTGCGCGCGACCCGGGGCGCGCGCGACTCTCGTGTGGGGAACGATCGTTCCCCGCCCGTACCAACGCTGGAGGGCGGGATTCGAGATCAGCACGTGCTCGATCGTTCGCGCCCGGTAGCGGAGGCGGTACGCGCGCAGCGGCGGCTTCCCCCGGCCGGCGAGCTCGACGAAGTTCAGCGCCTGCCGGCGCAACGATTCTCCGTAGGCGGCCTCGAAGTCGGGGTCGTCGACATCGAGCACAACTCGCTTGTCGTATCGAGCGCCTTGCCTCAGCGCGACGTCGAGCGACCCGGGCCATGGCTTCAGGGCCACCAGCACGTCCGCCCAGCGCCCGGCGCCGTCTGCATCCGTTGTGAGCTGCTCCAGGAACCGCTGCTCGCTTGCGAGGGGTGGCCACGGAGCGTCAATGCGCGGGGCCACGAAACGCGACTCCCAGCCGAGCGCCTCCGCTGTCAGCCACAGCGAAAAGGCCCGGCCAAGGGTGTTCTCGTCCGCCGCAAAGACGAAGAATGCGACGCGTCGGCCGGCCCTGGCGGCGGTCATCGCCGGACGACTCCTGCGGGCGTACGGGCCGCGCCCGTGATCGCGCGGTGGTAGGCGCGCCGAGCACGACGTGACAGCAGCCGATCGTTGTGCCAGAGCACGGTCATCTCGCCGTCGAAGCGCTTCACCACGCTGTTCAGTCGGACGATCTCATCGGCTGCCGCTTCCAGCGGCATCCGCTGATATTCCAGAAGCGACGCGTCCATCACGATCAGCGGCCTTTCGCGTAACCGCAGGGATCTACGGCTTGCAAGGTTGAAAACGGGATACTCGTAGCAAGTTCCGGCGCGGAATCCTGCATGGTCGGCAAACCCAAGCGTGGAGTCGTACGCGAGGCCCGCGTCCTCCCAGCTCTGCCAGGTGATCGGATTGGCCCACCGCAGGTAGTGCTGACGTCCCCCAAGCTCCTCCTGCTCGACCCCGGCAGCAGCGCACGCCGCCATCAGGCTCTGAAACTCCGTGCGAACCGCGTCCGGATCACGAAAAGTGTTGTAACTCGGATGCAGCCCGATCTCGTGCCCCCGGTTGCTGATCTCGCGCAGCAAGTGGAGAATCCAGGGGTCGTCCAGGCGATAGTTGCCGTCGATCGCCCCGCCCGTGTTACAGGCCATGAAGTAGAAGGCGCTTTGCACGCCGAGCGATTCGCTCTCGCGCATCAGCAGATCGAACGTGTTGTAGAGGTCGTGCCGGGGTGGCACCTTCCCACCGAGCGCGGCCGTCGCGAGCCGACGCAGCGCGACGAGTGGCGCATGCTCTCTCCGGAGGTCCCGACGGGCGAGACGCCGTGCCTCGGAAAGCGGGATTCGGCACAACGGCAGGTCGACGTCGTGAGTCAGCCGCAGCGTCGCCTTGCGCCGGCACCGCCGCAGCCGCGGCCACAACCGCGAGAGCAAGGTCCAGAGCAACTCGACATACTCGTTGACAAGCGGCCGGTCGAGCAGACGCTCTTCGTAAGCGAGCGAACCGGCGGCCGAGAAGCGATCTTGGCTGTCTCGGGTTACGGAAGCGAGCTCCTCATAACGGCTGAGCAGAAAGAAAGCGGCGCCGAACACGTCGATCCCGAGCCTCACCTGCAATTCGCCGGCCACGAGCGGCTCACCATCACCGTACAGCACCGGAAGCGGCTCGGCCACAGGCAGCGATTGTCCACCGATCTGGTGCAGGTACGTGCGCGCCAGCGGACGACGAGGAAGCGACGCCTCGGTCAACCAGTCGTTCTCCGCCGTGGCGAACAGCACATCAGCTACATGAAGCCTCGCGCCCGACGAATCGCCAGCGAGGGTGATCTCGACGTCCCGGCGATCGTCGAGAACCAACTCTGCGGAGAGACCAAGGAACTCCGCCATGACAACCTGGTAGACGTAGCGGCGCTCCGGCAAATAGCCGGGCGGATGCCGGAGGACGAGAGACGCAGTCACACGATCACCCGGTAAGCTGCCGACCGCTAGCCCTGCTCCTGCGGCGCCGATCGAAGCGCCGCTGCAGGAAGCTCGGTAGAGCCTCGCCGGTCAGTACCTTCCACACAAGCTCAAGCGCTCCATCGTCGGGTTTGATACTGATCCGCCGCAGACACCAATGATCAGTGCCCGCCCCGTTACGGCCGGGTTGGGTCGTATACGCGAGCACGTAACCGGCCGCGGCCGCCGCCTCGCGCACCCGGAGATCGTGCCGCCCGTACGGGTAGGCGAGGATCGGCACATGTGCAACGCCAGCCTTTTCGAAATCGCTCCTCGCGCCCACGAGCTCGTCGTCCAGCTCTGAGCGATCGCAGCCCACCAAGGGCGTGTGGCGGCGAGTGTGCGCACCGATGGCCACGCCTGCGCGGCTCGCCTCGCGAACGCGTTCCCAGTCCGCGAAGGCCGGGACACGTCCATCTCCGTCTCCCCAAACGCGATCAGCATCATTCGGTGATGGCGCCTCGGCTGCAAAGCCGGTGACGACGAACGAAATCGGGTGCGCCACGCTGGCACGCTGCAACGTGTCGATCGCGTCACGATAACCGTCGTCGGCGGTCAACAGGAAGCGCCTCCGACCCAGAACGGCCGTCGGATCACGATGAAACCTGATCACCGCGTCGAGTGTCAACGGCAGATAGCGCAGACGCTTGAGTAGGTTCAATTGTTGGAGAAACCGGCTCGACGGCACGTCCAGCTCCCAGTCGGTGGGAAGTTGCTCGATGGATAGCTGGTGGTAGCACAGCGCGACGTAGGAGCTGCGTGTCAGTCGCCGCCACTCCTCCGCAGTTGCCCGCGCCCGTACACCCGCCCAGAACCAGACGTCCAAGGAGAGTGTCAGCGCCCCCTGCCGCTTGACCACGGTGCGGGTCAGGATGGCGAGGTACGGAGCGCGAACGGCCAGGCGCCGCGCCAGTCGGCCGCGCCATCCGGCGTTGAACCATCCTCCGATCTGCATCTCCGAAATCAGCGATGGCCTCGCTCGTAAGATGTCGACCGACGACCACCCTCGCTCGAACGCAAACCGCTCGGCAGCGCGGGCGGAGCCGTGCATCACAGGCTCACCCCATTTGAGATCTTCGCCGGCACGGCGCAGCAGCACCGCTACCGCTTCAGCGCGCGCGCTGCCTTCGGGAAGCTCGGCGGCGCCGATCTCGGTCTCCTGATCGGATTCGATGGAGATCTCAGCGATGATCCGGCCAAGCGGCCCCACCAGCGGCTGGAGGTATCCCTGCGGATGGCGTCCCGAGGCGGGGTCCATGTCCGGGATATCCCCCGGCGGTCTGAGCGCGTAGGCGGTCGCCACGGTGACGGTCCGGGTCCTACGAGCGCCGAACGCGCACGCCGCCAGCTGCGGTCCAGTAACGGCTCTGACGCCGAGTCAGAACGGCACGGGTGAGACTTGGCACCACTACCGAGAGGAGCGCGAAGACGCGGACATTGAGCGATTGCCGAGAATCAGCCATCACGCGGAATGATCTTGCACGGGCGTCGCCGGCGTGCTCGAGGATCGCCTCCTTTGCCTCTCCCCATTCAATCTCCCGCCGAATCGTGTCGGCCGTGCGTTCGGCGTGCTGGCGCTCGGACGCCGTCAATGAAGGGTGCTCCAGGATGCGGCCGCAGGTCATGAGTCGACCACGTGCCTGTTGAAGCCGCTTTGCCGAGAGAGTCTCCTCGTGGAGACGATATTTGGCCAGTGGCTCGTTGACCGATCCGACTGCCGAGCCGCCGAGGATCATCCGGGCCCACAGCTCCCAGTCGCTTGTCCAGCGAATGCTCTCGTCGAACCCGCCAACCTCAATGAAGCGCGCGCGCCGGACCGCCGTGTGCCCGAACACGAAGTTGCGCTCCAGGATGGCCTGCCGCTGGTTCTTAGCCTCGAACGGATGCGTGTCGTCGTTGAACCGTCTGAATACCTCCCCGCGCAACGAAAGCCAGGCATCGGTTGTGACCACGTCGATGTCAGGGCGCGCTGCGACAAGGCCGCCGAGCGCTTCGAGGCGCTCTGGCTCGAACAGGTCGTCGGCTCCGATGAAACAAACGTAGTCACCGGATGCAGCCTCCACGCCGGCGTTCATCGTGGCAGCCGCGCCTCGGTGTTCCCGGCGCAGGAATTTCACCTGTGCCCCGAACGGCTGAACGGCCGACTCGATCTCGTCGGTCGAGCCGTCATCGACGACGATCACCTCCAGCGGCGGGCGAGTCTGATCGAGCACCGATTGGATCGCGTCTCCGATCATGTCTGCCACCTGGTAGGCCGCGATCACCACCGAGAAGCTGGGAACCGACCTAAGCGCAACCACCGGCGCCACCGGATCCGGCGCCAGAATCTCCCTGGCCGAGGCATGCTCACGATCACGTGACTGGACGGAGGTCATTGTGCGCGGACTGGAGTCAGCCAAGTCGATTGAATACGATAGCGTCGCGGTCGGAAGCGGCTGCAGTCGCTGGGTTCTGCGCGGCTCACGGTCACGCGCACAGCTTGCGGTAGACGAGTTGATACTCGTTCGCCATGCGCTCTCTGGTGAACCGAGTCCGTGCCAGTTCTCTCCCCCGTGCTCCCATACGCCGCCCGACCTCGGGATCGAGCGCTTGCCTGATTGCAGAGGCAAGCGCGCCGGGATCGTCTGGGGGCACCAGCACACCCGTGACGCCGTCGATGACAGCCTCCGCAACGCTTCCGACATCGCTGGCCACGACGGGAATGCCCGCATGCATGGCCTCGAGCACGACGAGTGGCAGCGCCTCGAAGCGCGAGGGCAAAACGAGCGCATCGATCGAGCGCAGCACGGCCGCCGGGCCCTCGGTCGAACCGATCAGCCGAACGCGGTCGCCGAGGCCGAGAGCGTCGCGCAAGCGCTCGAGGCGTAGGCGCTCGGGACCCTCGCCGGCGATGACCGCGGCGACCTCGGGCAGTTCGACCAGCGCGTGAAGGAGAACGTCGAATCCCTTCTGCGGCGTGAGCCGGCCAATGGCGCCGATCGTCGATCGTTCGGTCGACTCGTCCCGGCGAACGACCGCACCGTCCACGAGGACGCCGTTCTGGATCACCTCGATCGCACCGGGTCGCAGTCCGATCAGCCGCTCCAGCTCTGCTGCGGAGCGGTGCCCGACCGCTACGTGGGCGTCAAGGTAGGCGGACGTGAGGCGTTTGAGGCGGCGCTGCAGCGATGCCGTCGGCGGCGTCGGCAGGTGCTCCACCGCGACCACCTTGACCCCGGGCGTGAGAATCGCCGCCGTGAGTCCGTACTGACATGACCACGGGTGGCGCAGGTTCGCGTGGAACACATCGGGATTCAACCTGCGCAGCGCGCGCCAGTGGGCGACAACCGCAGGCAGGTCGCGCTTTCCGCGCACGGGCGGAACAAGGCACGTTCGCACCCCGGCGCGACCCCGCGCGACCCAATCAACGACCGTGGGGCTGACACCCATTACAACCACGTCGAACTCCGAGTCGAGTTCGCTCACCACATCCGCCAGCACCTGCTCGGCGCCGCCAAGCTCGACGGAGTCGGTGTAGAAGACGACTCGCAGCCGGTGAGCGGAGCGCCGCGCGACGAGCGCCTGCTCGTAGACGACAAGATACTTGGCGCCGGTCTCGGCGATCGGGGGCGGGGCGGGAGGCGGCGGCGGTAACGGGGCGGTCACGGCGCTCGCCCAAGCCCTGACGTCGCGCGCCAGCACGACACCGGCCCCAGAGGCAGCGACCGACGCCGCGAGCTGTGGCGTATCGGAGGCGATCACCGGAACGCCAAACGCACGAGCGAGGTGGACGAGGCCGCTGTCGCTCGCCTCTTCGTACGGCAGCAAGAGCGCGTCCGAAGCCGACAGGGCGAGCCCCAGGTCGTCATCGCTTGCGTACCCGAGCCGCAGTTCAACTCGCGCGCTGGACGCCAACCGTTCGAGCACGGGCCGCTGCCCCTCAGCCATCAGCTCGCCCATCACGAGCAAGCGCGGGGCGGCCGAGCCGAGCAGTTCCCAGACATCTGCAAGCAATCCGTAACCCTTGTACGGGCGGATGAAACCCAGCGCGCAGAGCAGCCGTCCGTCGACGGAGAGCCCGAGACGGGCCCGCGCCTGCGGCGCCGGGACACGTTCAATGCCCTCTGGCACCGGAAGCTCGATCACTACGGGCTGCACGCCTGCGATCGCCAGCAACTGCTCCGCGGCCGGACGCGTGTGCACGACCACTTGGTCCACCGAGCGATAGATCGCCGCGAACCAGCCGCGATCGGCGTCGGTACGTTCAAACGGGAGTACATCGTGCGCGGTCCAGACGACCGCCCGCCGGCGCGCAATGTGGCGGACCAGGCGCGCATCAAACCGGCGGTTGATCGGAGCCTGAAAATGGACAACGTCAGGGTTCAGACGCCTGACAGTCCGAGTGACGATCATCGCCGATCGCACCCATGCAAGGGCACGGCGGGCATAGAAGCCGAGCCCGGCATCAGACGGTCGTCCCCACCGCTGGACCGGCAGGCGTCGCTCGACGGGGATAGGGTCCCCACCGGCTTCGAGCGCGCTGCTGCCGAGCACGATCGGGTCGCCGCCAGCCATCTTCACCGCGTTTCCGATGATGGCGGTGTTCGCCGCGATTCCGCCGTGCGAGGACGGATCGACGAGGAGGACGCGGATCGCGTCCGCAGGTCCGGGTCGAGCGGATCGCGGCTTGCGCCTTGGCCATCTGAGAGATCGGTGGTGTCGCACTGAGCCAGGATTCAATTGGCGCGCCCGGGCAGGACTCTGTCGAAGACGAAGGATCGCTCGGCGGACGAGAGCCCGGTCACGAACAGCACCGTGGCATACGTGACGAGCATCGCGGCGCCTGCAGCGGCCACTTGCAGCAATCCCGATACACCGCCGTGCACCAGCAGCAGACCCACGCATCCCGCGGCAATCGCCGGCGGCAGATGAGCACGCGCCACGACGGAAATCAGGTCCATCATCGAGATCTGCGCTACCCTACAGCAGTAGGGCAGCGTCAGTCCGAAGATGACGATGAACGCGGCGATCAGTGTCGCGAGCGCGACACCCTGGAACCCGATTGTCAGGCCGAGTGCGATGCTGAGTGGCAGGTTCAATCCGGCCTCCACAACGGCGAAGATTGCGGGGAGCTTGACGTTTCCCATCCCGTTCAGAACCGCAACGATGGTTCCGACCATGGAAGTGACGACTACCCCGCCCGAGAGGTACACGACGACGACTGCGGCCGAGCTGTAGCCCGGTCCGACCCATGCGTCGAGCGCCGGCTTCGCGAGGACAGCAAGCATGACGCTGATCGGGACGGCAACGGCCATGCTCATTCGCGTGCCCGTGAAGACCGTCCTGCGCAACCCTTCGTGATCGCCGGCGGCGGCCAGCCGCGATGCTTCCGGATAGAAGATCGCCTGAACAGCACTGGTGAGGCTGCTCGTGAGGTTGGCGAGCTTCAGCCCGACGATGTAGACGGCCGCCTGCGGCACGCCGGCGATGATGCCCACGACGGAACCGTCGATCTGACCGATGACCGTTGCGGCTACCTCGTGGACGGCCAACCATCCTGACATGCTGAGCAGCGGCCAGACCAGCTTGCGATCGAAGTAGCGGCGCTTTAGAACATTGGCGCCGAGGATTCGGCGAGCGAGCAGGTAGCGCGAGAACTGACCAATGAGACTAAAGCCAAGCAGGCACACGCCTAGTGGGATCAGGCCGCCGCCGAGCGCGATCACAACAATCCACGCAACGGCCTGCGCGAGTGACGTGCCGGCCACCGTCAGGTTCAGTAAGTCATAACGTTGCAACCCGATCAGTGTCGTTCCGAACGTGTCGGACGGGAGCGAGCAAGCCAGGTCGATCGTCATCAGCACAACCACGACCATGGCTGGGACCACCAAGCTGTCCGGGATGTCAAAGATACGCGGAAACAGGAAGGCGAGTCCTGGCGAGATCAGCAACAGGAACGCGGCGGGAACCATCAGCGAGAACGCTGCCGTCGCGACAACCGACCGGAGCCGGCGAGTGTCGCGCCGCTCGTGCTCCGCGGCGACGTAGCGAACGACGGCGCCTCCGAAGCCTAGTTGGAGCAGACCGAAATACTGGATCGCAGAAGTCGCCAGGCCCCAGACGCCGTAGCCCTCTGGACCGAGTCCCCGTACCATGATCGGCGTCAGGCCAAGCGCCAGGATAAGCGAGACACCGACGCCTGCGTAGTTGCTCAGCGCATTCCGTCCGAAGTGCCGTGGAAGACTCGTCGTGACGGTCTTGGCCTCGTCCTCCTTGCGATCCACAACGACGAGAGTAGCTACCGACTAACGACCGGCGAGGTCGAGCCGGCCGCGGGTCCGCTCGATATGCTCGTGGCACCGGGAGCGACCCGAAAACAGCAGAGGGGGCAAGGTGGAGAGTGAGAGTGGCCAGGCAGCGCAGGAACGACCAGGTGGTCGGTCCGCGCTCGCCACCGGTCCCCGGAGCGTCTGGGACAGGCTGAGTCTGTCTCGATACATGACGGCGGAGGGCAGCCGTTGGGGGGTCGTCGTCCTGGTCATCGCCATCCTGATTGCCGTTGTGGACCTGGTCTGGCTGAGTCGATATCGGTCCGGCGGTCCGCTCGACATCGACGAGTCGGGGTACCTTGGCATCGCAGCCGCCGACGCCAGCGCGTTCCACTACCACGGACCGCTCAGCCTCGTCACCGAGTTCGTCAACCAGCACTACGAGGCTCCGTTCGTGCCGTTGGCGGCCGGGATCCTGGAGTTGCTCGTGTCACGCACGACCGCTGTTGGGTTCGCTGTCCTTGCCTGCGCCTCCGTTGTGGTGGTGCTCGCCACGTACGGCGTCGCGCGCAGATTCGTCTCTCCGGCGTGGTCAGCCGTCGCAGCCGTCGTGACCGGCTGTATTCCCGAGATGTTGGCGTACAGCAGGTTCTTCGAGTTCGCGGTACCTATTACCGCCGTGATGATGCTCGCGGTGTGGGCGCTGCTGCGCTCGGAGGGCTTGAGTCGTCGTGGTTGGTCGATCGCCCTGGGGGTCTTCGTCGGACTGCTCACCCTGACGCGGACGATGACGATTGCCTTCGTCCCGGGCTTCTTCGCCGCTGCCGTTTTGCAGGTCGCGGTCCACCGTCGGCCGGGTGCTCGCGCGAACCTTGTCGTGGCGTCCGTGGCGGCTGCCCTGACAGCTTTGGTCTGGTACGGCCGCAACGTCCGATATGTCGCCCATTACCTGCTGCACTTCGGCTACGGGGCTGAGGCCAGCAACTTCGGCGCCAGCCATTCGCTTATCTCGTGGGGTTACTGGAGCCGGGAGGCTGGCGTCATGCTCGGGGGCGCGGCGGTTCCGATCTCGGCGATGATCGCGATCGGGCTGATCTGCGGGGCGGTACTCATCGTCGCCGCCTTTCGCGAGCGGGAGCACGGATATGTTCGCGCCGCGCTCGGCTCTGAGCTCGCGGTCCTCGTCGTCATCGTCGCTGAGGGGTACCTCTTCTTGTCCTCGACCCAGAACGTCGGCACCGGCTTCGAGCTTCCACTGATTCCGATCGTGGTCGTTCTTGCGGTTGTAGGGGTGGCGAGGCTCGTCGGGCGGCTCGCGGTCGGCGGGAGGGCAGGCGGCCGGGTCCTGACGGTCACCTTTGCGGCCGGCGCCATCGCGGGGGCCTCGCTCTCGCTCTTGAGCTCCTCAGACGCGATCCCGTCTTTGGCGTCGCCGACGACGGTGCGCGTTCCTGGCTTCGGCGTGCAGCCGGTGATCGAGAACACGAACCTGTTGGTCAGCGAGCTGCAGTCGGTCGGGTATCCGCTCGGAGGTCTGACGGATCGACTGCCGGCGCCGCTTCTTACGTGGCAGCGGCGCATGCGGGGACTGGCGGTGACGCTCGTCGCGGACGCCGATCGCGAGCATGCGTCGACACCGCTCATCGCGGCACCACCGAATCTCCTCTACAGCGCCAACGGATTCGTGTGGGCGGCAAGACAGGCAGCCAACCGGCGGCTCTTGGCGGCAGACATCCTGCTGCCGAAAGGGGCGACGTCCGAGTCGGCCTATCGAGCGGTTCTGAAGCAGTTCCACGCCAACTTCGTCGTGATCCCCCAGTCGCCTCTGTACCGGTCGGACGTGTCGCAACTGCCGGCGCTGGTGGCCGCCACGCGCGCAGCCGGGTACGTCGTCGCACAGCGGATCGCCGAGCCGGACGCCGTCATAACCATCTACCGCGAGCCCGGGCAGGCGCGCTAGGGCTAGGGCCCGGAGGAGAACGTCGAACCCCTTCTGCGGGTCGAGCCGGCCCAGACCGCCGATCATTGCCGGTCGGGATCCGGCGCGCTCGCGCGCCACTCGGTTGTGAGCCCGCACACCGTTGTGGATCACGTGGACGGCACCGGGGCGCAGGCCGATGAGCCGCTCCAACTCGCGCGCGGAACGGTGGCCGACAGCGATGTGCGCGTCCAGACCCTGAGACGTCAGCCACTTGAACCGGCGCTGCAGCGACGCCGTCGGCGGCGTCGGCAGATGCTCGTGCGCCACCACCTTGGCGCCGCGCGTCAGCAACGCCGCGGCCAGCCCGTACTGACATGACCAGGGATGGCGCACGTTGGCCTGAAAGATGTCCGCCCTGAGCGCGCGCAGGGCGCGCCAGTGGGTCAGAATCCCCGGCAGATCGGACTTGTCGCGCACGGCGGGAACGACGCAGGTCCCCGCCGCGGCGCGGCCCCTGGCGAGCCACTGCACCACCTCGGCGTCGTTGCCCATCACCGTGACGTCGATCTGCTCGTCGAGTCCCGAGACCAGATCGGACAGGACGCCCTCGGCTCCGCCGAGCTCCGAGGCGTCGGAGTAGAGCACGAGCCGCAGCCGTCGCGCCGCTGTCCGCGCCGCCACGACCTGCCGGTAGAGGCGCAGGTGACGGGCGCCGACCTCGGCGATCGGCGGCGGCACCGGCGGCGGCGCAGGCAGTGGTCCGGTGACCGCGCGCTTCCAGGTCTTGACATCCCGCGGCAGCACATCGCCCGCCTGCGACGCGCGGACGGAGGCCGCGAGCTGGGGCGTGTCGGAGGCGATCACCGGCGCTCCGGTCGCGCGGGCGAGATGGACCAGCCCGCTGTCGCTGGCGCTGACGTAGGGCAGCAGCAGCGTCAGCGGCAGAGGCCGCAAGCTGCAGCTCATGCTCGCTGGCGAATCCGAGCCGCAGATCGACCCGGTCGTGACGGGCCAGCCGGTCGAGCACGGGTTGCTGGTCGTCGGCCAGGCGCTCCCCCATCACCAGCAGGAGCGGCGCGCGCGGACCCAACTGCTCCCAGACGTCGGCGAGCAAACCGTAACCCTTGTAGGCGCGGATGAAGCCCAACGAGCAGAACAAGCGGCCGTCCGCGGGCAGTCCGAGCTCAGCCCGCGCGCGGTCAGCCGGCATGCGTTCGATGTTGTCGGGCACCGGATGCTCGATCACGACGGCTTCGACCCCGGCGATCTCGCGCAGCTCGTCGGCGGTCGGCTCGGTGTGCACGATCACGCGGTCAGCTGCCCGGTAGATCGCCGCGAAGCGAGCGCGATCGGACTCGGTGCCCTCGAACGGAAGCACGTCGTGGGCCGTCCAACGACTGGGCGCCGGGGGCTGAGCCGGCGCAGCAGAAAGGCGTCGAAGCGTCGATTGAGCGCGGCCTGGAAGTGGACAACGTCCGGCTGGCCGCGGCGGACGGTAGCCGCGACGACCAGCGCCGACCGCAGCCATGCCTGCAGACGGCGGGCGTAGAAGCCGGGACCGATGGCATCCGGCCGGCCCCACGTTTGGTCGGGCAGGCGGCGCTGCCGTGGGACCGAATCCGTCGCAGCCTCGAGCGCGCGAGCGCCGAGCACCGTCGGCTCGCCACCGGCGCTCTGCACCGCCTGGGCGATCAATGCCGTGTACGCGGCGATCCCACCGCGGGAGGAGGGGTCGATCAGCAGTACGCGGACCATCGCGTCGGCCGTCAGCTCGCGTGCATGCGACGGAGCCGGCTCGGCGCACGCCGCTCGAAGACGATCCTCCGCTCAGCAGCCGAGAGGCCGGTGAGGGACAGGACGCCGGCGTACGCGAGAAGCATGATGGCCCCCGCGCCGATGACTTCCACCACCCCGTTGATGCCGACGTGGACCAGCATCAGACCCACACCGACCGCCGCCAATGACGGCAGCAGTTGAGCGCCCAGTGCTACTAGGAGCAGCTCCGCCATCGACACCTGCGTGTGCCGGCACGCATACGGCATCGAAAGCCCGAAACCGACGACAACCTCGGCGATCAGGGTCGCGAGCGCCACGCCCTGGAATCCGATCGTCAACCCGAGGACGATCGTCAGCGGCAGGTTCAGGCCGGTCGAGATGATGCCGAACAAGGCCGGCGCCTTTACGTTGCCGATGCCGCGCAGGACGTCGACCAGCGTCCTCACCATCAAGTTGACCAGCGTCGCGCCACCGAGAAAGACGATCACCGGCGCCGCCGATGAATAGCCTGGTCCCGCCCAGGCGGGCAGCGCCGGCTGGGCCAGCACCACGAGCACCATCATCATCGGCATCGCGACGGAGAGGCTGATCCGAGTGCCCGTGAACACGGACTTACGCAACCCCTCGTGATCCCCGGCGGCGCCGAGCCGCGCGGCGTGGGGGTAGAACATGACCTGGACGGGGGTGGTGAAGCTGCTGACGAGGTTGGCGAGCTTCTGCCCGACCAAGGTAGACCGCCGCCTGGTTCCCGAAGCCGAGCTGCAGGAGCCCGAGGTACTGCACCACGGTGGTCGCTAGACCCCAGACGCCGAAGCCTTCCTTGCCCAGACCTCGGATCATGATCGGGGTGACGACGACCGCCAGCACGAGCGAGACCATCACGCCCGCGTAGTTGCTCAGTGCGTTGCGCGTGAAGCGTCGGGGCAGGCTGGTCATGGCGGTGTCGCTCTGGGCGAACGCGGTGCGTTCTCATCATCGAGCGCGCGGGCCTCGGACGCGACTGACTCCCAAATATACTGGCGCCGGATGGGGTCGCCGACCAGAGCCAGGCGAGCTGCTCGCCAGCTGATGCGGCTCATCGTCGCGGTGCTTCAGCGCGTCACCGGCAAGTCCTGTCTCATCCTCGAGTACCCGCCGACGGCGGACAACGCGCCGCGCTACGGGTATGGCCGCGGCGTCCACCAGGGGTTGGCGGAGATCATCGGCCGCGACGAGCCCCGCTACGCGCAGACGCTGCAGCGGTTCACCGCGTACGCCGACGACCTGGCCCGAATCGAAGTCAGCGCGATCGATCCGTCGCAACCGTCGTGGGTCAACGACTTCCTCCCCGGTCTCGACGGCGCCGCGATCTACTGCTTCCTGCGTGCGCGTACGCCGAGGCGCTACATGGAGATCGGCTCTGGGAACTCGACGAAGTTCGCGGCTCGCGCCCGGCGCGACGGACGATGCGGTACGTGGATGACGTCGATCGATCCCCACCCGCGTGCCGAGATAGACATGCTGTGTGACGAGGTCATCCGCCGGCCGCTGGAGACCGTCTCGCTGAGCACCTTCGACGTGCTGTCACCCGGCGACATCCTGTTCTTCGACGGATCACATCGCGTGTTCATGAACAGCGACGCCGTCGCCTTCTTCCTTGACGTCCTGCCCTCCCTGCCGGCGGGCGTACTGGTCGGGGTGCACGACGTGTACCTGCCCAGCGATTACCCGCCGGAGGTGGCCGGACGCTATTACTCCGAGCAGTATCTGCTCGCTGCACACCTCCTCGGGGGCGGCAACGTCGAGATTGAGCTTGCCTCGCACTACGTCAGCGGGCACCCCGAGCTGAGCCATGCGCTCGACCCCCTCTGGACCTGTCCCGGCCTCGGCAGCGTCCAGCGCCACGGCGTGGCGTTCTGGTTCACCAAGCGCTAGTCAGTAGTGCCACGGCCTGCGGTGGGGTTGTGGCTTGGGAGGGGACATAACAGCGCAGGTCGAAGTCGGCGGTGCTCAGTAACCAGCGCCGACCCTCGGGAGGGCCTCGATGGACGCCAACCTCGACCTGCTGCTCACGGTTGTGTACTGCATGACCGACGATTTCCTGCTCAAACGCCCGGAGAACGCGCGGCGCAAGATCACCGATGCGGAGATCGTCGCGTTGTGTGTCGCGCAGGCGATCCTCGGGATCCCGTCCGATCCGCGGTTCGTGGCGGCCGCTCGCCATCGCCTCGCGCACCTGTTCCCTGATCTGCCCGCCCGCGATGCGTTCCACAAGCGCCGGCTGCGGCTCTCGCCTCAGATCGAGGCGCTGATCGCCCACTTCGCGCGTCAAAGCCCCGGGTTCTTCGATGATCTGCTGCTGGTCGACTCGACCCCGGTTGAGTGCGCCCGCTCGCGCGAGACCGTCAAGCGCGGCGGGAGCTCGAGCCTCGGTGACGCGCTCGCCAACGCCGCCGACTACGGCTATTGCGCCAGCCACAGCCGCCACTTCTGGGGATTCCGTCTGCACGCCCTGTTCGCCCCGGACGGCACCCCACGAGCGTTGGCGCTGACCTCCCCGAAGATCGACGAGAAGCTCGTGTGCCTACAGATGGGGTGGCGAGAAGTTTCGTGGTCGCGGTAGGGACGGGCCTTCGCTTTCAGGGCTCGGCCCGCCCCCCGCGCAGATCCCAGCGTGCACTGCTAGGTGAGTCGCCCGGGGGAGTTTCGCCCCCGGGCGCTCTGAGAACCGGACGTGAC
>CALAQT010000041.1 GCA_937888775.1 uncultured Actinomycetes bacterium | reverse complement strand
GGCGGCCAACCGGCGCGTCGCGCGGAGCGACGCGGCGCCGCTGCTGATGCGCCTCTCGCTTCCGCCGGGCGCGCAGCGGTCAGCCGGTGAGCCGGCCGGCGACGGCTCGTCGCTCTCGCGGCCCGGGACCAGTCAAGCGACTCCCAATCTCGTCGACGATCACGCCTGGTGGGTCGTCCCGAGCGCGGCGCAGACGGTCTTGAGCTATGTCGAGGGACACCGCCCGGCGGGCTCCAAGCAGGTTCTGACCGGCTCGGGCACCACGGGAAAGCGTGGGGCCGTCTTCTCGGTCGTGGGGTTCGCGTGGCCAGCGATCACCGGCGTGCTGAGCACGCGGTGGCTCGTGGTCGAGTTGGTGGCGCTGCCGGGCGGCCGCACCGGGCTTCGCGCCGACGCTGAGGTCGTGTGGATCACGCCGCGGGCCGCGTCGGAACGAATCCCGCCGGGCACCCACCGCCTGCAGGTCAGCGTCGATCGAGGCACCACGGTCATTCAGTCGCCCTTCCAGGTCACCTCCCCACGGAGGATCCGCAGCGTCGTAAAGCTCCTCAACGCGCTCCCCGCTGCGCAGCCCGGAACCGTGGCGTGTCCGAATGATTGGGGCTCCCGGATCCGGCTGGCGTTCTACGCCGGCAGCCCGACGGCGCCGCTGGCGGTGGCGATCATCGACCCGAGCGGCTGCTTGGGTGTGCAGCTAACGATCCATGGCCGGCGTGAGCCGATGCTCAGCAGCGCGGCGTCCCCCGGTTCTGGCATCTCAGCCCGACATACGCTGATCGGACTGCTCGACTCCGACCTCGGCGTCAAACTCGACACGGGAGTCCCCGCCTTGCCCCATCAGTCGCCCCTGCAGTCCTGAGTTGGGTCAACTGCCGGGACAGCCGTTCGGTTCGGTGGTCGTCCCCGGTAAGTACGCTCGAATGCGAGCGGATTGCCGCGGGGCGGCCACTAGTCAGCGCTTGGGCGGTAGCGACCGCGCGTAACCCACGCCTCGGGCGATCCAGCGCTCCAGCTGACGCTTGGTGCGCACACCCTCGGCGTCTATCCGCAGCCATCCCTCCATCACCCGCCCGCGCATTTCGAACGGACCCGCGTTCGGCTTGCCCAGGAGCGTTTCGGTCTCGGCCGGGTCGCAGCGGAGCAACAGGCCGCCCTGTCCGCTGACGCTCACGGACATGTGGCCGCCGATCAGGAACGCCAGGCCGCCGAACATCCGCTTCTCGGTGACGTCGTCCCCGGTGGCGACCAGTTCGCGGATGCGGTTGGCGAGATCCTCGTCGTAGGCCACACGCGGATTATCTCGCGTTTAGCGGTCTCGCGGCCCGCTTAGACGCCTTGAGCTCCACGAGGGCGACGAGCTGCTCTTCCGCGTTGAGCGCTCCCGGGCCGTGATCGCCATGACACCCAGCCTTCTCGATTTGGCCGGCCGCGTCCCTGTGCCGGCCGAAAAGCGCGGAACTCCGTGGTTAGGGCGTCTTTCATGAGCGCCGGGCAGGGGCGCGGGTGGCTTCGCGAGGAATCCCCCGCCGTCCCGGATTTGAGGTCGTCGAGAGGCCCGGGGTGGTGTGTGATGTTTGGGGGGTCAGGAATCGCAGCCGTTGATGATTTTCCCGAGCGTCCGTTGAAGGGCCCGGAGATCTGCGGCGCTGGCGTGCGGGGCGATCATTCGTGCGAGCACGGCGTCGTGGGTGACCCTCGCCTGCGCGAGTTTCTGCTCGCCGTCGGGCGTGAGTGTTGCGCGGAACGCGCGGGCGTCGCCGGGGTCCGGGTTCCGGCGCAGGAGCCCTCGGTGCTCGAGTCGGCCGACGAGTCGGGTCATCCCGCCGGAGGAGAGCATCGTCGCGCGGGCGAGATCGGTCATCCGCAGTTGGTGAGCGGGCGCGTTGTCCAGCGTGATGAGGACGTCGAACTCGGTGATCGTGATCCGGTCCTGGGTATCGAGCGCGTGGTCGAGTTCGCGCAGCACACGGCTCGACACTTGGAGCAGGCGATGCCACGCCTCTCGCGGGTCGGGCGGGGTGTCTTGGTTGGGTTGGCTTGACAAGAGAGAATCCGTTGGTAATTATCTGTCTTGCAAGATAAATAATTCTAGCAACGGTGCGGATACACCAACAAGGGACGTGATGACCATCGCCGAGGCGATCGACAACGAGGGGGTTGCAGTGCTGAGTAAGAACAGGATCTCGGCGGTGCTGTGCAGCACCGACCTGGCCCGCAGCCAGGAGTTCTATGAGCATAAGGTCGGTTTGACGCTGTCACCGGAGACGATCCCGAACCACTTGCTGTTCGAGGGAGCCGATGGAACGACGGTGCTCGTTTACGGACGGCCCAGCCCTAATCAGGCCGATCACACGCAGGTCCGGTTCTGGTCAAGCGACGTCGAGCGCGACGTGGCAGAACTGGCGGCCAGAGGCGTGGTGTTCGAGGACTACGACTTCCCGGCGCTCAAGACGGTCGACCATGTCGCAACCACCGCCGGCATCGGTAGATCTGCATGGTTCAAGGATCCAGACGGCAACACCCTCGCGCTGTTTGCGCCGGAGTAGCCGCGCCGCCTGGCTTCACCCCCGAAAAGTACGACGAGGCAATCCGCCGGCTTGACGCGGCCGGTCACGGCGCGCCGACCGGAAGGCTCGATCACTTCGCTCTCGAAGCGGACGGCAAAATCGAGGTGTTCGACATCTGGGAGTCTCAGGAGGCCCTCGAAGCATGGGGCCCACAGGGGTTTGTGCCGGTTCTGATCGACCTCGGCGTCGAGCTTCACCCGCCCACCATCCACCCCGTTCGCAACGTCATCCACGGCTGACATCGCTCGCGCACGAAGCGTTCACGCGGCACCTGCCGCGTGAACGCCATGCGCCCGCGCGCTGGGATGAAGCGCATCCGGGGCGCTCGCGATCGTCGCCACCTCGCGCGCATTCGAGCTAGTGCAGGCCAGTCTGCATAACCTGCTCAGCGTCATGCTTCGCCGGGCTGCTCTCCCAGCTCCGGAGCGCAGCTCGCCACGCGCCTCGGGCTGCCTGGAAGGCTTGCTCTGAGTCGGGCATCAGCCTCCCAACAGTCGTTCGTCGGGCTCAACGTCCGCCCGGCGATCGCCGGCCCGAGGCAGCGGCTTGCCGGGCTCGTCCGTATCGATGTCCCACGGACTCTCGCCCGTCACCGCAGAGCGGTCGCCGCGCAGCCGCTCAACCTCCGACCGAGGGATCAGAAACCGATTCCCTATCCGCACGCCCTGGAGCCGGTCGCCGCGGATCCAGTTCCGGATGGTCTGGCCAGACGCGCTCAGCGCCTCGGCAGCTTGGGAGACCGTGAGAAGCTCTGTGTCGGCCATCGACGGTTGAGCTTAGCCAAATTTGCAAAAGATGTGCAGTTGCACGTTCAAGCACGAGCTTGCTGCATCGTGCGAACGGCCGCAGCCTTCGCACCGTTAAACACCTGCAGCGGGGCGAAATTCCGAGGATTTCGCACCCGCTGCAATCAGTGGAGACGGCGGGAATTGAACCCGCGTCCGCGGTCGCGTGAAAGGTGGCGTCTACGAGCGTAGCCGGCGCTCTGATCTCATCTCCGACTCGCCTCGCCGGCGGGGTTGTCGAAAACCAGCTCCTGAAGCTGTCCTCGGATCGGGTGGAGCGAACCTCACCGAGTTAGCCCGCTAGTTGATCCCGGAATGCCCCGCCGCGGGCGGGCGGAGCGCCGAGAGCTCTTACGGCTTAGCTATTGACTAAGCGGCAAGCGCGAAATTGTGCGTGTCCGCACTTATTGTTTTTCCGGGAGTTTTACGAGGCCACCCGGAACCTCGACTCGCAACCACCCCCACGAGCCAACCACGTCGAAGCCTGTCGTCCCCGGGGGTAAGTTGCTTCTGAGTATAGGGCGCCCGGGCTCGGGCCGGGGGCCGAAAACGAAGGAGACGGTAAGAGCTGGCCGGATCGGCTTCGCGGCCTGCGAGAATCAGACGGTGATGGAACCGCTCACGCCACTGCTGCCACCGCCGGACGAGGCCCCCCCGGGCTACCGGCCGTTCGCGCGGCCGCTCGTCCCCGACCGCGAGCCAGTCGGATCCAGCCCCCCGTTTGAGCCGCAGCGGCCATCGTTCTTCAAGCGCAAGCTCGGCGGGGCCGGCGCCGCGATCCTGGCTTTCTTGGCCAAGTTCAAGGCGATCCTGCTGGTGCTGCCCAAGCTCAAGCTGCTCGCGACGGCGGGAACGATGGTGGTGTCGATCGTCGCCTACGGCTCGTTGTGGGGCTTTCCGTTCGCGCTGGGATTCGTGTTGTTGCTGCTCGTGCATGAGATGGGGCACGTGATCGCCCTTCGCCGTGAGGGGATCAAGGCCAGCGCGCCGATGTTCATCCCGTTCATGGGCGCGGTGATCAGCGCCCGGTCGCTGGGCGACAATGCGCTCGCCGAGGCGCGGGTCGGGCTCGCGGGCCCGGTCCTGGGGAGCATCGGCTGCGCCGTCTGCCTGGTGATCTGGCACGCAACCGGCAACGATTTCTGGCAGGCGCTGGCCTTCACGGGCCTGTTCCTCAACCTCTTCAATCTGATGCCCGTGGTCCCGCTCGACGGTGGGCGGGCGATGGCGGCGATGTCGCCCTGGATGTGGATCGTCGGCTTCTTCGCAACGCTGGGGTTGGCGATCGCCTTCCCGAATCCGATCATCCTGATCATCGTCCTGCTGGCGGGCTTTGAGACCTACAAGCGGCTCAAGCTGCGTCGGGTGGGTGGCGCGAAGCAAGCCGACTACTACCGGGTCAGCCCGCGCAACCGCGGCGTCGTGGCTGTCGTCTACCTCGCGTTGATCGTGGCGCTGGTCGTCGGGATGCACGCGACCAACCTGCCGCTCACGATCGCCTGACGCTGGGCCGCGCGCCGTCGCCGGTCAAACGCCCCGGTCAGAGACCCGGAGGCGGGCGCATCGCGCGCGAGTCGTCGTCGTCGCGGCTGCGCTGGGTCCAGTAGAACGTGTACAGCAGCGACAGGGGCAGCGAGATCACTCCGACGATGAACAGCACCGTGCCTGTCGTCTGCAGGTCGATCCCGCTCACATGAGCCGTGACTGCCCATTTGAGGATCGCCCCGACCGCGATGACGGCAAAGGATGCGCCGATCGACATGCGCTCAAACCTACCCTAAATGATCCAGCGAGACGCACTCCAGCCCCCGCGACCGGCCCTCCTCAGCGGCTGACCTCACGCAGTTCACGCTGCACGTCGCGGGCCATGTCGCGCTTGCGGATCGTTTCGCGCTTGTCGTAGAGGTCCTTGCCCTTGGCCAGGGCGAGCTCGACCTTGGCGCGCGACCG
>CALAQT010000040.1 GCA_937888775.1 uncultured Actinomycetes bacterium | reverse complement strand
GGACGTTTCCGCGCCCCCGCCCATCGGGGGCGCGGTCTCTACTGCACGCTCTGGGTTAAGCGCCACCGCGCCGGCCAGCAGGTAGCACTTGCACGCCGAGCACTGCCCCTCCCGGCAGCCGTAGGCGAGGTTGTAGCCCTGGCGAAAGGCGGCATCGAGCACCGTCTCGTGCGCCGCGCAGTCCAGCTCCTCGCCCAGCGGCTCGAGTCTGACCCGCGGGCTCACAACGCCCTCTGCGCGACTGCCGGCGGCTTAGGTCTGACCGGCGGGCTCACAACGCCCTCTGCGCGACTGCCGGCGGCTTAGGTCTGACCGGCGGGCTCACAACACTCCCTGGGCGATGTCCAGTGGCACCGGGGGGGGACCGTTTCCGGTGGGAACGCCACTCCAGTCCCCGCTGGGCAACCCCAGCTCGTGCGCGACGCGGATGTTGGGGCTCTACAGTTTGAGGTTGTGCGCGCGGATATCCGACAGTGTCCAGCGCCGCTGCGCGCGCAGGTGGGGCTGGCCGATCAGGGTTTCGCCGTCGGCCCGCACGAAGCCCAGATCGGAGATCACCTGCGAGGCCTCCCAGCCGTGATAGCGGTCCAGGTAGTTGCGATCGCCGGTGTAGCGGCCCGGATTTGACTCATCCAGCCACTGGCATTCCTTTGAGCAGTAGAAGCGGGTGCGGGTGGGTGGGTCCGGTATCACCTTGTGGCGGCGGTAGGCCTCGCTCACACAAGAGCCTTGGCAGGTCCAGCAGAACGGTGGCGCCATGTTGATGAAGTCAAGCGGCAGGAAGCCGGCCGCCGGGTCGCTGCCCTGGCGAAACGCCTCCCAGAAGGATCCGTACTCGGCATACCAGCCCGGGTACTTGTCCTCGAACCATTCGAAATCGCGCTCGTCCAGCGCATCAAAGCGCCAGAAGCTCAGCGGCCAGGCCGCGAACGCCAGGATCGCGTGCCGATGGTGGATTCCGGCCACCAACCGCTCCCGCACGCGCTCGAACATGTCCGGCGGGATGTCCAGCCCCAGCTTGCCGAGCTTCATGATGTAGGCGCGGTGCCAATCATCGCGGACCCAGCGGTCCCACTTGTCGATGAAGCACTCGGGGTCGGAGCGGTCCCGGGAGAAGTACTCGGTCACCACCGCCGAGAACACGTCGATGAACGCGTGGTTGATCCAGAATGCCTGTTGCAGGTCGCGCTCGATCAGCGGTGCGTTGTGGTCGTCCTGGAGCACGGTCAGCAGCGTCGCGTAGCCGTTTGAGATGTGGCGGGCCTCGTCCGACTGCACCGACAGATAAGTGGTCGGCAGGGTGAAGTCGCCGTTGCGCGCGGCCACGTCTGGGGTGGCCACGAACACGATGTTGGTGAACGCGGTCTCGGCCACCACCTGCAACGTGAACGCGCACTGGATCGGGTCCCCGACGATGAAGTGCGACAGCATGTTCAGCCCCGGGTTGGTCAGCACCGAACCTGAGAACGCCTTGGGCCCCAGGTTCCAGCCTGCCGGGTCCGGGACGTTCTTGGCGTACCAGCGCGCCAGCGCCATCTGCAGCCCGGTGTGGCGGATCTCGTCGACGAACTGCACGTGGTAGCCGTTGCGCAGCTCATTGTTGGGCACCGCGCTCATCAGCATCGACATGCAGCGGCCGGCCGCCACTTCAGCGTAGTTGGTGATCAAGATGAACGGCTTGAGAATCTCCAGCCAGCGCTCGTTGGCCTTGCCAGCCATGCCCGCGCGAACCGCCGCGTCGTGGCCGCCGTAGACGCGCTCGTCCTTCTCGAGCTCCATCGGCAGGTACTCGCGCATGATCTGGCGCATCGGGTCCTTGGCCTTGTGCGGGAACCGGTAGCGGGTGGGGTAGCGGACGACGGGCTGGTGGTAGTCGGGCTCCCAGCCCAGCCCAGCGCAGCGATGCGATCGTGGGTCTTGGTGATCCTGCGACGCGGTGTCGGCGCGGCCATCGGATCGTGTTCCTCTCGGCGGGGCTATTGCCAGCGCACGCTACGGCACGCCAACCGCCGCCCGCTCCGCCCGATCGCACGTCGTTGCCCGCTCTGCTTGTCACAATCTGACAATGGAGGCCGAGTCCTGGTCGGCGGAGCGCCTGGCGCCGGAAACCATCGCCGTGGTCCGGGACGAGCTTGACACGCTGGTCGCCAGGATCGTCGCAGCGGTCCGCGCGCAGAGCGCGGTCTACGGAGACGTGCTGGCAGCGCCCGAAGGGATGGGCATCCGGCTCGGAATCGAGCAGGCGATTCGGGCCTTCCTGGACGCGCTGGAGCACGGCATCCGTCCCGGGCGAGTCACGGATGAGGTCTGGCGCCGGCTGGGGGAGGCAGAGTTCCAGGCCGGGCGCAGCCTCGACGACCTGCGAGCCGCGTTCAGGGTCGGCACGCGCGCGGCCTGGCGCGGCGCGGCCGAGCTCGCCTCCCGCGCCGGGGTCTCGGCGCCGGAGGCGATCGCGCTGGTCGAGGCGATCTTCCTCTACGGCGACGAGCTCGCCACCGACGTGGTGGAAGGTTATCTGCGGATCCAGTCCGATCAGGCGGGGAGCGCGAGCGCCGGCGTCGCCGGCTCGCCGCGCTGCTGCTCGACCCGGCCGGGCAGGATGCCGAGGCGGTCGCCCGCGCGGCCGAGCTGGCGCGCTGGCCGATTCCCCTGCAGCTGGCGGTGCTGGCTCTGGCCGGCGAGGACGCCGGCCCGATCGCCCGCCGGCTGCACCTCGACGCACTGGTGGGGGCCGACGCCGGCGGCGCTTGGCTGGTGCTGCCCGACCCCGACGGCCCCGGACGGCGTGCCGGGCTGGCGCGGGCGCTGAGCGGCGAGCCGATCGGGCTCGACCCGGCGGGGGAGGTGGCCGCGCTAGGCCCGACGGTGTCCCCGCGTGACGCGCACCGCTCGCTGCGGTGGGCTCGGCTCACGCTCGCACTCTTCCAGCAGGGTGCGCTGCCGCGAGCGGATCCGCTCCGAGCCGAGGACCACCTCGCCGAGCTGATCCTGCTGCGAGACGGCGAGTTGGCGCGGGCGCTGGTCTCAGGGCGGCTGGCCGCGCTCGCGCCACTGCCGGCGCCCGAGCGCGAGCGGCTGCTGGCCACGCTGGCCGCCTGGCTGGCCCACCAGCGCCACACGCCTACGATCGCCGCCCAGTTGCACGTCCACCCCCAGACCGTGCGCTACCGCATCGGCCGCTTGCGTGAGCTGCTGGGCGAGATGCTGAACACACCCAACGGCCGCTTTGAACTCGAGCTCGCGCTGCGAGTACGGGCGAGCCTGGACTTTGGTTAGCCCGGTGCCGATGACGCGGTTTACCTTTCGCACCGTGGGAATCGGCCTCGTCGTGCTGTTGCTGTGCGCGTGCGGGCACTCAGGTCTCGCCGCTCCCGCCAAGTCCGCCCGGACCGCTACGCACGCACATGCCTTCACCCGGCCGCCGGCCACGCCGTGCCTCCCCAGCGCCCGCCGGGCGATGGCCCGCTTCCTGGCCGTGCCAACCGGGCGGATCGCCCTGGCCGCTTCCACCGGCAACAACTCGATGCCCCAGTGCTCGTTCAGGATTCGTGTCGCCCGCAAGACGCGCGTCGAGGCCACCGCCAACGTCGACAACGGGCCGCAGCCCTACTTCGTGCTTGAGCGGGCGGCGATCGAGGCCGCTCAGAAGTTCACTGTCTCGAGGATGATCGCCGCCCCGCAGGCGGTCACCGGGCTCGGGATCGAGGCCGACTGGTTCCCGGCCGAGACGCAACTGATGGCCACCGACGGGATCCGGCTGATCACGGTGTCGGTCACCTGGCGCGGCAGCTCCCAGGGCCGCAAGCGGGCACTGGCCGAGGCACTGACGCGTACCTACCTGAGCCGGCCCAGGGGGTCGGCCTCGAGGGCCAAGGGCTACCCGTGACGGGCGCAACGAGGACCCCGGTGACCGCACCATGCACGCGCCGGAAGTCTGACGCGGGCCTGCTCCGGACCGGAGGTCTGACGTGGGCCTGCTCCGGACCGGAGGTCCGCGTCGTAGTCCGGGTCGTAGTCCGGGTCGGTGCACGTTGCCGGGTACGCTGCCCCGCGTGGCCTTCATCGCTCTGATCACCGGCGCCTCCAGCGGGATCGGCGAGGCCACGGCCCGCCGGCTGGCCCGCGAACCGGGGGCCAGGCTGGTGTTGGTGGCGCGTCGGCAGGAGCGCCTGGAGGCATTGGCCGGCGAGCTCGGCGACGTCACAGTGATCGCGTTGGACTTGACCGAGCAGGGTGCCCCGCAGGCGGTGGCAGATGTCGTGGCGCGCGAGCACGGCGAGCTGCACCTGCTCGTCAACAACGCCGGCGCCGCCTGGCGCGGTCGCTTCGCCGAGACCGGCTGGGCCAACGTCGAGCGCCACATGAAGCTGAACTTCGAGGCGCCGGTGCGGTTGACGGAGGCGCTTCTGCCGTTGCTGCGAGCCACCGCCGGCAAACAAGCGGGCGCCAGCCCGCCAATCTCCATCGTCAACGTCGGGAGCACCGCCAGCCGTGTGTCGCGGCCCGACTCGGGGGCCTACTCGGCCAGCAAGTTCGCGCTGGCCGGCTGGAGCGATGCGCTGCACGCCGAGGAGCGCCCGCACGGGGTGCACGTCGGCCTCGTCCTGCCGGGGTTCGTCAGGACCGAGGGCTTCCCGGCCGCCGAGCTGATCGCCCGCGCGGCGACGCGCTGGCTGGTCTCCTCGCCTGAGGTGGTCGCCGAGGCGATCGTGGAGGCGGGGCCGGGCGGGAAGGCCGAGCGCTACGTCCCGCGCTACTACTGGATCGGTGCGGCGCTTCGCTTACTGGCCCCGGCGCTGGTGCGGCGGGCCACCGCCGGCGGCGCGCTGACGACCGCCACCAAGGCTGACGATGCGTGGTGAGCGAGGCCGGTCGGAAAAGCGAATCATGCGTTTGCTTTTCCGACCAGCCTCTGACCCTGCTGGTGGCGAGAGCTCTGGCGGAGATCCCGGCTACAGCACCGTAAGTTAGTAAACTACGGTGGTGTAACTACGCGAGCGAGGAGCTTTGGAATGAACGCAAGTGCGCGTCGCGTTGCCGTACTGGGCGGCAGCCGGATCCCGTTTGCCCGCCAGAATGGCCCCTATGAGAAGGCCTCCAACCAGGACATGCTGACCGCGACGCTCGATGCGCTGGTGACCAGGTTTGGGCTGCAAGGTGAGGTGCTCGGCGAGGTCGCCGCCGGCGCCGTGCTCAAGCACAGCCGTGATTTCAATTTGACGCGCGAATCTGTGCTGGGATCGAACCTCGCCCCGGAAACCCCCGCCTACGACGTCCAGCAGGCCTGCGGCACCGGTCTGGAGGCGACGATCCTGGTGGCCAACAAGATCGCGCTCGGGCAGATCGACGCCGGTATCGCCGGCGGTGTCGACACCACCTCCGACGCCCCGCTGGCGATCAACGAGGATCTGCGTCAGCTGCTGCTCGAGCTGAGCCGGACGAAGTCCAACACCGCCCGGCTGCGCGCGCTGACCCGGCTGCGCCCCCAGCAGTTGGTACCCGAGATCCCGCGCAACGCGGAGCCGCGCACCGGACTCTCGATGGGCGAGCACACGGCGCTGATGGCCACCGAGTGGGGGATCGGCCGCGAGGAGCAGGACGAGCTGGCGGTGGCCAGCCACCGTCGCCTCGCCGCCGCCTATGAGACCGGCTGGCTCGACGATCAGGTGGTTCCGTTCCTGGGTCTGGAGCGCGATCAGAACCTGCGTCCGGACTCCAGCGTTGAGAAGCTGGCCAAGCTGCGGCCGGTGTTCGGGGGACCCGAGGGGACAATGACGGCGGGCAATTGCACCCCGCTCAGCGACGGCGCATCGCTGGTGCTGCTGGCCAGCGAGGAATGGGCCGCCGCCCACGACTTCCCAGTGCTGGCCTTCCTGACCGCGGCCCAGACGGCGGCGGTCGATCACGTGCACAAGCGCGAGGGCCTGCTGATGGCGCCCGCCTACGCGATGCCCAAGATGCTGGCACGGGCGGGAGTGCGGCTGGGCGAGTTCGACTTTTATGAGGTCCACGAGGCGTTTGCGGCCCAGGTGCTGTGCACGCTGAAGGCGTGGGAGGACCCGGTCTTCTGCCGCGAGCGGCTGGGACTCGAGCAGCCGTTGGGCGCGATCGATCGCGACAAGCTCAACGTGCACGGCGGCTCGCTCGGGGCCGGGCACCCGTTCGGCGCCACCGGCGGGCGGATCGTCGCCGCGCTGGCTAAGGCGCTGCACGAGCAGGGTTCGGGCAAGGGTGTGATCTCGATCTGCGCCGCCGGCGGACTGGGAATCACCGCGATCATGGAGGCCGCGCAATGACCGACCGCTACCAGCAACTCGTCAACACCCCTATCGGCCGTGTCGTGACCAAGCAGCTAGGGCTGCCCAACCCGCCCACGCTGGAGCGCTACCGGCCGGGTCAGCCGGTGATCGCGGGGACCGTGCTGCTCGACGGAGCGCCGGGCGGCCGGCTGGCCGGTGCCATCACCGCGGTGCTGGCGGCGATCGAGGCCGACGTGGTGACCTCGATGGACGAGCGAGTACGCAGTGCTGCCGCCGACGCCATGCTCGAGGCCGGCATCTGGAATCCCGACGCGCCGACCGAGCAGCGCTTCAAGGCGCTGGTGTTCGACGCCACCGGGATCGATTCCAGCGACCGGCTTGTCGACGCCTGGGGGTTCCTCCATCCGACGATCCGCCGGATCGCCTCCAGCGGGCGCGTGATCGTGCTCGGTACGCCGCCCGAGGACTGCGCCGCCCCACCCCAGGCGATCGCCCAGCGGGCGCTGGAGGGCCTGGTGCGGGCGGTCGGCAAGGAGGTCAAGCACGGCGCGACCGCCCAGCTGCTGTACGTGCGCCCACGGGCCGAGAAGCAGCTCGAGTCCAGCCTGCGCTTCTTCCTCTCGCCAAGGTCGGCCTTCGTCTCCGGTCAGGTGGTGAGGATCGGCCCGGCGACGGCCAAGTCGGCGGCGATCGACTGGCAGGCCCCGCTCAACGGCAAGCTGGCGCTGGTCACCGGCGCGGCGCGGGGGATCGGCGCGGCGATCGCGCAGGTGCTGGCCCGAGACGGCGCGCACGTCGTCGGACTCGACGTACCGGCGATGGGCGACGAGCTGTCGGCCGTCGTGGGGCCTCTGGGTGGGTCCTCGCTGACCGCCGACATCACCGATCCCGACGCGCCGGCGACGATCGCCACGCACCTGTCCGAGCAACACGGCGGGGTCGACGTGGTCGTGCACAACGCCGGCGTGACGCGCGACAAGACGCTGGGACGGATGAGCCGGGACGTGTGGCAAATGGTGATCGACATCAACCTGGCCGCGCCGCAGCGGATCGACAAGGCCCTGTTCGAGCACGAGGCTGTGCATCCCAACGGGCGCATCGTGTGCGTTTCCTCGATCAGCGGCATCGCCGGCAACGCGGGTCAGACCAACTACTCGACATCCAAGGCAGGTGTGATCGGGTTCGTGCAGGCGTGGGCGCCGGCGCTGGCCAAGCGCGGTGTGACGCTCAACGCGGTAGCGCCGGGGTTCATCGAGACGAGCATGACCGCGGCGATGCCAATCGCCATCCGCGAGGCGGGCCGCCGGATGAACAGCCTCTCGCAGGGGGGCCTGCCGGTCGACGTGGCCGAGGCGATCGCCTGGTTGGCCAGCCCGGCCTCGGCCGGGGTCACCGGCAACGTCGTCCGGGTCTGCGGTCAGAGCCTGCTGGGAGCGTGAGCGATGGCCGAGCGTGAGCTGCGCAGCAGCCCTTCGATGACGGCCCTATTCGCGCGGGCGGGGGTGGCGATGATCCCGGGCGCGTCGCGGCTGCCGTTCGTCGGCGGAGGTGGCCGAGGCGACCGGATTCCCGAGCTGTCACTGACCCTGAGCGACGTGGGGATCGACCGCGACCGGCTGGCGGCCTACGACCGGGTGTGCGGCTTCGCACTCAGCGATCGCCTGCCCACCACCTACCCGCACATGCTCGCGTTTCCGCTGCACCTGGCGCTGATGACCGACGGGCACTTCCCGTTCCCCGCGATCGGGCTGGTGCACATCGCCAACCGGATCGTTCAGCACCGCCCGCTGGACGCGGGCGAGCGGCTTTCACTGCGCGTTTGGGCCACGCCGGTTCAGGCGCACCCGCGCGGGCGGCAGTTCTCGATCTGCTCGGAGGCGCGGGTGGGCGAAGAGCTGGTCTGGGAAGAGCTTTCGACGAACCTGCGGCGGGGCGGACGCTCGGGTACCGGTGACGGTGACGGTGCCGGGGGCGACGGCAAGCGCGGACGCGGCGCGACCGCAACCGCGGCCGGCGAGGAGCTGCCTGCCAGCGCCACCTGGCGCCTGCCCGGCGACCTCGGCCGCCGCTATGGCTCGGTGTCAGGCGACCTCAACCCGATCCACGTCCACACGCTCAGCGCCCGTCTATTCGGCTTCAAGAGCGCGATCGCCCACGGCATGTGGACCAAGGCGCGCTGCCTGGCGGCGCTGGGCCGGCGGCTGCCCGAAGCGTTCGCCGTCGAGGTGTCCTTCCGGCGCCCGATCCTGCTGCCCGCGACGGTGCAGTTCGCCCAGGCGACGTCGGATCACGGCATCCGGTTCGGGGTCCGTGACGCCAAGCAGGGCACGCCGCATCTGGATGGGGTCGTGAGCTTCGGCACCTGAGGGCGCCCGATCGGTACGCGCGGCTTCGCGCGGTCACCGGTTACGCCTGGTTGTCGTCGAAGTCGTCGAACAGCGCCGCCAGGCGGTCAAGCACCCGGGCGGCGGTCAGCAGCTCGTCGTGGCTGAACTCCTGCAACGCCGCCCGCCAGCGCGGCTCGAGGCGCGCATGGCGCTCCTGGACCACGGCGCGGCCGCGCTCGGTCAGTGAAACCATCACGACCCGCTTGTCACTCTCTGAACGGGTCCGATCGACGAGCCCTGCGGCGGCGAGATGATCGAGCATCGGCGTCACGGTGGCAGGGGACAGATCGGCCGCGAAGGCGAGCTCACGAGATGACAGCCCGGTGCTCTCGGCCAGCCCGAACAGCAGCCCATACTGGGCGTAGCTGAGCTGCCCCGGACGATGGGTGTCGCGGCCGCGCAGGCGCCGCACAGCACCCATCGCGGCCTTGAACGATCGCCCGACCCTGGCCAGCGGCTCGAGGCCGGCCTCTGGGACTCCCGCCGGCTCTGGGTCGACCTCCGCCCTGCGCTCCATCGCCGCCGGGGTCATCACGCCGCCATCGCCTCGCCGAGCGCCCCGGGCGGCGCGGCCTTCGAGCTGGCCGCTCGCGCCGCGCGCTCGGCGCGCATCAGGATCACGCACGGCACGATCGCCAGCGCGGTGATCCCGGCTGAGGCCCAGAACGCGGTGCCGTAGGCCGATGCCGCGCCCGACAGCGTATGCACGCCGGTCAGCGCACGCTGCAGTACCACCGCCAGCAGAGCAGTGCCGATCGAGCCGCCTACGCGCTGCAGCACGTTGAGCTGCGGCGTGGCGTGTGCCAGCTCGGAGCGCTCCAGCGACGCGAACGCGGCCGCCATCGCCGGCATGAACGCGAACCCGATCCCGGTGCCGCGGAGCAGCATCGCGAACGACAGCCACACGATCGAGGTGTGGTCGCCGATCAGGCCGAACGGCACTGTGGCGACGGTGGTCAGGATCACTCCGAACAGGGCCAGCGGGCCACCGCCCATCCGGTCAGACAGCTTGCCGGCCAGCGGCATCACGAGCGCGGCGCCAAGCCCCTGCGGTGCCGTCAGGAGGCCGGTGTCGACGACGTTCATGTGGCGAACGCCCTGCCAGTAAAGCGGCAGCAGGATCATCCCGCCGAACAGCGCCGCCCCCAGGCAGAACATCGCAATCGAGGCCGAGGCGAACGTCGGCCGGCGGTAGAGCCGGAGGTCCAGCAGCGGTTTGGGCACCCGTAACGCGTGGACCGAGAAGGTGGCCACCAGCGCCAGGCCGGCGATGACCGGGATCACCACCTTGGCGGCAACGAAGCTGCCGGTGATCCCGATCTCGGCCAGACCATAGGTGACCAGGGGCAGCCCGGTGGCCATCAGCGCAAGGCCCAGGTAGTCCAGCCGGTCAGAGGGTCCGGGCGCGATCCGCGGCAGCACCCGCAGCGCGGCGACCACTGCGGCGATCCCGATCGGGAGGTTGACGAAGAAGATCCAGCGCCAGCTGGCGTTGTCGAGGATCAACCCGCCGATCGTCGGGCCGAGGATCGGGGCGAGCATCGCCGGGACCGCCACGATGCTCATTACGCGCCCCATCCGCTTGGGTCCGGCGGCGTCGGCCATCATCAGCTGGCCGATCGGCAGGATCATTCCGCCGCCGATCCCCTGCAGCACCCGGAACACGATCAGCTCGGTGGCCGAGGTCGCCAGACCGCAGAGCGCCGACCCGGCCGTGAACAGGACCACCGAGACTATGTACACCGGCTTGGCGCCGAAGCGGCGCGCTGCCCAGCCGGTGATCGGGATCACCGCCGCCAGCGACAGCATGTAGCCGGTCACCACCCACTGGATCTCGGCGATCGAGGAGTGCAGCTCGCGCCCGAGCGTGTCCAGCGCGACATTGACGATCGTCGTGTCGAGGATCGACATGATCGATCCGACGATCACCACAGCGCTGATCCGCCAGACGTAGGCGTCGATCCGGTCAGGATCGTCAGTCAAGGTCGTCCCCAGGAATGATTAGGTACCGAACCATTCGGTTCCTAAGCATAACAACAATGATCGCGTCGTCAAGCGCCTGCCAGTCGTCAAAGGCGGTCCGCCTGGACCGTTCGTCAGTCTGATCCGGCGGGCCTGGATTGGATCGACGCTGGGGCTGCGCGGTGATCGATTTACGCAGGATCTGAGGCCACAAAGAGGCGGTTGCGTCCGCCGCCGTCTATCGTCCGAGGTTGATGACCACGTTTGCAGACCTCGGACTCGCTCCTGACATCCTCGCCGCGATCGGAGATGTCGGCTACGACGCTCCGAGTCCGATCCAGGAGCAGGCGATCCCGCCGCTGTTGGAGGGACTCGACGTGATCGGGCAGGCGCAGACCGGCTCGGGCAAGACGGCGGCCTTCGGCCTGCCGATGCTTCAGTACGTCGACCCGTCCGAGAATGACGTTCAGGGATTGGTGCTGACCCCGACGCGTGAGCTCTGCATCCAGGTCACCCAGGCGCTGCGCGCGTACGGCAAGCGCAAGGGCGTCGACGTGGTGGCGGTCTTCGGCGGCGCGCCGATCCGCAGCCAGCAGGCCCAGCTGCGGGCTGGAGGCCAGGTGGTCGTCGGCACGGTCGGGCGAGTCAAGGACCTGATCTCCCGTCATTCGCTGATGCTGCACTCGTGCCGGTTCGTCGTGCTCGACGAGGCCGATGAGATGCTCGACCTCGGCTTTCTGGAAGACGTGGAGCGAATTCTGTCGCTGACTCCCTCCAGTCGCCAGACCGCGCTGTTCTCGGCGACGATACCGCCCGAGATCAAGCGGCTGGCCGATCAGTACCTGTATCACCCGGTCACGGTCAAGGTCAAGACCGACACCCTGACAGTGGACACCGTCGAGCAGTTCGCGCTTGAGGTCTCGCCGCGGGACAAGCCCGAGGCGCTGGCGACGGTGCTCGAGGCCGAGCGTCCTGAGCAGGCGCTCGTGTTCGTGCGCACCAAGATCCGCTGCGAACAGCTGTATCGCTCGCTGCGTGACAAGGGGATGAACGTCAAGGCGCTGCACGGCGACATGACCCAGGGCGCTCGCGACGGGGTGATGATCTCATTCAAGGATGGTCGCCTGCCGCTGCTGATCGCCACCGACGTGGCCTCCCGGGGGCTCGACATCTCCGGCATCTCGCACGTGATCAACTTCGACGTGCCCATGTCACCCGACGTCTACGTCCACCGGATCGGGCGAACCGGCCGCGTCGGGCGAAGCGGGCGCGCGATCACGTTTTACGAGCCCCGCCAGGCGCGCGACATCCAGGCGATCGAGCGCCACGCGGGCGTCAAGCTGTCACCCTGGGTCAAGGGTGCGCATGTCGCGCCGACCCCGGTCAAGGCGCTCCCGCGGCGCCACTCCAAGCCGCGGGTCTCGGCCAACGGTGATGCCGGGCCGCCGCGCAAGCTGATCCTCTCCGGGGGTCGTGCCGCCGGGCTGGAGCCGTCGGACATTGTCCACGCCATCACCGCCGCCACGGGGCTCGACGGCGAGGCCGTCTCCAATGTTCGCGTGCTGGAGCGCTTCGCGTTCGTCGATGTGCCCGAGGTCGAGGCCAGCCGGGTGGTCCAACTCACCGGCGGGACCGAGGTGCGCGGGCACACGCTGCGAATCGAGCCGGCCAAGAGCTGAGTCCTGGAGGGCGCGGACTTGGGCGGCCGTCGCTGCTGCCCCGGTCTGTCAGATCGCTGTCAGCTGGTCGGCCGTCGGCGCGACTTCGGGCCTCGCGACCGTGTTGGGCTCTCTGACAGCCCGCGCAAAGCGGGTCCGCTACAACCCTCGGAGGTGACGCGATGCGTCTGCAATCGCTCTTCCGCAACTCGTCGACGACCACCCTTGGATCGGGCGCGACGCCGATCGCCAGCAAGCCGCTTCCGGCGGGCTCGCCGTTGTTGGCGCTCGCCTACCTGCACGTTCAGATCACCGGGGCGAGCGGAAATCAGGTGGAGGTCGACTGCACGTTGACCGCCAACGGCACATCGCTGACCCGCAGCCTGATCGTGGAGAAGGGCACCCACACCCAGGCCGGAACGATCCCGCTGGCGTTGCCGGCCCCGGCGACCACAACTGCCCAGAGCGCCGCCGTCAGCTGCGACGACGCCGCCTCGACCGGCTCGCCCACCGTCGACGTGGCGACCATGATCAACGCCCTGCAGACCGCCAGCAACGGCTAGCCATAGCTAGTGGCCGTCCCCGTAAGTGCGGCCGCTCGATTGCGAGCGTATTTAGGGGGAGCGGCCACTAGCTCTGCAGTCGGGCTGACGCGATCCGCGGTCCGGGCGGCGACGATCCACCCGGATCGCGGGTAGTGTCAGGCGCATGAGCACAGCCAACATGAACACGACCCACGGCACGATCGCGCTCGAGCTGTTCGACGACGCCGCGCCCAAGACCGTCTTCAATTTCCGTAAGCTCGCCGGCGAGCACTTCTACGACGGGATCATCTTCCATCGCGTGATCCCTGACTTCATGATCCAGGGCGGATGCCCCCAGGGCACCGGTACCGGTGGCCCGGGCTACACATTCGAGGATGAGTTCAACGAGCACAAGATCGTCCGCGGCGCTCTGGCGATGGCCAACGCGGGGCCCAACACCAACGGCTCGCAGTTCTTCATCGTCACCGCCGACAGCGCCCCCTGGCTGGACGGTAATCACACGGTGTTCGGGCAGGTGACCGCGGGGATGGATGCCGTGGACGCGATCGAGGCTGTTCCAACCGGCGCGCAGGACCGGCCCAAGGACCCGCCGAAGATCGAGTCGATCGAGCTGGATCCGGCTTAGCCATGGCTAGCGTCGAGCAGACGACGGCCGGTTGCACCGACTCCGCGACGACGATCGCTGTCGAGAACCCGGCGACCGGCGAGCAGATCACCACCGTCCCCGTCCTGTCGGCGGCGGACTTAGAAGCGATGGCCGGCCGGGCCCGCGCTGCCCAGCCGGGCTGGGAGGAGCTCGGGTTCGACGGGCGCGCGCGTGTGTTGCGCCGCGCGCAGAAGTGGATGCTGGACAACCCCGATCGGGTGATCGACATCGTCGTCTCGGAGACCGGCAAGACCCACGAGGATGCTCAGCTGGCCGACTTCGGCTACACGATGACCGCGCTCGGATTCTGGGCCAAGGAGGCGGCCGGGTATCTCGCCGACGAGCGTTTGCCGTCCTGGAACAACCCCCTAGCGGCGGGCAAGAAGCTGACCATCCGCTACGCACCCGTCGGCCTGATCGGCGTGATCGGGCCGTGGAACTATCCGATCGCCAACTCGTTCGGCGACTGCATCCCCGCGCTGGCGGCCGGCAACAGCGTGATCCTCAAGCCCAGCGAGGTCACGCCGCTCAGCTCGCTGCTGATGGCCGAGATGATGCGCGAGTGCGGTCTGCCCGAGTACGTCTTCCAGGTCGCCACCGGCGATGGGGCGACCGGCGCGGCGCTGATCGAACAGGTCGACTGCGTGATGTTCACCGGCTCGACCAAGACCGGCCGGGCCGTGATGAGGGCGGCGGCGGAGAAGCTCGTGCCCTGCTACCTGGAGCTCGGCGGCAAGGACCCGATGATCGTTTGCGCCGACGCCAACCTCGACCGGGCGGCCAACGCCGCCGCGTTCTATTCGATGAACAACGCCGGCCAGGTGTGTATCTCCATCGAGCGCTGCTACGTGGAGTCGCCCATCTACGACGAGTTCGTCCGCAAGGTGACCGACAACGTCCTCAAGCTGCGCCAGGGGGCGCCGCAGGGCGTGGGGACGGTCGAAGTCGGCGCGGTGATCTTTCCGCCTCAGCTGGAGATCGTGGCTGACCATGTGCGCGACGCGGTGGAGAAGGGCGCCAAGGTCCTGACCGGCGGGCACTCCCGGCCCGGCCCGGGTCGCTTCTACGAGCCCACGGTGCTGGTCGACGTTGATCACTCGATGAAGTGCATGCAGGAGGAGACCTTCGGGCCGACACTGCCGATCATGAGGGTTGCCGACGCCGACGAGGCGGTCCGGCTGGCCAACGACTCGGAGTACGGGCTGCAGGCCAGCGTCTGGACGGGCGACGTCAAGCGCGGCGAGGCGATCGCGCGGCGGCTGCAGGCGGGTTCGGTGTGCGTCAACGACGCCCAGATGAACTACGCCGCGCTGAACTTGCCGATGGGGGGCTGGAAGGCCTCCGGGATGGGGACCCGGCACGGCGCCAATGGGATCCGCAAGTACACCAAGGTCCAGTCGCTGCTGATCACGCGTTATGCGCTCAAGCGCGAGCCGTTCATGTTCCCCTACCGTCCGGGCCGCACGCTGGCGCTGCGGCGGATGCTGAAGCTGCTCTACGGGCGCCGCAGCGGGGACTGAGCCGGCGGGGGCTGACCGCGCCGCGGGCACCGCGCGCCGGGCCTGAGGCCGCGGAAGCTTAGCCGCCGGTGCCGTAGGCGTTGTAGACGCCGCCGTAGAACAGTGGCAGGGCGGGGTCGGCGGCGTATCCGAGGTGCTTGAGCCCGAACAGGTCCTCGATGCTGGCCAGCAGCGAGAAGTGGTTGAAGTAATCGAGCGTGTCGGTGCTGCCGGGCTTGACGTACTTCGAGATCAGCAGCAGACCGACCTGGCCGCCGCCTCCCGTCGGCGTCACCTGACCGCCGGATGACGTTGGGGTGGTCGTCGTGGGGGTGGTGCTTGTGGTCGGGGTCGTGGTCGTGGTGGGGATGGTGGTCGTGGTGGTGGTGGTGCTGGTGGTCGTGGTCGTGATCGTGGTGGGGATGGTGGTCGTGGGCGTGGACGTCGTGGGAGTCGTCGTCGTGCCGGTGGTCGGCGCCGTGGCTGTGGTGGTCGGGCCACTTGGCGCCGCGGGTCCGGCGCTCAGGTTCGGGTATTTGGGGTTGTCACAGCAGGAGCTCGGGTCCGCGTCGGCCCCGGTCTGCGGAGCCTGATCGGCGGTGATCGCGATCAGGCCGTCGGCTTTGTAGGCCGCCGACTGCTCGATCTCCGGCACGATTGTGCGAAGGAACGCGTCGGCCGGCGCCATCCCGGCCGGCTTGCCGGTGGCGCATGGCTGAGGATCGCCGTCGTCACATGGGCCGGGGAAGATGTAGACGACCGATGGAGTCGCGCGCTCGGACTTCAAGTCGGTCTTCAACGCTGCCAGGCCGACGTCGTTGGTGGCGCAGGTGGTGGGGTCGATCAGCGAGTGGAAGTACACGAACGGGTTTCGCCAGGTCACGTATGGGTCACCCGGGCGCGGCGCCTGGTCGGCGTCGATGCCACCCAGCGTGGGGTGCCGGCACGTCTTCGGCTGCCCGGTGGGGCCGCCGTCGACACCCTCGATGTAGGCCTTCCAGGTTTGGCCGTCGGCGGTCAACTGGTCGGCCAGCGTTGACGTGCGCAGCGGATACACGCAACCGCTCCCCTCCACCTCGCCATCCTTGACGATCGTGCCCGGGGTGATATCGGCGAAGGTGGGGCAGTCGCCGGCGGTCTGCTCGGTCGGGCCCTGGCCGCTGATCAGCGCGATCGAGTTCGCCAGCGAGCCCTGCGTGACCGCGTAGTAGTTGGGGAGCAGTTCGCCCTGCCCGACCAGCGTGCGGGCCAGGTAGGGGTCGGTGGAGCGCGCGCCGAAGCTCTGCTTGTAGCCCACGGTGGAGAGCACGATCATGAACACGTGCTTGACCGGAGGGAGCGTCGACGACGGCGTGCTACTGGTGGTCGTCGAGCCGCCGCCGCCGGAGCCCTGGTTGTTCGACGATGAGGGGGAGGTGACCGTCTGCGCGGTCTGGGCCGGGACCGTCACGGTGACCGTGCCTCCGCCTGAGCCGCCACCGCCCGAAGAAGCGGACGACGGAGGCACGCCCGCGTTCGAACTCGCCTGGCTGGTCGGTGTCCTGGATAGCGAGACCGACACCAGCAGCGGGCCGCCGGTGGCACTCTGGGCGACCGAGCCCACGGATGAGCCGATCAGGGCGCCGAACGCGAGCAAGCCCATCACCGCGACCGCCGCTGCCCGAGGTTGCAATGACGAGAGCCGGTCCAGCCAGTCGCGCGCCGGTGTCCAAGGGGTCTCGTCCAGATCGCGTAGGGCCCCGACTGGGACGCCGGTCGGGATGCCGGTCGCCGCGGGCGCTGCCTTCTCCCTGAGCAGCTCGGCGACGGCTGCCGGCAGAGTTCCGCGGCGGGCGCCGCACTCGACGCAGTAGCGCTGATCGTGGGCCAGCCGGGCGCCGCATTCGGCGCACCAAGGCATCGAGGGCGAGTCAGACGGCTCGTCCGGGGCGGCTTCGATCACGAACCATAAGTCTCCCGCGCGCCGGGGTCCCAAGTGTGATCATGATGTTGTCGAGGTCGCTTGGACTGTCCGCGCTGGCCGGGGTTCGCGCGGCGTCGTCGGTCTGGCGGTGCGATCACGAGTTGTTCACAAGACCCACCGGCTCGATCCCGATACTACGCCGCGCGACATGCCGCCAAAACCTCAGCAGACACCGTGGCAAGCGATCGGAGAACAGCCGACGGTCGACCTCTCACACGCTCAGCCGGCCATGGCCGGGCAGGACCCGACGATTGGCGGAGAACCGACTAATCCCCCGGCCCACGCCCCGGCGCCCGCGGTGGCACCGCCTCCAGCGCTGGCGATGCCGACAGGCGATCGCTGCAGCGCCTGCGGCGCGCCGATGGCCAGCGACCAGCGCTACTGCGTCGAATGCGGCGAACGCCGCGGCGCGGCGAGGTTCGCGCTCCCGGCGCCCGGGCCGGCGGTCGACTCGGCCGCCATGTCCCGGCGCGTTCGCCATCGTCCCCGGATGTCGCCGAGCGCGACGCTGATCGCGGGCGTCGGAACGCTGCTGCTGGCGATGGGCATCGGCGTGCTGATCGGGCACCTCGGAAACGGCTCCACCCAGCGCGCCGCCGCTGCTCCATCGGTGCATGTGACCGTGGGCGCCGGCGGTGGTGGCGTCAACACAAACGCCAGCGCCGGGACATCCGGCGCCACGGACAGCTCCGCCTCGTCCAAGTCGCACAAATCGTCGAACAAGGCGAAGAGTACGACCGCAACGACGGCGGTCAAGACGGTCCAGGCGCCTCCGCCCCCGACCGTGACCATCGGCGCCAAGGGAAGCGGCGCCGGGTATCAGCACGGCCACTTCACCGGTAACTTCTTCGGACCGTGACCGACCTGTGGACGCCGCCACGCGCGGGCTGACCGATGCGGCCAAAGCTGATCAAGCCCAGAGGCCCGGGAGCCAGCGACAAAACCGCCGGCGCGTCGCTGTCGGACCCGGGCATGAGCCAGACGATGACTACACAGTTCGAGTCAGGGAGCCTGGCGACGCCGGCCGCCGCCACCGTGCCCGTCCGCGGCGGACTTCATGAAGGGGCCGGCGGCACCGTCGATCTGGAGCGGCGACGCGAGCAGCTCACCGCCCGGGTCGCCGAGCTGCAGTGGGATCTCGGCGGACTGGTCTACGAGATGGCGATCAGGGATCGGATCCGCGTCGACGTTCTGGTCAGGCGCGCGGCGCTGCTCCAGGACGCCGATGCCGAACTGGGCGAGGTCGAGCGAATCCTACGGATGGAGAAGCTGGGGACCGCGGGTTCCTGCGGCTCATGCGGAGCGCCGCACAGCAGCGGCGCGGTGTACTGCTGGCAGTGCGGCCAGTCGCTGCTCCCGCAGGTCAGTGGCGACCAGATCGTGGCGCCCTAGCGCTTCGGCCTCAGCCGAAGCGGCCGGTGACGTAATCGCTGGTGCGCGGATCGCGCGGGTTGGTGAAGATCCGGTCGGTGTCGTCGTATTCAACCAGGGTGCCGGATCGCACAGCGCCGGCGCTCAAGCTGAAGAACGCGGTTCGATCGGCGACCCGGGCGGCCTGCTGCATGTTGTGGGTCACGATCACGATTGTGTACCGGCGTTTGAGCGTGTGCATCAGCTCCTCGATCAATGCCGTCGCGACCGGATCCAGCGCCGAGGCGGGCTCGTCGAGCAGCAGCACATCGGGCTCGATCGCCGTTGCGCGGGCGATGCACAGCCGCTGCTGCTGACCGCCTGAGAGTCCCAGCGCACTGTCGCGCAGACGGTCCTTGACCTCGTCCCAAAGTGCTGCGCCGCGCAGCGACCGTTCGACGCGCTCGTCGAGGTCGGCCTTGAGGCCGAGGTTGCGCGGCGCCCAGGCGACGTTGTCGTAGATCGACTTCGCAAACGGATTGGGCTTCTGGAACACCATCCCGATCCGGCGCCGGACCTCGACGCGATTGACCCGGCTGCCGTAAAGGTCGTGGCCGCGGTAGAGCATCTGGCCCTCGAGCCTGAAGCCGGGCACCGCGTCGTTCATCCGGTTGATACTGCGCAGGAAGGTCGTCTTGCCGCAACCCGAGGGTCCGATGATCGCGGTGACGACGTTGCCATAGATCTGCATCGTCGTCGGGTCCAGCGCGCGGTTCTCGCCGTAGAAGATCGACGCCGCCTTGACATCGAAGACGACTTCGTGTGCGGTGGCGGACATGGCGCCGTTCGCTCGCCCGGCGACCGCCGGTCGCACGGGCGCATCGGTCTGGATCCGCACCCGCGGGCGGACCGCTCTGCCGTCCCAGGCCTGATCGCCGCTCAGTTGCGGGGACGTCATCCGGACAGCTTCCTGCCGCTGCGGGCCAGCAGCACCCTGGCGCCGACGTTGGCCAAGAGGATGGCCGCGAGCAGCACGAACGCGGCGCCCCAGGCGCGTGAGAATCCAGACGGGTCGTCACCCTCGGACAGGTTGAAGATCATCACCGGAATGTTCGGGAGTGGTTGGCCGAAGACGTTGAGGGTCACGCTGTTGGGGACCGTCGAGGTGAGCAGGAGCAGCGGTGCGGTCTCCCCGGCGGCGCGGGCGACCGCGAGGATCGTAGCGGTCAGGATGCCGCCGATCGAGCTGGGCAGGATCACGCCGACGACTGTGCGCCAGTGGCTGACACCCAGCGCCTCGGCGGCTTCGCGCAGACTGCCCGGCGCGCGTAGCAGCACCTCCTGGCTGCCCCTCGCGATCAACGGCAGCATGATGATCGCCAGTGCGACCGAACCAGCCAGCCCGGTTTCTCCGTGGCCCGCGACCATCAGCCCGAAGATGACTACGCCGACGACGATCGACGGCAGCCCCTGCATCGCGTCGAGCGCGCCGCGGATCAAACGCTCCGATCGTCGGTTCGCATATTCGGTCGCGTAAAGCGCCACCAGCACCCCGACCGGCATAGCGATCACGGTCGCGAGCGTGACAATCAACCCGGTCCCGATGATCGCAGGGGCGATGCCGCCGCTCGAGCCGCCGAACAGCGGCGGATCCTGGGTGAGAAAGTGCCAGCTCAGCGCGCCGCCTCCCCGCTGCGCGACCGAGTAGACGACGATCGCCAGCACCGCCACCGCGATCATTGCCGAGACCCTGGCCCCGATGTCGGCCACGCGGCTGACCAACTGGCGGCGGCGCAGATTGCCCGAGGCGGTCAACGGCGCGGTCGGGTCGAACAGGGCCGAGTCGGTCATCGCGCGATCGTGAACTGGTGCGTGAAGCGGCGCGAGATCCGTTGCGCGAGCAGGTTGGTGACCAGGCCGATCACCAGCAGGATCGCGGCCAGGTAGAACATCGACGACCGGTAAAGGCCGGCCGAACCCGAGAATTGATCCGCAATCCGGCTGGCGATCGTATCGCCGGTCTCAAACAGCGAGCCGTGGATCGCGTTTCCGGCGCCGATCACCTGCGTGACTGCGATCGCCTCGCCCAGCGCACGCCCCAGGCCGAGCAGCGCGGCGGCGATCACGCCCGGAGCGGTGGTTGGGAGCACCACTCCGCGCACCGTCTCCCAGCGGGTGGCGCCGAGCGCCTCGGCCCCCTCCCGCAGCTCACGCGGAACGGTCAGGAACAGGTCGCGGCTCAGCGAGGCGATAATCGGGAGGATCATGATCGTCAGGATGATTCCTGCGGTGAAGACGCCGGACCCGATGGTCTGCGGGGCCCCGAACAGCGGGATGAAGCCGAGTGCGCCGTGCAGCCACGGCTCTAGGTGCCGCTGGACGAACGGCGCCAGCACCAGGATGCCCCAGAAGCCGACGATCACGCTGGGGATCGCCGCCAGCATCTCGACTAGCGGACCGATCACGCTGCGCACTCTTCCCGGCGCCAGCATCGCCAGGTAGAAAGCGACCGCGATCCCGAGCGGCGTGGCGATCGCCAGCGCCATCGCCGAGCTCAGCACCGTGCCGAAGATCATCACCGCGGCGCCGAAGACACCGAAGTTCGGCTCCCAGGCGCTGTGGCCGAGGAAACCGAAGCCGAACTTGGAGAACGCGCTTCCGGCGCCGCTGAAGACCTGATAGACGATTTCCAGCATCACCGCGAGCATCAGCAGCACGGCCAGCGCGCACAAGCCGTGTAGCACGCCGTCTGCCCCGCTGTTGGCCGATCCGCCCCGCCGGCGCGCTGGCGCGCTTAGGGGCAGGCGACCGGCAGGCCTGACCCTTACCGACATGGCGCGGGAGCGTATTGGAAACCGGCCCGCCCGCCCTGGGCCTGTCGACAATCGTTACACGATTTTCAATCCCGGTTCACATCGGCGCAACAGGTGGCCGCCGCCCCTCCCGGATGCTACGGCCGCTTCCACAACGGCCGGATTCACTTACTCGCACTAAAGGAGCTTCATTTGCAACGCAAGAGGTTGATCAGCCTGACTGTTGCAGCGCTGGTTGCAAGCATGACCGCGGCGACGGCGATCGCCGTGGCCGCGGGTTCGCTGACCGGCGCCGGGTCCACGCTCGTCGCGCCGCTGATGGCTCACTGGCAGTCGGACTTTCAGCACAGGACCGGTATCTCGGTCACCTACGGCGCGGTGGGATCCGGAACCGGGATCGCCGACGTCACCAGTCGCTCGGTCCAGTTCGGGGCCTCTGACGCTCCGCTAACCCCGGCCCAGGCGGCCGCTTGCCACGGCTGCGTCCAGATGCCCTGGGGCCTGACCGCGACGGCGGTCGCGATCCACGTCAACGGCCTGCGCAGCATCCACCTCACCGGCCCGGTGGTCGCCAAGATCTACCTTGGGCAGATCACCAGCTGGAACTCCCCGCAGATCAAGAACCTCAACAAGCACACCAACCTCCCGGCGCTGAAGATCACGCCGGTTTTCCGCAGTGATGGCTCCGGGGACACCTACGCGTTCACCAACTTCCTCTCCAAGGAAAGCTCGACTTGGAAGTCACGGATCGGGTTCGCAACTGCGGTCAGCTTCCCGACGGGCGTCGGAGGCAAGGGCAACTCGGGCGTTACCGCGCTCGTGGGCTCGACCAACGGCTCGATCGGCTACATCGCCGCTTCGTACCTGATCGGGCGCGGCCTCGGGGTCGCCGCGCTGCAGAACGCAGCCGGCAACTACGAGTTCCCCAATTACTCCAACATCGAGGCGGCCGGACAGACGGTCACCAGTGTGCCAAGCAACAACGAGCTGCACATCGTGGATCCGCCGAGCAGCGCCAGCAGCGCCTATCCGCTGTCGACGTTCACGTACGTGATCGTGCCCAATGTCTCAAGCAGCGCATCGCTGCTCAGCAAGTTCATCAAGTACGCATTGGGCACGGGACAGCAGTTCGGGCCGGCGCTCGACTTCGCCCCGATCCCCAAGGTTGTCATCAAGGCGGCCGACAAGACCCTGAAGTCGCTACATAGCTAGGTGCAGCGCATCGGGTTCCTGCGTCCCGGGGTGGCGATCGCCACCCCGGGCACGCACCCCGTTTCACCGCGTCTGGCAGGCTGGGATCCTGAGCGTCTGCCAGGCGAGGTTGGCGTGTGATTCGTGGGGCGCCAGCCGGCGCTGCAGCCGCTTGATCGTGTTCAGCGGATCCCCGCCCGCGTTGAGCGTCTTCAGGGCCGATCGCATAGCGCCCAGTTCCGACGCGAGCGCTCCGAGCGCGGTCGCATAAGTGCGCGAGGATGCGCTTGAGACCTGCAGCGTCTTCAGGTCCCTCAGTTCTGGCGAAAAGGCGTCGACGCCGCGTGTGATGAAGACCGACGCTGCGGCCGGCGTGGCGGGGGTAGGGATAGCGTCCGCGCGGCCCACGGCGACGTTGCAGATCCGGGTGGCCGTCGTACGTAGCTGGGAATTGGAGAGCGAGTCAGCGCCGCAGCCGTCTAGGACCACCCCTGCCACCACGAGGATGCTCAGCAGCTTGGCGCGTCTCATTTCAGCTGCAGCCCGAGCAGCGGCTCAAGCTGGGCGACGGTCTGCTCCGCCAGCAGGTCGCGGTGCTCAGAAGCCATCGCGCGTGACTCGAAGCGCGCGCTGGGCGAGCTCGACGACTCCTTCGCCAAACGACTTCAGGTAAGGATCGTCGGTGGAGCCGGCAAGCGAGCGCTTGTAATTACCCTCCATGAACACGACCGCCTTCCACAGCGCCAGCGCCACATACCAGTCCAGCGCCCCGACCAAGCGGCCTGAGAGCTCCTCATAGCGGGCGACCAACTCCTTGCGAGTCGGGAATCCGGGGCTGCGGGTGACGCTCTGCAGATTGAACTTCAGGCTCGGCTCGTCGTCGGCCTGGGTCCAGTGGATCATCATGTAGCCGACGTCGGCGAGCGGATCTCCGATCGTCGCCATCTCCCAGTCGAAGATCGCCACCAGACGGGCCGGAGCGTCCGGCGCGAACATCGTGTTGCCGAGCCGGTAGTCGCCGTGGACGATCGTCGCGGGCGGCGACTGCGGGACATTGGACTCCAGCCACGCCCCCACCTGTTCCACCTCATCGAGCTCGCGCGTTCGGTTGTGCTCCCACAGACCGCCGAACCGGCGCAACTGGCGCTCCAGGTAACCGGTTGGTTTACCGAAGCCGTCCAATCCGATCGCTGTCCAGTCGACGGCGTGCAGTTCCACCAGCGCATCGATCAGCTGGTCGGCAATTTGCTCGCGCTGCGCCGGATTGTCGAGCGCCGGCGGGATCGCATGGGTGATCACCTCGCCTGAGACCTGCTCCATGACGTAGAACGGAGCGCCGATCACGTGCTGATCGGCGCACACGGCCAATACCTTCGGCGCCCGCACGGGTGTCGGCTCCAGCGCGCCGAGCAGGCGAGCCTCCCGCAGGACATCGTGGGCGCTGGGCGGTAATGGTCCGCGCGGCGGGCGCCGCAGCACAACGCCGGTCGACAGCGCGAAGGTGACGTTGGAATGTCCGTCGCCGATTGGTGTGAGTCGAAGATCGGCCGGCGCGGGCAGGCCGCTGTTGGCGAGAAACTCGCGCAGCGGTTCGAGCACCACCAGAGGCTCGCGCTGGTTGGCCGCGCCCTCGGCGTGGGTGGCGACGATGTCATCTGGAGCAACGGTCGCGCTCATGTCGCCACGCAGCGTACCGGCGCCGGTTTGCGGGCGGCGCGCTCGGTCGCGCTCGGCGGCTGGCGCCGGGCCCGGTCGCGCTCAGGCTGCTCGGTCGCGCT
>CALAQT010000039.1 GCA_937888775.1 uncultured Actinomycetes bacterium | reverse complement strand
GCCACAGAACCTAGGCCCGTAGCCGGACGTCTAATACGTGCTGATATTTACGAGAGCGACCACTAAGGTGCCAGGGACACCATGCCGCATCGGGTAGACCCTTGCCAAGATCACACCGCTACCGCTTCGATCGACAACCAGCACTCTCGCTGAGACTGCTGAGTTTGAGGACGAGCGACCACGTCACCCTGCCGTGGTCGCACTGCCGGAAATCGACAGAGCGGCTGTGTTCGAGCGGGTGCCAGTGGCGGGAGCGCCGTACGGCGCTCCCGCTCTGCCGTTCGGCTGGGGCGCGGTTCAGAGCTCGAGGCCAGCGCTGACGTGCATCATCGGCGCGCGCCGCGCGTGGATCGTGCCGATGATCTCCTCGACATCGATCCCCTGCAGGTAAACGGTCGTGGTGGATACGTAGTCAAGTAAAGGCAGTACTGCCTGACCGCCCGGGCTCTCGGACCCGGCCGCTACCACCGCACCGGCAGAGGGGTTCCAGATGACTTTGGTAGCTGCGCGCGGCGTGCTCTGGCTCGCGCAACGACCGACGCCGGCCACCCGCGAGGCCGCGGAGCGCGCGGGCTCGCGCATCGGGCTGCCGCTCGAGGTGCGCGAGGTCGGGGACGCGGGGCTCAGGCGCCAGCTCGGCGGCTCATCGGCTAGTGCAGCGTCACCACCGACTTCGTCAGGAGGGTCGCCTGTCTCACCGGGGTCACCGTGATCGTCGGGGTGATGAACGTGGGTAGCGGCTTTACGTGGTTGTGGGAAATCAGGTTGCAGAGGCGTGCTCGAACGCCCACGACCAGTCGCAGCCTCTTCCACGATGACGAGACCGCGCCGCACCAGCTGCTCACGCGCCTCGAGGTAGCGACTCCGCCTCAGCCCGCTCGCGCGGCGGCCGCCGGCGCGCCAGGGCGGCAGCGATTGATTGCCGGCTCACGGTGAGGCTCCTTCCAGAGCGACGTGATCCATGGCGAGAACCACCGACCGGGATCGCCGGGGGCCCGGGGCAGCGGCCATCGCACGCGCTCGTGGATCCGTCCACTGCGTCGCTAGACTGTGCTCTCGTCCCGCCACGGACTCAGAGCCTTTGTTGTTGGTTCGATCCCCCTCAGCTGTTGTCGCAGCTGGCCAGGGGATCGAAGCCGTTAAGGGGGGAATTCCCTGCCGCGACGCTCGCGCGCGCGGCGGAGGCCCCGACTGTGAGGAACTCAACTGCTAGTGCTCACCTGAATAGGAGCAGCACCGACACCACTCGCAAGACCGCTGAATTGGGCTACGAGCAGCAGCGACGGCCATCACTTCTGCTGGCGAGGTCAGACGACGCACGAAGGTGATCGGCCGCTTCCCCGGCGAGACCAGCTGCCTATCACTCGCCTGGGCCGTCCCTGACCGCTTCATCAGCCACCCCCGCAACGGCGCGACCTTCACTGACCTCGACCACCAACACCTCTACCGGATCAGATACCAGCCCACCGAACAACCAACCCCCCACGAGGAGGTGAAGGCCGCCTAAGAGGGCGTCCGGTTTTCTGTATAGGCGGGTTGATATGAGTGTAACAGTTACTCTGGTCGGGGTGAAGGTGTGACAGTCAACTTGCGGTGTCAGGTAGCCGGTCGCCGAAGTGAATCTTGAACGCGAGCAGAGCGGTCGTCCAGTTCCGGGTTTTCGTCCATTGCGGGACGGCATTGAGGAGCGCGAGGTAGATCAGCTTGCGGGCGACCCGCTCGCGGCGCGGGACGTAGCGCAGGCTCTAGGAGTTGGCCCGTCAGAACCGCCTCCCGCCGCCGCGGCCGTTCTTGGCCGGCCAGCGCGTGAACGACGCGTCGCTCCTCAAAGTCATTCGGGGTCTCAGCGGAACGGCTATCCGGCGCGCGACTGGATCGCGGTAAGCGCCAACGTGTAGACGATGTCGTCCACCAAGGCACCGCGGCTGAGGTCGTTCACCGGCTTGGCGAGGCCCTGGAGCATCGGGCCGACGCTCAGTACGTGTGCGCTGCGCTGCACAGCTTTGTACGTCGTGTTGCCGGTGTCGAGGTCTGGGAAGATGAACACGTTGGCGCGTCCGGCCACCGCGCTGCCGGGCCGCTTGCTTTGTCCCACCGAAGCGATCGCGGCGGCGTCGTACTGCAGCGGGCCGTCGACGGCCAGATCGGGTTCGCGTTCGCGCACGATCCGGGTCGCTTCGGTGACCTTGTCGACATCGCTGCCCACACCAGAGGTGCCGGTGCTGAAGCTGATCATCGCCACTCGGGGTTCGATGCCAAAGGCCCGCGCCGACGCCGCGCTCTGGATGGCAATGTCGGCCAGGTCCCCGGCGTCGGGCTGAGGGTTGATGGCGCAATCGCCGTAGACGACCACCTCGTCGGGCAGGCACATGAAGAACACCGACGACACCAGGCGGCTGCCTGGCTTGGTGCCCAGGACCTGCAGCGCCGGGCGAACCGTGGCCGCGGTGGTGTTGCCCGCGCCCGCAACCATGCCATCCACTTCGCCCTGCTGGAGCATCATGGTGCCGAGCATGATTGGGTCCGCGAGATGCTCGCGTGCCATCTCTTCGGTCCAGCCGCGGTGCCGCCGCAGCTGGGCCAGCGGGGCGACGTAGCGCTCGGCGACCGCATGGGGGTCGACCACGGTGACGCCGTCGGGCAGCTGCAGCCCGAGGCTGTGGGCCAGCCCGGCCACCTGGTCGGGCGGTCCCAGCAGCACGCTGCGGGCGATGCCTCGCTCGGCGCACGCGACCGCGGCCTGCAGGGTGCGAGACTCCGTGCCTTCGGGCAGGACCACACACGCGTCGGCGGCACGGGCCAGCTCAACCAGCTGGTAGCGGAAGGCGGCGGGGCTGAGCCGGCGCGACCGCGAGGAGCTGAGCAACGACTCCAGCCAGGACGCGTCCAGCGCATCGGCGATGCTATCGGTCACGCCCTCGATCCGTTCCAGGTCGTCGATCGGCAGTCCCGGGTCGAGGTCACGCACCCGCGTCGCGGTCTCGTAACTGTTGTCGTCGAGGACAAGAATCGGCAGGCCGGTGGCCCACGTAGCCCGAGTGAGCTCCCATATCCGTGGGTCCGGCTCGATCCCGACGGAAAGGAGCAAGGCGGCCAGCCGGGTTCCGTTGTGCGCGGCGAGACAGGCAGCCATGACCACGTCGTGGCGGTCTCCGGGGACCACGACGAGCCGGCCCTCGGTGAGCACGCGAAGGCCGCCCGGGACGCCCTGGGCGAACACCGCCACCTCTTTGATACGCCGGGACAGGTCACCCTCGTTGAGCACCCGCGGGTCCAGCTCGCGGACGAGGTCGCGCACCCGCAACCAGGTCAACGCGGGGCGATGCAACACCGCAGCGATGAGGCGAAGCCCGCGCCGGGCCAGCGCCTCGCCCAGCTGTGTTGCCGGGGACGGATCCTCCGCCGGCAGGCCGTTGACCGCACAGCCGACCACGCGTGCCTGCTCGCCCGACCAGTACCCGCTCGCTGTGATAGTGAGCGCCTCGGCCAAACCCTGGGCGGTGCCCGCGGTCGGATCTAGCCCGGGCGCCGCCGCGCGGTCGGCCCGGTCCTCGCCGCTGCCCGCGTCTGGCGCCGGCCAGCTGCCGACAAGCAGGACGTCGGCGTCGAGCGCTTTGGCCAGCGCCTGGTTGAGTCCGCTGGCGTAGAGCTTGGTAGGACCCGGACTGAGCCCCTCGACGACGACAACATCGGATCGGTCATAAACCGGCTGGCAGGCAGCGACGATCTTCTCGAGCACGACGTCGAGTCCGCCCGCTCCGAGCTGCTGCTCCAGCTGGGCGGTGGAGAGCGGATCTGGGGGACGCAGCGCAGTTATAGCCGCGACCAGTGCGGTCGAGCGGTCCGGGCCACCGTCGGCCCGGGGCTGAGCCACCGGCTTGACGAAGCCAACGTTCACACCCCGCCGGTCCAGGGCCCACACCAGACCGAGGCAAGTCCGAGCCAGACCGACGCCAGCCGCGTTCGGCACGACCAGCAGGGTCCGGGCCATACCTCATCCTATGGCGCGGGGGAGAGCCCGGTCAACCGCCCGCGATCACGCGAGAGGTGTCGCGGGCGATCAAGAGTTCCTCGTCCGTCGGTATGACCAACGCCAGGACCGGACCAGCAAGGCTGATGCGCCCCCCGGTCTGCCGGCCGTGGTCGGCATTGGCCCCAACGTCCTCAGCCAAGCCAAGGAAGCCCAGCCTGCTGAGCACCAGGCTACGGACGACGGCGCTGTTTTCCCCGATACCGCCCGTAAAGACCAGTGCGTCGAGCCGTTGAAGCCCGACCACCAGCCCGGCGATAGCCTTGGACAGCCGGTGCACGAAAACGTCGAGGGCGAGCCGCGCCCGCTCGTTTCCCTCCCCAGCCGCGGCGACGACGGTGCGCATGTCGTTGCCCACGCCGGACAGACCCTGAAGCCCGCTATCGACGTTCAGCGCCTGGGTGAGCTCCTCGACATCCATGCCGGTCCTGCCGGCGAGGTACCCGAGCAGACCCGGATCGACATCGCCGGAGCGGGTCCCCATCACCAGCCCCTCTAATGGGGTGAGCCCCATGGTGGTGTCCACCGACACGCCATCGCGCACCGCGGTCGCGCTACACCCGTTGCCGAGGTGGGCGGTAACCAGCCGGATCTCGCGGGGTGGCCGGCCGAGCATCGAGGCGGCCCGCTCGCTGACGAAGCGGTGACTGATGCCGTGGAACCCGTAACGTCGCACCCCGTGCCGCGTGTACCACCCCTCGGGTACCGCGTAGCGAAAGGCGTGGGCAGGCATCGTCTGGTGGAACGCGGTGTCGAACACCGCAACTTGCGGCAAGTCGGGCAGGACGGCATGCACAGCTTCGATGCCGGCAACATTCGCCGGATTGTGGAGCGGCGCCAAGTGACTAAACGAGCGCAGCGCGGCGATAACCGCGTCGTCCACCCGAATCGAAGAAGTGAACCGCTCTGCGCCGTGCACCACCCGATGACCGGCCCCGAGCAGGTGAGCGTCGACCTGCCCGGCCTCGGCCAAGTGACCCAGCACACGGGCCATCACAGCCCGGTGAGTGCCTTCGGGAACCCGTTCTTCGACTGCGGCGGCCGGAAACCATTGGACCCGCAGCAACGCCTCAGGCGTGCCCAACCGCTCACCGATCCCCCCCATCACACGCTCGCCACTCCCCGGAAGCAACAGCGCAAACTTGACCGACGAGCTGCCCGAGTTGAGCACCAGCACCAAGCCGCCAGAACCGCCACCGGTGGCGTGGCCGGGGCTCGCGCCCGTCGTCGGCATCCTCGGGATGCTAACCACTTTCCCGCGGAGTGAGAGGCAAGCCCCGCGTCGGTCGGGTACTTCAAATCCGTCGCGATCACCGCCGAGTCGATCCTCATCGCCCCGAGTGCGACACCTTGGCCACCAGTTACACTCGATCAGCCTGCCGGTGCCCAAAGGCTCGTACGAGGATGTGTGGGTGTCGCCGCTCGATCACATCGTGATCCCCGCCGCTGAGGAGTTCCACCCCGACCCGGTGCTGATCTCGGCAGGGTATGACGCCCACCGCGACGAGGAGCAGCACGGCTGCGAGCTCAAGGCGTCCTGGTTCGCCGAGATGGCGCGACACATATGCGCGCTGAGGAGGCGGACTGGCGCGCCGGTGGGCGCCGTCCTGGAGGGTGGATACGGGCTCGACGCGCTCGCCGCTTCGGTGTGCGCGACGATGGAGGCACTCGCCGGCGATCAGCCGCGGATTCCGTGGCGCCGGACTTCCTCACCTCCCGAGCCGCGTCTTACATTGGCCATCACTGGAGGTTATGAGCGATGGCGACCCAGCAGTTGGTCCGCGACGTGATCCTGCGCGACGGGTCAACGCTGCGGTTGCGAGCGCCCGCGCCGGAGGATCTCGAGGACATCAAGGCCTTCTACGACGGGCTCTCGCAAGAGAGTCGCTATATGCGCTTCCACGGCTTCGGGCGCACGGACACGGCGGCGCGCGACTACGCGGAGGCCGGCGGCGTCGACCGCGTGGCCCTGATCGGACGCCACGGGGGTTGCGTGGTGGCGGCCGCCGGCTATGACCGCTTGCGCGAGCCCGGCGTGGCCGAGGTCGCCTTCGCGGTGGCCGACGACTTTCAAGGACGCGGGACGGCGACGCGCATGCTGGAGCAGCTCGCGGCGATCGCCGCCGCGCAGGGCATCCACCGCTTCGACGCGGAGGTGATTGCCGCCAACCGGGCGATGCTGGGCGTCTTCGAGGGGGCGGGCTTCGCGGTTGGGCGCAAGGGCGCGAGCGGCGAGGTCACCGTATCGCTCGACATCACCCCGACCGACGCGCTGATGGAGCGGATCGCCGAGCGCGACCACCGCGGCGCGGTGGCGTCGCTGCGGGCGATCCTCGCCCCGGCGTCGGTCGCCGTTGTGGGCGCCTCGAGCTCGCCGGGTAGTTTGGGGGGCGCCGTGTTGGCGAACATCGTCGACGGCGGCTTTCATGGAGTGGTGACTCCGGTCGACCGATCGGGTGGTGTAGTGCGCTCGATGCGGGCGGTCCGGGGTGGCGATGAGCTCGAGGAGGCGCCCGACCTGGTGGTCATCGCCGTGCCGGCCGCGGAGGTGGCGGACGTCGCTTCGCAGGCGGCCGAGAAGGGAGCCAAAGCCGTGCTGGTTCTCACTGGCGGGCTCCACGACGAGGGTGAGGAAGGTCGCGAGCGCGAGGAGCGGCTGCTGGAGATCGTGCGGAGCGCGGGCATGCGGATGGTCGGCCCGGACTCGTCGGGGGTGCTCAACACCGATGCCGACGTGAGCCTCAACGCCACGTTTGCGGGGGCCAGCGTGCCGGGCGGACGCCTCGCGATCTGCTCGCAGTCAGGCGCCTTCGGAATCGCGCTGCTCGGGCATGCAGCGGCTCGTCGGCTCGGGGTCTCGAGCTTCGCCTCGCTCGGGAATCGCGCCGACGTCTCGACCAACGACCTGCTCGAGCTGTGGGAAGAAGACAGCCGGACGGCCGCGGTCATGCTTTACGTGGAGACGTTCGGGAACCCTGAGCGGTTCGCGCGCATCGCCCAGCGGGTCGCACGCCGCAAGCCGATCCTTGCCGTCAAGGGGCGCCGAGCCTTCGACTCGCCGCCGAGCGAGGCTCACTCCCACACTGCCGCGGCGTTACGGGGCGACACCGTGGTGGACGCGCTCTTTCACCAAGCCGGGGTTCTGCGGTTCCGTAGCGGCGAGGAGCTCTTCAACGCCGCGGGGTTCTTCGAGTGCCAGCCGCTGCCCAAGGGCCAACGGATCGGGATCGTCAGCAACTCCGCCGGGGTGGCGACGCTCGCGGCCGACGCCTGCACGGATCGGGGACTGGCTCTGAGCCGGACGGGTGGCGAAATCCGCAACCCGCTCGTGCTGGGAATCCAGGCCGGCCCGTCGCAGTACGCTGACGGGGTCCGAGACCTGCTCGGGGACGCCGGCGTGGACGCGCTTATGGCCTACTACGTCGACCTCTCCGGCGGCGATCCGGAAGCGGTGCTCGAGGCGATCTCGCAGGCGTCCGCCGCCCACGCGAAGCCCGTGGTGGCCTCGGTTATCACAGCGGATGGCCGGATGCCAGGAGGCGCGCGGCGCAGCGTGCCGAACTTCCTGTTTCCCTCCTCCTGCGCGAGCGTGCTCGCGCGGGCGGCCGAGCGGCGAAGCTGGCTCTCACGGCCGCTCGGCCAGCGCCCCCACTACAAGGATGTCGACGGTGCCGCGGCGCGCGCTTTGATCGCGCCACAGCTCGAGAGCGGCACCGCCGACCGCGGCCGCTGGCTGGCAACGGCCGAGGCTGAGTCGCTGGTCGCAACGCACGGCATCGCCGTTGTCCGATCGTACCGTTGCGCGAACGCCGACCGTGTAGCGTCGGCCGCCGAGGAGATCGCGGGCCCGATCGCGCTGAAAGCCGAGTTCGCCGCGCCAGCCCGTGCGGGGGACATCGACGCCTTCCTGCTCGGCATGGAGGGAGAGGCGGCAGTGCAGGCGGGCTGGCGCGAGCTCGAACGACGAGTGCGGTCGGCGGGACGGCGATGGATCGGCGCGGTCGTCCAACCCCTCGTGCCGCCCGGGGCTGACCTGCTCGTGGGGGCCCTGACCGATCCGGAGCTGGGTCCCGTGATGGCGATCGGGCTCGGTGGCCGCCAGGCAGGCCTGGGCCGCAGCGCCGCGTTCCGGCTGCTGCCGGTCACCGACATGGAAGCCGGCGAGCTGATCGACGCGTCCGAGAGCGTGGCGACCCAGCTCGACGGATTCCGCGGCCTTCCACCGCTGGATCGGGACGCGGTGCGCGAGCTCATCCTGCGCTTCTCGCTTCTGCTGCGCGCGGTTCCCGAGATCGTCGAAGCCGACCTCAATCCCGTCCGGTGCATGACGAAGGGCTGCATCGTCCTCGACATGCGACTGCGCATCCAGCGCCGCCTGCACAGTGAGCCGATCAAGACCTGGTGACCAGCACTCTGATCCAACGTCGGCGCCGGCGCGCAGCTGAGCTGCCGCTTCGGCGCTGCCGTCATGCGCCCGCGCGCTCCCCCGTCCTACCCCGGATAACGCGCAACCCCAGATGAACGCAGGAGTGTGACGTTCGACGTAGTCTTCGTACCAGCGTTTCCTGCCGGGATTCGGCTTGTCCTCGCCCATCGATCCCTTCCGAGCATTTCGTCCACGCCCCGACGACGGGGAGGCTTGGCTGCAGTCGTGGGGGCAGGCGACGAGTTGGTGGGTCGCCCCCGTTGTGGGCGGGCGCGAGCTCGTCGCGGCGAAGGAGCAACTGTTGGTCGAGCTGATCGACGGCCTCAGGGGTCGGTTCGAGGGGCGGCGGATCGAGCTGGTGCTCGGGGGCGAGCGGCTGCGAGCGGTCCTCGAGTCGATTCGACTGCGGCGCCCTGGGGCGCATTACGACGCGCGCGTCGAGTTGCGCGACGTCGATCGAGACGGTTGGTTCTTGGAGACGCTCTCGATCGCGGCCGACTCGGTAAAGATCGAGCCATTTCCTGTGCCAGAGTTCACCGCTTCGGGGATCACCGTGATCGGAAGCACGGCGATTGGCCCGCTCGTCGCCTGGCTCGACGAGCGGGCCACCCAGTGGCAGCTGGGAGTCGACGGCGAGGGCTGCGTTGAGGTGCGGCGACGAGGCCGGGGTCTGAGGATGACGGTCGAGCCGGTCGTTGACCACGACAGGGTCGAGGTGGAGCTCGTTGCGCTGCGGTGGGGCAAAATGCGGCTGGCGACGCCGCGCTGGTTGCGTCTGACGCGCCGGTTCACTGTGGCGCCGCTGCCCGTCGGGATGTCGATCGTGGAGGCGAAGCGAATAGGTCGCGGCGTCGCGTTCCGCCTGGTCGTCGCGTCGGTCAGCCGCGATATCGACGCGGCCCTGGTGCGCGAGGCGATCCTGCGGCGGCTCCCGATCCCGCTCGGGTAGCGCGTCACGCGGGCCGGCGAGCAGGACGGCTGGAAGCTCGGGCGCCTTGAGTTACCCGAGCTACGGAAACTCCGGAGGTCACGGGCGTGGACCCCGCGCTGCCAGGTACGGCCCTGACGTGCGGCCTGGCCGGCTCGTTCTCCCGTCAGCGGCTCCATGTCGCTTCGGATTGGCCGATGTCGCGGATGGCAGGGACGACGACGTTGGCGAGCAACTCGATGTGACGAACGGTCGTTGGCTACTACGCGCCTGCGCAGCGCAGATCGAGCCCGCTGACGCCACCGAACGCCTCACCCACGGCCAGCCGGCGCGACGTGCCGTGCCGGTCATCCCTTCTCGCGGTCGCCCTTCTTGATCCTCTCGCCGGCGCCGGGCTCGAGCGCCTCAGCCGATCGCGGGCCTCGGCCGGGAGCTCCTCGACCGGCACAGACCCTCTCCCAGCAAGCGCCGCACCGGCGTTGGCGGTCTGTCTCGTGCAGGTCGAGTACGCGCCCAAGCGATGCCGCCGATCATTGACGCTTGACATCAGCTCAGCCCTCCTTCACGTAGGTGCGGTAGACCGCGAGGAGCGCCAGCTTCTTGTCTTCAGACAGTCGGGGGTCGGTGCGGATCGCCGCCTCGGTATTCGGCGTCGTCTCCATGCTCAGCGTCAATGCTGGTTGTTGTCCAACTCGGCAGTCTGCTCAGATGAGATCGCTACGACCGCTTTGTTATGCAGAAGCGGCACTGCTCGCAAGTCCTAAACTCTCGCGTGAGGGTTCCTTTTACGGCACGCCCGCGATTTTGCCCTTCTTCTTCCGGGCCGGCGGCTTGACCGCGGGCCGCGGGACGTTGAGCGCCGTGGCGCGGGTTAGCCCGCCGGCCGATAGCGAGAGCCGGAGGCTGAGGAGCTTGCGCCCACGAAGGATGTGCACGGTGAGGTGGCGCGTGCGCCTGCCGACGGCGAACCGCTGGGGGCGTAGACCGGCGACGCGCACGACGAGGGTCGCGGCGAGCGAGCTTGACACGGTCAGACGCAGTGACCGGGCCTTGCGTCCGAGCTTGCGGGGTGCCTGCAGCTTCAGGAATAGCGGTCGCGTCGCGCGAAGTCCAACTATGAGGGAGACGACGCCCGTGCGACCGACGCGGTCGCGCGCGACGAGGTCGATCCGGCGCATGCCGGCGGGAAGGCCGGTGACGGTGATCCGAGAGCCGGTGCCCAGCAGCCGCCGTCCGAGCATCCAGCGAAGCTGACCTCCTGCGAGCTGCCGGGATTGGTCGTCGAACGCCTGGCCGCTGAGCACGAGCGCGGCGTCGTTCGGTTGACGCAGGTGGGGCCAGGGCAGCAGGATCCGCACCGTCGGCGGCGCGCCGGGTGAGCTGAAGCGCCGCGACACCGCGGTTGTCGTCTGAAACCCGTCGTTTGCGACCACGCGGATGCGGGCCCGCGTCGAGCGGAACAGGTAGCGGTCCGGGAGCAGCGCGCTGCCGCGGTTCGGTCCCAGCCAGACCGGGTTCCACGTGCGTCCATTGTCGCCGGAGTAGTCGATCTCGACGTTGAGGGCATCGCGGTCCGGATCGGCTGCGCGCCAGCGGACCAGCGCGTTGCCCGCGTGGAAACTTGGGAGCTGCCGGATCGAGACGGTCGGCGGGTGGACGCTCTTCTTGCGCTTGGCGAGCATCGTTACGTTGCTGAGTACGCCAACGCTCGCGATCCCGGCAGCGGGGACTACCGCGTTGAGCGTGAGGACTGGTTGGGCTGGACGCGAGTCGATGTGCCCGAAGGACGAGAGCATCGGTACGTCAACGCGGGTGCGACCCGTCGAGTCAGTCGCCACGAGGTGATACGGAGAGCCGGACGCGGTTTGCGGGGGCGCCTTCACAGGATTCACGTTGACAATCGTCACGTGGCCGGCACGGTCCACGGACGCCGTCACCTGCAGGGAAGCCACGGCCTTCGCGGCCGCGTGTGCCTTGACCACGGCGCGGCGGGTCACGTCCGCGCTCGCCGAGTACCCGAACTCGCTCAGAATCTTGTTCCAGTTGTGCACCGACACCCATGAGTTCTCCGATGACCCCAGCGGATTGCCATCGCCGTGCTTATCGCAGTAGGACATGAAGTCAAAGGACTGCCCGGCCGCGGCGGGGACCAGCCCCGGCCCGGCGGGAATCACCTGGTACGGGAAGCCGTAACCCTGCGGGGCTGGAGCCAGACCAACGCTCTGTAAGTAGCCCTGCTGGTCAGTCGGCCATGGGTCGGCCGGCACCGTGCCGCCTCAGACGCCGACCGTAGAGCCGCACCCAGCCGACGCGTGGAACAGTCCGAGGAGGTGGAAGAGCTCGTGCGCGACGCTGACCAGAGGCTGCGGTGAGTTGACGAACGCAAAGCTGTGCTGCGTCAAGCCAAGGTCCTGCCAGCAATTACCGCTGGTCTGCGCGGAGCGGATGTCGTTGTGCTCCACGCCAACATCCGCGCCGTGCGCCGGCTCCCCGTGGCTGCAGACGTATTCCCTCAGCTTCTCAAGCGCGCCAACCGTTGCGGCCCCCGAACTGTTGTCCTCGCCGACCAGACCACCGATGTCGATCGTGGTGGCGTACGGTGCAAGCGCCGCATGCACGCCAGTCGGCAGGGTTCCGCTGACCGCCAGGTCGATGAGACCGTTGGAGCCTCCGAGTCGCCCGATCGTTATCGCGTCGGTCGCCCCGGCGCCCTGAACCAGGTTTACGTTCGTGGTGGCGGGGGTGAGCGTGAAGTCCGGCGGAGCGGGTGTCGTGGGCGTGTCGAACGTGAGGTCGTCGATCGCGATCTGTTTGTCGTCGTCGCTGCCGTCCGTTCGCGCCGTGATCTTGAAACCGACGATCGTCGCGAACGGAGTCGAGACCGACAGCAGCGTATGGACGCCGGCGTTCTGCGCGACCAGAGTCTGCGGAGAAGCGGCTATCTGGTTTCCGGCCGCGTCGAAGGCGAGCAACGTCACGAGCGCGCACGCGCTGTCGGACGGCGCGCCCGAGCATCGAACGCGTGGACGTCACCAGGAGGCGGTCGGCCATTCCAGCGAGTGAAGCATCGGGGCTCGGCGGACCCGATGTGCTGACGGTCACCGACCCGGTCGAGCCGTCGAGGCACAGGTGACGTGATCGCGCCCATACCCACAGCCTCCGCATGAACGCGACGGGTCCCGAATCGGGTGTGCTTCTCCGGCGACGGGGAATCCCCATTAGCCCCCTCGCGCGCCCGGGTAACCTAAGGCGATCACCAGCCCAGCGTGCCGGGCGGCCCCTTGAACGGGCCAACCAGATCGCCGGTGATCCAGCCGCCGTAGAAGTCGCTGCTCTGCGCCTCGATACGCTCGTCATCCAACCAGGCGTCGTCGACCCGGCCCGGATAGAACGCGATGTGGTCGGTCAGCGCGTGATAGCCAGGCGAGGGCTCCCGGTAGGTCCAGCCGACCGCCGGCACCCGCATCCCGTCGATCAGCGCATCCACGTATTGTGCTGCGCCCTTGAACTCACACCAGGTGCCGCGAGCGTCGCCGGCGACGAGCAGCTCGCCTTTGACGTCGGCCGGCGGTATGTAGATCGTCGGCGGATGGCTGGTCTCCAGCACCCGCAGGGCATCGGTGGAATCGGCCAGCAGCGCGCCGAGCAGTTGCACTCGAACCGGCGCGAGCACCGGACCAGGGCCGGCGGACGAGGGTAATCCCAGACGCGCTCCACCCTGCGAATTCTCCCAGCTCGCCGGGCCGGCTCGGTAGGCTGCGGCCACGCCACCGCGGATCGCTCGAGCCGCGGCCAGCGCGACCAGGAGCCGCAAGTTGCCCGCGCGAAACACCGACGGCACCCACGGACAGCGATCCGAGGATTCACCGCCGCGCCGAGTTAGCCGCGGCCCGGAGGACGGCTCGCAGTCAGCAACGGCCAGACCGAGCGCTGCGCGGAGACAGGGCTCGCGAGCCCTTGGCTCACGGTCAGCTGGCTCCGGCGGCAGCGGCTCCAGCCAGCTGCGGGCCGAGCTCGACGAGCCGCCGCGCCGCCTTGGCGATGTGATCGGCGTCGATCCCGCAGTCGGCCAGCAGCTCGGCCGGCTTGCCGGATCCCGGCAGGTGGGTGACCGCCAGCTTGACGACCCGCGGGCGCTCGTCGGTGTCGGCGAACACGCCCAGCACGGCGTCACCGATCCCGCCCTCGGGCCAGTGGTCCTCGACGACCACGATCCGGCCACCGGTCGCCTGCGACGCCTCGGTAAGGGTCTGCGCATCTATCGGCTTGACCGAATAGGCGTCGATCACTCGGGCCGCGATCCCGTTAGCCGCCAGAGCGTCGGCCGCCTTGATCGCCTCGTGCAGGGTCACGCCGGCGCCAACCAGCGTGACCTGGTCCTCGTCTGACTCCCGCACCACCCGCGCGCCACCGATCTTGAACTCCTCGTCGGGCCCGTACAGCGTCGGGAGTGCGGCACGCGTCGAGCGCAGATAGGAGATCCCGTCGAAGTCGGCCATCTGCGCGACCAGCTTGACGGTCTGGTTGGGGTCAGACGGATACAGCACGACCGAGCTGCCCAGGGCGCGGAACTCGGCCAGATCCTCCAACGCCATCTGCGACGGACCGTCCTCGCCGATCGAGACTCCGGCGTGCGAACCGTTGAGGCACAGCTTTGCCTGCGAGATCACCGCCATCCGGACGAAGTCATAGGCACGTGAGAGGAAGGCGGCAAACGTTCCCGCAAACGGCGTCCAGCCGCGAACCTGGAAGCCGACGGCGGTCGCGAGCATCATTTGCTCGGCGATGTAGGCCTCGAAATAGCGATCCGGCGTTTCCTTGAGCACCTCCTCGAGGTGGGTGGAGTTGCCGACCTCGCCGTCGATCGCCACCACGTCCCCGCGCTGGCGCATGACCGCGGCCAGTCCCTCGCCGAACGCCTTGCGCGTGGGGACCGGATCGCCTCCGACCTCGTAGCTCGGCAGGGGCAGCGACGCGTCGGCCTCGAACTTGTGCGGCTGACCGTGGTGCTCGGGCTTTGCAACGTCGACGTGCACGGGCCCGACATCGCCGAGCTCGTGGTAGGCCTTCTCCGGGTCCTTGAGCGGCTGGCCGTGCTTGCCCTCGATGTTGGCAGTCTCGCTGGCGCCGTAGCCCTTGATCGTCTTGGCAACGATCATCGTCGGTCGCCCGGTCGTGGACTGCGCCTCGGTGAAGGCTCGATCGATCGCGGCGATGTCGTGGCCGTCGATCTCGATCGTGTTCCAGCCGCTGGCCTCCGCGCGCTGGCTGTAGGAGCTCAGATCCCAGCCGTGCATCGTCTCGCCGCGCTGGCCGAGGCGGTTGACGTCGATGATCGCCACGAGCTTGTCCAGGCCCTCCGCGCCGGCGTGGTCGACTGCCTCCCAGATCGAGCCCTCGGCCATCTCGGAGTCCCCGCACAGGCACCAGACCCGATAGGGCAGCCGATCGAGGTCGCGGCCGCACAGCGCAATCCCGGCGGCGATCGGCAGGCCCTGACCCAGCGAGCCGGTGGCGACGTCGACCCAGGGCAACGTCGGGGTCGGATGTCCCTCGAGCTTTGAGCCGAACCGGCGAAAGCTCAGCAGCTCCTCATCGGAGACCGCCCCGGCTGCGCGAAACATGGCATAGACCAGCGGTGAGGCGTGACCCTTGGAGAAGATCAGGTGATCGTTGTTGGGATCCTTTGGCCGATCGTAGTCGTAACGCAGATAGCGGCCCATCAGGACGGCCATCAAATCGGCCGCCGACATCGACGAGGTCGGATGGCCGGAATTGGCGGCAGCAGCCGCGCGGATCGAGTCGATCCGAAGCCGCTGCGCCAGGTTGTGCAGTTCGTCGTTGTTCATCGGACAACCTCCGGGAGGGGGAGCGTTCAAGGGCATGATTGCGCGCCGAGCGCCGGACCGGGCGAAAGTGCTGTTAAAGGCGTGCGGCGTCCACTCACCTTTAGCACTACCCGGTTGTCGACAGTTGACGCTCCGCCCGCGGTGCGCAGCTCAGCGAAGGATCGCGATGCCGGTGCTCGCGTGCGCGATCAGCGACCCGTCGGCCTTCACGTACAGGCGGCCCTCCGCGGTCGCGGTCCGGCGCCCCAGGTGCACGACCCGGCCCTCGGCGAGGACCCGACCGGTCGTGTCGCTCATCGCGCGGACGTAGCGGACCTGGAGATCGGTGGTCGAGTAGCCAACTCCGGGCTCGAGCGCCGCGTGCACCGCACAGCCCATGCACGAGTCAAGCAGCGTCGCGGCGACCCCGCCGTGCACCGAGCCGATCGGGTTGTACATCCATTCGGCCGGATCCATCGCGAACACCGCGCGCCCGGGTGCCACCTCCACAATCGAGAACCCCAGCAGTCGCGCCACCGGCGGCGGAGCGAGCTGGCCGGCGGCGATCTCCCGCAGGTACTCCAGTCCGGGCTTCTGGCGGGCGATGGCAGCCATCGCCGCCGGGTCCTCCCAGGTGAAGCTGCGCGATCGCAGTCCGTCGGACACGCTCATGCTGGTGTCGCATTCATCGCGGTGGCGTTCTTCGCGGTCGCGGTGGTCGCAGTTGCGGTCGCCGCCACCGCTGCCGCCCGGGCCGCCGGGCCCAGCGCCGCCAGTGCCAAACCAGCGGTCAGCGCGCCGGCGAGACAGATCCCCCAGGCGGAATGAAACGCTGACGCCGTCGTCGCGTGCGTGCCCAGCACGGCCACCAGCACCGCCACACCGAGCGCGGAGCCGACCTGACGACCCATCGTCAGGACCGCCGCACCGGTGGCGAAGCGCTGCGGGGGCAGGGACGATGCGCCGGCTCCGGTGAGCGTGGGGATCATCAGGCCCGCGCCGGCGCCGCTGCAGGCCATCCCCGGCAGGTACTGGGTCAGGTAGGCGGGGGTGTCCCCGGTCTGGGTGATCCACCAGACCGATGCGACCGCGAACAGCAGCGACCCGGCGAGGCCCGGGAGCCGGTAGCCGAAGCGGGCGCCCAGCCGCGCCGAGGGGACGCTGAAGATCGCCGCCACCAGCGGGCCGGGGGAACAGCATCAATCCGGCCGTGAGGACGTCCTCGTGCCAGACGGTGGTGAGGAACAGGACGCCTGAGAGCAGCATCGCAGCAAAGCCGGCGAAGAACAGGATCGAGGCGGTGAGCGCCAGGCTGAAGCTGCGCACGCGCAGCATGGCCGGCTCGAACAGCGGCGACGGGTGGCGTTCTGAGCGCCACCAGATCACCGGCAGCAGGATGGCGGTCAACACCAGCAGCCCCATCACCCGCGGCGAGGCCCAGCCCAAGTCCTGGCCGTTGACGATCGCCACGACCAGAGCGCCGATCGCCACGATGAACGTCAGCGCGCCAAGCAGGTCCGGGCGGTGGGCGCCGACCTCACGGCGTTCGGAAAGGATGCGAGCGCCGAACACCAGGCCGAGCAGGCCCACGGGCACGTTGACCAAGAACACCAGGCGCCAGTCGGCCTGGACCAGCAGCCCGCCGAGCGGCGGACCGGTCGCGGCGGCGATCGCACCCGTGGCCGCCCAGGCGCCGATCGCCGAGTGTCGCTCGTGGGGGGCGAACTCAGGCAGGATCAGGCCAAGCGAAGTGGGGAGCATCAGGGCGCCGCCGGCGGCCTGGACCACTCGGGCGGCGATCAGCCACCCGATCGACGGCGAGACCGCACAGCCCACGCTGGCCAGCACGAAGATCGCCAGGCCGAGCAGGAAGGCGCGCTTACGCCCGAACGCGTCCGCCCATCTCCCGGCCGGCACGAGCAGCGCGGCGAACACGATCGCGTAGCCGCTGACGATCCACGACAGCGACCCCAAGGAGGCGTGATGGAAGCTCCGCTCGATGCTCGGGAAGGCGATGTTGACGATGAACAGGTCGAGGCTCGCCATGAACACCCCGGCACACACGATCAGCGTCACGATCCATTTACGTTGCATCAGCTGCTCCCCAAGCACAAGTTAGTTGCATGATGGGACGCACCCTAGCAATAAGAGTTGCGTGATGCAACCCATGTGCGGTAGACTGAACCGCATGCTCGGAAACGACTACAAGGATCAGCAGTGCAGCATCGCCGGCGCGCTCGAGGTGATCGGGGAGCGCTGGTCGCTGCTGATCATCCGCGAGGTGATGCTGGGCGTGAGGCGATTTGACCAACTCCAATCCGATCTCGCGGTGGCGCGCAACGTCCTCCAGACCCGCCTCACCCGGCTCGTGGACCAGGGCGTGCTGGAAAAGCGCCTCTATCAGCAACGCCCCAAGCGCTACGAGTACATGCTGACCGAGAAGGGGCTGGATCTGTGGCCGACGATCGTCGCGCTGATGCAGTGGGGCGACCGGTACGCCGCTCCGGCCGCGGGGCCGCCCGTGCTGCTGGAGCATCGCGGCTGTGGGGGCGCGGTCGACGAGCACCGACTCTGTGCTGCATGTGGCGCGCGACTATCAGCCCGCGACGTGCTGGCCAGCGCCGGCCCGGGAGCCCGGGCCGATCATCCGTTGCGACGCCGCGCCGCGGCCAAAGCCGCCCAGCGCGCAGCCGCATAGCGCGCAGACGCAAAGCGCGCAGCCGCAAAGCGCGCAGCCGCAGGAGGCGAACTTTGGCGATTTGCGACCACCCGCCGGTCGCAAGTAGCCAAAGTTCGGACATCCTGACCGTTTGACCACAGCCGGCCACCGGCCGACCGGCGGACTGCCGAGCGCCGTCTGGGATCGGGCGGCCTCCGGCGCTCGGCGGCCAGGCCGCCCCAGAAAAACCCGGCCACGCGCCTCGCCCACCTCAGGCGAAGCGTAGGATTAGTCCATGACCGCACTGGGTGTGGTGCTGCTGGTGATCGGAGCGATCCTCGTGATGGCCGAGGCCCACGTGCCGTCGATGGGAGCCGTCGGTGGCCCCGGTGCGATTGTGATGGCCGTCGGCGCGGTGCTGGCGGTCAGCGCCCTGGGCGGCGGCCTCCTCCTGGGGTTGATCGCCGCGCTCGGGCTGGGCGGCGCCGGGCTGGGTCTGGTCGCGATCTCGGTCAAGAAGGGCGCGGCCGTGCGGAGCCGGCGCGTGCGCACCGGATCTGAAGGACTGGCTGGCCACATCGGAGTCGTTCGCAGCTGGGATGCGTCCGGCGGCAAGGTGCTGCTTGACGGCGCGCTGTGGCGTGCGGCGCGCTCGGCCTATGAAGATGACGACGAAGTGGAGTTGCACGCAGGCGACAAGGTCGTGGTCGAGCGTCTCACGGGTCTGGAGCTGTCGGTGCGCCGGGCCGAGGACTGGGAACTGGTGTAAGTGATCACCGCGGTACTGATCGTGATCGCCGTGCTGCTGGTGCTGGGGTTCACGGCGCTCAGTGCCTCGGTGCGCGTGCTGCGCGAGTACGAGCGCGGCGTCGTATTCAGACTGGGGCGCCTAATGGAGCAGAAGGGCCCGGGCCTGATCCTGCTCGTGCCCTCGATCGACCGGATGGTGCGCATCAGCCTGCGGACGATCACCCTGACGGTCCCGCCCCAGGAGATCATCACGCGCGACAACGTCCCCGCGCGCGTGACCGCGGTCGCCTACTACCGGGTGATCGATCCTAGCCGGGCGGTGACCGAGGTCGAGAGCTTCCCCAACGCCACGCTACAGATAGCGCAGACGACGCTGCGCTCCGTGCTCGGCGGCGTCGACCTCGACACGCTCCTGTCCGAGCGCGAGCACCTCAACGAATCCTTGCAGCACGTGATCGACGCCCAGACCGAACCGTGGGGCATCAAGGTCACGACGGTAGAGATCAAGGACGTGGAGATCCCCGAACGGATGCAGCACGCGATCGCCCGCCAGGCCGAGGCCGAGCGCGAGCGCCGCGCCAAGGTCATCAACGCCGAGGGAGAGTTCCAGGCGGCCGCCAAGCTCGGGCAGGCGGCCGATGTGATCGGCCGCAACCCGGTCACGCTCCAGCTTCGCTACCTGCAGACGCTGGGCGAGATCGGCGGCCAGCAGAACTCGACCGTCGTGTTCCCGATGCCGATCGACCTGATCCGCCCGTTGCTCGACGTGATGCAGAAGGGCTCAAGCCCGACCGTCGCCGACGAGGCGAGCGGCGCGGCTCTCAACGGCGCGCCCAGTCCGGCGGCGATCGATCCCGGCCAGCAGCGCGAGCTTGGATCAGGCGAGGCCGAGGCGCTCGGAGCGCCCGGCATCTCCGATCGGCAGCGCGCGCTCAATCCCCTCGTGTCGTACGAGGCAGAGCCCGAAGCCGAGGTCGAGGCCGAATCGTCTGGCCCGCCGGAGTCCTCGGACTCCTAGGACACAGGAGCCGGGCGCACCAGACCGTCTATCGTGGCCCGCCGAATGGCGCTCCGCTCCGACATCCGCAATATCGCGATCATCGCGCACGTCGATCACGGCAAGACGACGCTGGTCGACGCGCTGCTGTGGCAGTCCGGCGCGTTTCGCTCCGGCCAGACGGTCAACGAGCGGGTGCTCGACTCGATGGACCTGGAGCGCGAGAAGGGCATCACGATCCTGGCCAAGAACACGGCCGTCCGCTACGCCGATGTGAAGCTCAACATCGTCGACACCCCCGGCCACGCCGACTTCGGGGGTGAAGTCGAGCGAGGCTTGACGATGGTCGATGGAGTGCTGCTGCTGGTCGACGCCAGCGAGGGCCCGCTGCCCCAGACGCGCTTCGTCTTGCGCAAGGCGCTGGAGGCGCGGTTGCCGGTGATCCTGGTGGTCAACAAGGTCGACCGTCCCGACGCGCGGATCGACGAGGTCGTCGACGAGGTGTATGAGCTGTTCTTGGACCTCGACGCCGACGAATCGCAGATCGACTTCCCGATCGTCTACACCAACGCCAAGGCCGGGCGGGCGTCGCTTGATCCGGCGGACGAGGGCACCGACCTCAAACCGCTGCTGGAACTGCTGCTCGAGCACGTGCCGGCGCCGGAATACGATCCAACTGCTCCGCTGCAGGCGCACGTGACCAACCTCGACGCCTCGCCCTACGTCGGGCGGCTGGCGATTTGCCGGATCCGCAACGGGGTGATCCGCCGCGGCGAGACGATCGCCTGGTGTCGTTCCACCGGCGAGATCGAGCGGGTCAAGGTCTCAGAGCTGTACGTGACCGAGTCGCTTGATTGGGTGGCCGCCGACGAGGCGGCAGCGGGCGAGATCATCTCGGTGGCCGGGATCCCGGAGATCACGATCGGCGAGACGCTCGCCGACGCCGAGGATCCCCGTCCGCTGCCGGTGATCACCGTCGATGAGCCATCGCTGTCGGTGACGATCGGGATCAACGGATCGCCGCTGGCCGGGCAGGACGGCAGCCTGCTGACCGCCAGCCAGGTCAAGGCCCGGCTGGACCGCGAGCTGGTCGGCAACGTCTCGCTGCGGATCAGCGAGACCGAGCGTCCCGACGTGTGGGAGGTTCAGGGCCGCGGCGAGCTGGCGCTGGCGATCCTGGTGGAGCTGATGCGCCGTGAGGGCTTCGAGCTGACGGTGGGAAAGCCCCAGGTCGTCACCCGCGAGGTCAACGGCACGACCCACGAGCCGGTGGAGCGGCTGAGTGTCGACGCGCCCGAGGATTATGTCGGCGTGGTCACCCAGCTGCTGGCCCTGCGCAAGGGCCGCCTGGAGCAGATGGTCAATCACGGCACGGGCTGGGTGCGAATGGAGTACCTGGTCCCGGCGAGGGGGCTGATCGGCTTCCGGACCGAGTTCCTGACCGAGACACGCGGCACCGGACTGGTGCACCACGTGTTCGATCGCTGGGAGCCGTGGCACGGCGAGCTGCGCACGCGGCCGACGGGCTCGTTGGTGGCCGATCGTCGCGGGAGGGTTGCGGGCTTCGCGCTGTTCAGCCTGCAGGAGCGCGGAACCCTGTTCGTCGAGCCCGGCGAGGAGGTCTACGAGGGCATGATCGTGGGCGAGAACTCCCGCGCCGAGGACCTCGACGTCAACGCCACCAAGGAGAAGCACCTGACCAACATGCGCCAGTCGACCGCCGACGAGCTCATCCGGTTGGTGCCCAAGCGGGAGCTGTCGCTCGATCAGGCGCTGGAGTTCCTGCGCGCCGACGAGTGCGTGGAGGTGACGCCCAAGAACGTGCGCCTGAGAAAGGTCGCGCTGGACCGGACCGCGCGCGTGAAGTTGGCCCGTTCGCGGGCCAAAGCGCTGGTGTAGCCGGCCTAACCGATTTTCAGGCCAGCGCGTGGGTGCGCGTCCTCGGACATCTGGTCCGGGAGGTCGCGGCGCCGGTAGTCGCCGCGACTCAGATGCTGCTCGAGCCAGACGTAGAGAACGATGAACAGATACCGGCTGCCCATCTCACTGAGCTGCAGCTTGGAGGTGCCGTGGCGGCGGTTGCACCAGCTCACCGGCACGACCGCATAGGTAAAACCACGCACGATCGCCTTCAGGGGCATCTCGACGGTGAGATTGAAGTGATTTGAGAGCAACGGCTGGAGCTGCTCGATCACGGGGCGCCGGTAAGCCTTGAAGGCGTTGGTCGTGTCGTCGTAGCCGTGACGGAAGAGAATCCGGATGCCGATGTTGACGATCCGGTTGAGCACCAGCTTCAGCCGCGGGTAGTCACGAACGTAACCGCCGCGCCCGAACCTGGTCCCAAAGGCACAGTCATAGCCCTGCTCGAGGACCCGGTAGTAGAGCACCAGATCCTTCGGCGAATCCGACAGGTCGGCCATCATGATCGCCACGCAGTCGCCGGTGAAGAGCTCCAGACCGGCTCTGACCGCGTGCCCGAAACCGGGCGGCAGCGGAGAGCACACGTAGCGCACGTTCTGATTGCCCTCGGCGATCGCCATCACGACCTCGCCGGTCCCGTCGCCGCTCGCGTCGTCGATCACCAGGATCTCGTGCTCGATCCCAACCCGCTCGAGCTCGGCGACGGTGCTCGCGACGGTCTCACCGATCGAATCCACTTCGTTATGAGCGGGGATCACGACCGACAGCTTCATCGCGCTGCCAGCCATAGCTCGGCGTTGCGCTCGTAGATCTCACGCAGGATCGCATCGACGTCGTAGGTGATCCGCCATCGCGGATAGTCACGCGCGAACGGCCCAAGGTCAGAGATCCACCAGCGGTGATCGCCGATCCGGCTCTCGTGCGAGAGCTCCCAACGCAGCTCGCGCCCGGCAATCAGCTGACAGAGCTCGATCGCCTCCAGCATCGAGCAGTTGCTGTGGCGACCGCCGCCGATGTTGTAGACGGCACCGGCGGACGGGGCGCGGTGAAACGCATCGAACGCGGCCACGAGATCAGCGGAGTGCACGTTGTCACGAACCTGTTTTCCCTCATAGCCGAACACCGTGTAAGGCTCGCCGGCGACCGTGCAGCGCATCAGGTAGGAGAGGAAGCCGTGCAGCTGCGCACCAGCGTGGTTGGGGCCGGTCAGGCACCCACCGCGAAAGCACACCGTGGACATCCCGAAGTAGCGCCCGTGCTCCTGCACCAGCAGATCGGCCGCCGTCTTGGAGACCCCGAACAGCGAGTGGGTCGAGGTGTCGATCGACATCGACGTGTCGATCCCACGGAAATAGGGGTGATCCTGAGGCAGCTCCAGCCGCTCGCCGACATCGAGCAGCGGCAGCTGATTGGGGCGATCACCGTAGACCTTGTTGGTGGAGCAGAAGATGAAGGTCGCATCGGGGGCGTGACGGCGGGTCGCCTGCAGCAGGTTCAGCGTGCCGTTGGCGTTGACGGTGAAATCCGTCTGGGGATCGGAGGCGGCCCAGTCGTGGGAGGGCTGCGCCGCGGTGTGGATCACCAGCTCAAGCGCCCGCGAGTGGGCGGCGAATACGCGCTCAAGCGCGGCGGCGTCGCGGATGTCGATCTCGTGGGACACAAACGCCCCGTCCAGAGTCGCCTGTAGACGCGCGGTCGTGGGGGCCGTCGAAGCGGACGGGCCGAAGAACTGAGCCCGCATGTCGTTCTCGATGCCCACGACGTCGAAACCGGCCTGGACGAAGTGCCGGACGGATTCTGATCCGATCAGGCCCCCCGAGCCCGTGACGATTGCGGTCGGCATGGACGCGTTAGTGAACCACGATCGACCTCGCTACGTGGTCGGCGGCGCCGCCGCCGCCGCCGAGTAGGCCCGTACGCCGAGCCGAGCCGAGCCGAGCCGAGCCGAGCCGAGCCGAGCCGAGCCGAGCCGAGCCGCATTATCACAGCGCCTGGCGAACCGCGGCCTCGTTGGCGCAGATCCACTCATGCGTGTCGGCCAGGATCTCCCGCGGCCCGAGCCTGGGTCGCCAAGCGCTGAGCCCATTCAGGCGCCGGCAATCGGAGATGTACAGGGGCACGTCTCCCCGTCTGAGGCCGGCCTCGCCGGTCGGGTGGACCCGGTTCCCCGTGATCTCCTCGCACAGAGCGGTGGTCTCGAGCAGAGATAGGCTGCACTCCAGGCCCCCGCCGACGTTGACGGTGACGCCATCCCAGGCCTCGGCGGCGCACAGCTGCTGGTCTAACAGCGCCAGCAGATCATCGACGTGCAGCAGATCCCGTACCTGCTTACCCAGACCCCCGAAACCGATGTACCGCAGGGGACGGCGGAAGTGATGCGCGAGCATCCAGTAGGTGAACACGCCCTGGTCGACCTTTCCCATCTGCCACGGTCCGGCGATCACTCCGCATCGGTTGACCACGGCCCGCACGCCATACTCGGCTCGGTATTCCTCGATCAGCAGCTCGGCGGCGAGCTTGGTCGAGCCGTAGATCGTCCGGGCTCCTTCCAGCGGGAAGTTCTCGGCGATCCCGACCGGAGAGGCCCCCGGGACGGGCTGCCCGGTGGCCAGCTCAAAGCGGGTATCGCGCTCCTGGAGGGTCAGCTCGCGCAGCGACTGCACCGGATACACCCGGCTCGTGGAGAGGAACACCAGCGCAGCGCCGTCACGACGGGCGAGCTCGAGACAGTGGTAGGCGCCGATCAGGTTTGACTGAACGACGTAATCCGGGCTCCCGTCGACGCCCGCCAGTGCCGAGGGCTCCGCTGAGCACTCCACCAGCGCGTCGTGCTCGGCAACCGCCCGGAGGTCATCGAGCACCCGCACATCGCCGTGCACGAAGGCGACACCGGCTTCGCGCAGCCGCGCGAGGTTCAGCTCACCCCCCTCCGGCGCAGGTTGTCCAGAGCCGTGATCTCCCATCCCGGGTGCAACGCAGCCAGACCCGTGGCGACATTGGCGCCGACAAACCCAGCGCCCCCGGTGACGAGCACCCGCATCGGCTCAATCTAGAGGACGACCGTCCAACCGCTCAGGAATCGAGCTCGGCGGTGAGTCGGGCCCATACGCCCCGCGCCATGCCCATCCCGACGTGGCTGGTGTCGACCTCGATCTGCGTGGAGGCCGGATCCAGGCAGGCGCGCCAGCGGACCACCTCGTCGCTGCGCGAGTAGAGCGACAGAAACCGAACCGTATCGGACAACGGAGCACTGAGGGCGTCGCGCGCGCGTGCGCAGCAAACGCCTCGCAGGCAGCTGAGGCCGAACATCCCGGGCACGCCGAGCGTGCCGAGCGCGGCCACCGTGACGATCGACGGCCACACCTTGGGCCTGACCGCCAACTGGTCCAGCAGCGGTGAGCCGAGCGTCACGAGCGTGTCGATCAGGTCAGGACGTAAGCCCGCCAGCGAGCGGCCCATGCTTCCGCCGCGGCTCTGGCCGACGATCAGAGCCGGCTGGCCCGAACGCTCGACGGCTCGCTCGAGCCGTTCCTCCAACGATCTGACGGTCGACTCCATGCAGCCGGTGTTCCAGGTGATGCCGCTGCGCACCAGCTCATAGCCACCGGTCCGCAGCCACAAAGCCATACGAGTGAGGCTGGGATCGCCAGCGAGAAAGCCGGGAACCAGCATCACCGGGCGGCCATCACCGGCCGGCGGCGGGGGCCACCGTGATGGATCCCGCGTCGAGAGCCATTCCCCCAGCACGCGCGTGTGGGGCGGGGAGAGTCGAAGGCCAAAGCCGGCAAGCGATGGGGCGTCCGTGCTCATCGACACACAGCCTACTTAAACCTCGCGACCCGGTAGGTGGTTGGGCCGCAATCGCACTGCGAGCGCCCGCTTTGGTCACCGGTGGCGTAGCGGCCGCGGGCCGGCGCCTGCGCTTTCGGCGCCGAACTGGGAGGGGTGTCCGCCCGCGGCGGCTCCGCGGATCGGGCGAGACGGAACGACCTCCGCCATCCGCAGACGCGCGTCGGCTCGCAGCACTCGTCGCGCTCGCAACACCCCCGACATCATCGGTAGCGCGTCGACGGCGCCGCTCAGATGGTTTCGGAGATCGCCGCGCCGGAGTGCGTGCCACGCCCAACCGAGCTGCCGGTAGACCACGAGCGGAAGCCACCGGAGAGGGAACGCCTTCACCACCAGGAGCAGCGTGTTGCGCTCGACCAGTCTCACGTGCCCGCCCTCGAGCTGGTGTGAGGAGCCCTCGCCCGCGTGATAAGCGACCGCGGGTTCGTAGCGACAAGTCCAGCCGCCCAGTCTCAAGCGGAGCGCGAGGTCGACGTCCTCCAGGTAGGCAAAGTACCGCTCGTCGAAGCCGCCGACCGATAGCACCGCGTCACGGCGGTAAAGCGCCGCGCCTGCGCAGGCTCCGAACACCTCGCCCGGCTGGTCCCAGCGCCCGTCGTCGAGCATGAAGCGTCCCCGCTGCTCGCAGGCGCCGTCACGTCGCAGGATGTCGCCGGCGTCGTATACCCGTTCCGGCTCGTCGAGCGAGAGCATCTTGCAGGCCACGGACGCGGCGCCCGGGTGACTCGCGATCGCAGCGCAAGTCTGACGTAGCCATCCGTCCTCCAGCACCACGTCGGTGTTCAGCAGCGCGACAACCTCCCCACGGGCCGCCTCGATCCCCCGGTTGGCCGCGAACGCGAAGCCGTTGTTACGACCCAGAGCCAGGACGCTCACGTCGGGATGACAGCGGCTCAGCTCTTCGAGGGAGCCGTCTGTCGATCCGTTGTCGACCACAATAACCTCCAGCGGACGGGTCCCCTGGCGTGAGAGACTGCCCAAACAGCCGGCCAGCCACTGACGGCCGTTCCAATTGGGAATGACCACGGAGATACTCGGCAGGCCGTCGCTCATCCGTTCGCCGCAACCGGGCGGCCGCTGACCGGGAATAATCCACGGATGCGAGCGAGCCGCTTCGCCATCTTGGGGCTGGGGACCTTGATGATCGCCTGGTTCCTGCTCGGGGCCAGGCAGGCACACGACGTCTCGGCCGCAACCAACATCGTCTCGCAATCCGGCCCGGTGACCCCGTCGGAGGCAGCCACGGCTTCGAACCTGCTCAACTCGGCAAGCACGTTGAACCCTGATGAAGAGGTCAACGTGCTGCGAGCAGCGCTGGCGGCGGACCGAAACCAGAACTCGCGCGCCCAGCGGATGCTCGAGAGGGTGGTACGGGAGGAGCCCGGCAACATCGAAGCGTGGTATCTCCTTGCGCAGGTCGCCGGCAGCGTTCCGAGGCTTGAAGCCAGCGCGCTCGAACACATCGCCCAGCTGGACCCCAAGACCCGCCCCTCATCCGGATAAATCACCGGACTCGTCGTTCCTTGAGTCGGAGAAACGGCAATTCCACAACGTAGAAGCTGGTCGCCGCGGCACCCACGCTCACCACCAGTGTGAGCAGCAACAGGCTGGGTGTCTGCAAAGCATGGATTGCCCCCAGCAGTCCGAGACCGGCTGCCGAGAACTGAGATGAATTCGAAGATGCCAGCCACAGCGCAATCGGCAGATGCCATAGGTAGACACCGTAGGAAATCAAGCCGAGCCAGGCAACCGGCCGTATGCGCAGGAAGCGCCGCGGCGCACCGCCCGCGTCTGCGCCGAAGACAGCGGGGCTCACCAGCAACACCATCATCGCACTGGTCAGCGCAATTGCACCCAAAGTCCGGCCATAGGGCTGTTTGGTCTCGATCTGAAGAAGAATGTTCAGCACGCTGCCGGGACGGAGCAGGGCGGCGAGACCGAGGAGACAGGTCCCGGCGGCGATCCAGCAGAGGCCGGGTCGCTTGGCGATGATCATTGTCAGCCGCTGGGAAAGCTCACCTCGAGCGTCGGCCACGCTGAGTACAGCCAGAGCCATTCCGAGCGCGAACCAAACGCATTCGCCCAGCAGGCTGTCGGCGATCGTGCCCGAAACCAGATGACGCGAACTCAAAACTTGGATCACGATGCCGAATAGCGCCAGGCATCCGAGCGACGAGAGCTCCGAAGCAAGCCACGCTCGGTTCCCCGAAGCTGGTCGCCAGCCTCGCGCCATCCGCGCCCAAAGAGGTAGCACAACGTAGAAGCTCACCTCAACGCACAGTGTCCATGCAACAGGAATGCCGTTCACCAGCGTGCGATGGGAGTAGAGGGTGAGAAGCAGGTAATAGCGCCACCAGTCAGGACTGAACACGCCGCTGATGCCTGGGTACAAAGACAACAGCGTCAGCGCGAGCCAGTAAGCCGGCACGATGCGCAGAAGCCTGCGGCGGGCGTACCGACCCACACTCGGCATCGGCGCGTCACGAGCGCGTGCGGCCACGAACGGCCGGTAGAGGAGGAAGCCCGAGATGACGAAGAACAAGGTCAGGCCCACATCGCCGAGGACTCCGAACACGTCGCCGACGAAACCGTCAGCGTTCAAGTTGGTAATGCTCGTGACGTGAAAGACGAGGACCGCGATGACGGCGACCGCGCGCAGCGAATCGAACAACGGAAAGCGGGGGTTGCCCGGTGGCGGAGCCACTGCCGGGCTGGGTACCGCGTTCACCTCCCCCGTTGACGTGGCGGCAAACAACTCAGCCGTTGAGCATGCTGATCGCGTGCGCGACCAGGGTGTCAGAGAATGACTCATTCCAGTCGCGGCTCCAGTTGACCGCCGCACCCTCGGCCCGACGCTCGTAATCGTCGATCGCCGTGGCGGCCTGGCCCAGCGCCCCTGCGATCGCCGACACGGTCGGCGCCGGGGCCAGCAGATTGGCGGAGATCTCGGTCATGGCCGCTTGCGTCTTGTTCTCGAAGCTGTTACTCACGGTCAGCATTCCGGCCGATGCCATCTCGATCGGCACCAGACTCGGATGCGGCGTGTACATCAGGGCCAGTCCGAGATCGTGCTCGCGCAGCAGGTTGCCATAGGAGCCCTGGTCCGAGCGAGGCACCATCTCCAGCCGCGCCCCGCCGCCAAGGGTGAGACTTGCGCCGGCGCCGATCGTGCCGATCCCGCGCAGCTCCCAGCCCGTGAGGGCACCCTCGTGCACGGCTCGGGTCAAAGCCATCACGCCCATCTCGAACATGTTCCGACTGGCGTGCGCCTCCGGCCGAGCGTAGAACAGGAGCCGGCGCATGCGGCGAGCCGACAGCTCCGCGGCGGTGGGCGGCTCCACCGCGGTGATCGCATTCTGAAATGCCACGGAGGCCGCGTCACCCGCGGCCGGGCCGGACTCGTAGACGCCGATTGCGTGGCGGCGAAAGTAGTCGCGGAGCAACTCGGTCGAGAACAGCGCGGCGTGCGGGAACGTATAGGACTCGCTGGCGAGCGCGGCGTACGTGCCCATCGCGAAGGTGAAGGGCTCGTACTCCTGGATCAAGTACAGGAACCGCTCCTGATCCAGTGTGGTGAGCGCTGTGTGCGCGATGTGGGCGGTCCACCACGTGGTGGCGATGAACGAGTCCTGGCGACTCACTTCGAGCTCGTGTGATTCACGCCCAAAGGCGACCTCGACCCGACCGAATATGCCGGCCAGGCCGCCGAAGCTCTCGATCCGTGCCCGCCAGTCACCCGGCAGCGGGCCGACCGGGTCGACGGTGACGATCCGGACCCGGTGCCCGCTCTCCGCCAGGCGCCGCGCCAGGTTGAACTTGCCGATGTAGCCGCCGAAGAAGTGGGCCACATCGACTGTCGGGATCAACAGGTTGATTCGTTGCGGAGCGGCGTCGGAAACCGCGAGCGTCAGCGGCGCGACCTTCTCGACGATCTCCCGCACGACCGGGTTCTCGGAGATCTCCAGGCCGGGCGCCATGATCAGGTCGGGCGGCGGCACGGCGTCGAGGCGCAGGCCTCGGACGGGCCGTTCACGCGCGCTCACGGTCAACAGGCGCCGCCAGGTGAACGCGTAGGCCAGCATCCACTCGGCGCCGAGCGTCTCAGGCCGGCCGACGAGCTCGCGAGCGCCGCGCCGCCAGAGGTTCGCCAGCGCGACGAGCGAGCGGTCGGCGCGCGCGAAGTTCATCAGCGCTCGCCGCTTGGTCGCGCTCATCCGGCCATCGAGGCGAAGCTGCAGGATCGCCGCGACCTGCAGCAGGCGGGACACGTCGACGAAATAGTGAAGTCGCCACATCCGCACCCTCTCCCGAGGGTCGGCGCGCAGCGATCCGAGCCGGTCGCGAAACGCGGTCATGCGGTTGGCGGCGGCGTGGCCGAGCGTCGCGTCGCGGTGCTGCACGTAGTCGTAGAGCGGGCGGTCCACGAACGCAAGGTCCCCGAGCGCGAGCCCGACCAGACCGATCCAGTGGTCGTGGAAGTGCGCGAACTGCGCCGGCGGGAAAGGGAGGACGTGCTCGAGCAGATCCCGGCGCAGCAGCGACGCCGCCCCGGTGACCGAGTTGGCGACCAGCAGCGACAGCAGATCGGTGTGGTTGTTGCGGCGCCTGACCCAGTAGGAGTCGGAGATCACCCCACCTTCGCCGTCGATCACCCGCGCATCGCTGTAGACGAGCTGGGCGTCGCCGATCGCGCCGAGCAGGACCTCGAGCTTGTCCGGGTACCAGCGGTCGTCCTGATCGGCGAGGGCAACGTACTCGGCGTTGGCGGGGGCGAGCGCGAGCGCCCGCTCGAAGTTCAGGTAGAAGCCGAGGCGCCGGGACGAGCGCGAGACGATGAAGCGCGGATCATCGGCGAGCTCGGCCTGCAGTACGGCGAAGCTCGCGGGGCTCGAGCAGTCCTCGCTGATCACGCAGATCCAGTTGCGATGGGTCTGAGCGCGGATCGATTCGATCTGCGCGTGCAATAGCTCCAACGGAGGCTCGTAGGTGGCCATGCAGATCGCGACCAGCGGGCCGTCCTTGGGGTGCGGGCCCGGCGCCGGGCCGGCCGGCGTGAGCTCGCTCACCGGGACGCGCGCCAGCGGGACGGTCACCTCCTCGCCCCCGTGCAGCCGGGCCCGCAGCCGCAGCTCGCAGGTCGGACCGGTGCCGGCCGGGATCTTGACGATGCCCCAGAAGCCGCTCAGGTAGCTGTGCAGCAGTGGATCCTCGGTTGAGGCCTCGTCGGCGCGCACGCCGGCGGTCGCAAACGGATCGAGGGCCGGGTGCAGGGAGCGGAACAGATCCAGACGGGGCATCCCGTGTCGGGATACGGGCTGCTGCACGCCGTCGACGACGAAGCTCAGCGAGTCGATCCTGGCCTCACGGTGAAAGCAGCTGCCACAGACGAACAGCGCCGTCCCCTCCCCCACGGCCAGCGTGCGCGGCAGCGGTGCGTCGAGACGGACGCACAGGTGCAGTTGGGTCTCGGCCTCCACGGTCGACGCCAACCCTAGATGGTTGCGCGCGACCGGGAGCCCAGAGGGACCGCCGCCGCGGCCAGGACGTGCCACGCGTTAGCCTCACCGGCATCTCGGACCTGTCTCAGAGGATCCTGCGCCGCCTGCGGCGTGAGTTGGATGCACGAGCCGGCGGCTCGGGTACGGCGTCCGCGCCTGCCGAGCAGCGATACGACTCCTGGTTGCGCGCCTTCTGCGAAGTGCAGCTGGATCCGATCGAGGCCGCCTGTGCCGGCGCCGGGACCGAGGCGCTGGCGCTGTTTGCCGGCCTGGACTCGGATCTCTGGGCGCTGCTGCTCACTCAGCAGTACGCCTCCTATCCCAACATCCGAGCGCTGCTGCCCGGGGTTCCCGAGCCGGCGCTCCAGGCGACCTGGAACGGGGCCTCCGGAGCCGTACTCGGCGCCCAGAGCCGCGGCTTCTACGACAAGGTCCGCCAGCGCTATGAACGACACTCAGAACAGGACCTGCGCGACAGCCGGGTGCTCGACTTCGGCTGCGGGTGGGGGCGACTGACCCGCTTCTTCGCGCGCGATGTGCAGCCGGGTCGGCTGTTCGGCTGCGATCCGGTGCAACCGATCCTCGACGTCTGCGAGCAGAGCCGCGTTCCGGCGACATTGCGTCGCTGCGATTTCGTGCCCCAAGCGCTTCCGTTTGATCAGCCCTTCGATCTCGCCTACGCGTTCTCGGTGTTCACCCACCTCTCAGAGCCGGCCCACGAAGCCAGTCTGCGAGCCCTGCATGGTTCCATTGCGCCAGGCGGTGTGCTGTTCGTGACGATCAGGCCCCCGGAGTATCTTCGCCTCTCGGAACTGCTGCATCCCGCCCTGGCTTCGCTCGGACCGAGGCCGGAGGAGCAGCTGCAGCGCCCCCGGTATCTGTTCGCGCCACACGGGGGCCAGCCACTCGGGTCTGAGGCGCCGGGAGGCGAGATCACCTACGGCGAAACCGTGATCACGCTCTCCTACGTACGAGAACGCTGGCACGAGCTGTTTGAGTTGCTCGACGTCGACCTACTGCTCGGCGACCCCTACCAGGTGATGCTGACCCTGCGACGCAGTGGGCAGGATCGGCTGCACTAGACTGCGCCGCGCATGGAAAGGGTTCAGCTCAACCTCGGCACGGAGGAGACGGTCCGCGCTTTGCAACGTGGGGATCTTCCTTGGACCCTGCACCCGGCCTGCGACTTCGCCAGCGATCCCGGCCAGTGGGGCGCCTCGCTGATCAACAACGGCGAGGCGATGATCGCCTGCCTGGAGACGGCCGGTGCGCAGTCCGTGGTCGAGGTGGGCGCCTACGCCGGCGACCTGACTCGCTTTCTGCTGGACTGGGCAACGACCTCGGGAGCCCAGGTATGGGCGATCGACCCCTCGCCCCAGAAGGAGCTCGTCCAGCTCGATTCCGAGCGCGAGGCGCTGAAGTTGTTCCGCGCCACGAGTCACGAGGCGCTGAAGGACATGGAGCGCGCCGACGCCTACGTGATCGATGGCGATCACAACTACTTCACGGTTACCGAGGAGATCCGGCTGATCGTCGAGCACGGCGGCGAGAAGCGCATGCCGTTGCTGATGTTCCACGACGTGGGCTGGCCGCACGCCCGGCGCGATGACTACTACGCGCCCGAGCAGATTCCCGATGAGTACCGCCAGCCGACGATCGAGGGAGGGGGCCTATTCCCAGGCCTGGCGAAGCCACGTCCGGGCGGCCTCCCGTACAAGTGGCCCGCCGCCGAGGAGGGAGGCCCCCGCAACGGCGTCCTGACCGCGGTGGAGGACTTCGTCTCAAGCGACGAGAACCTCCGCTTCGCGATCCTCCCTTCGTTCTTCGGGCTCGGCATAGTGTGGGACTCACGCACGGCTTACTCCGAAGCCCTCCAGAACATGCTCAGCCCGCTGGACCGTAACCCGATCATCTCGCGCCTCGAGGCCAACCGCGCCTACCACCTGGCGTCCGTGCACCACCAGATGATGGAGGTCACCGCGGCACGCCAGCGGATCCATCGCCAAGAGGCATTGCTGCGCCGATTGCTCAACTCGAGCGCGTTTGGGCTCGCCGAGCAGCTCTCTCGGCTTCGCCACCGGGCCGGCATCGCACCCGCCAACGCCGCAGTATCCAAGCAAGAAGTTCTGAAGGTCTTGGACGACTGACCGCCCGGCCCACGGGCGCGCAGGACCGTTGACCTTGAGTCCGGCGAACCGTCAGACCCGTTTGCCCCGCCCTCGCGCGGCTCGCACGAACGAGTTGCCGCGCCGCAGCGATTCCGTCATCCGCCAGCTCCGCGTGTTGCGAACGAACTCCAGCTCGCGCTCGAAGCTCCGCGCCGTGGCATCAGCCTGAAGCAGCTTGGACGCTGCCAGCAGCCGTGCCGCGGCGGCGCTGGCCTCCGCCCGCCTGGCCCGCTCCTTCCAGGCCTCATCGGGAGCATCCCCGCCAACGGGGTCATCACTCCAGGCATTCGCCGCCCGCATGTGGGCAGCGACCCAGATCTCGATCTGTGTCACCAGATCAAGTGAGTGGTGATGCGCGAGTCGCAGGTCCGCGGTCACCACCTTCTTGCCGGTCACCTTCGCCTGCCGGCAGAGGTCGAAGTCGTAGCCGTGCAGCATCCCGATCGATTCGTCGAAGCGCAGATTTCGCACCGCCCAGGGCGAGAGGATCATCATCACCCCGTAGACGGTGTCGACCTCGCCGGGAGTCTGTTCGGAGCTCTGCCCCCAGGCGAGATCCCCGCCACCGCTTTCGCCGTAGTGGTATGGCGCCGAGTTCCAGCTGATCTCTCCGTCCCACCAGGCGATTCCGGTGGCCCCGCGTGAGCCCACGGAGCCGATCACAGCGACCTCCGGATCGGCCAGCACGTCACGAACCCTGAAACAGAAGTCGGAATCGAGGATCTCCGCGTCCTCGTGCAGGAGAACCAGGGTCTCAAGTCCGTCGATCGCCGCCGCTCGATCGAGCAGTAGGTTGAAGCTCCGGGCTACGGACCCCGAGGCCGCGTGGGCGAGGATCGCCGAGTCGAGCTCCCGGGCGCGCTCGATTCCCGGGCGGGCGCAGCGCTCGTAGACGTCGGGCATGATGATCGAGCAGCCGAAGGCAAACATCACGGCGGGCGATGTTAGCCGTGTCTCGATCGGGCCTCGCTAAGCGGAACGCCGTTTGACTTCACCGACCTTGGACGCACCCCACCGCTGTACCCATGCTCGCCCGGAGCGCGGATCGACTGGGCAGCTCGCCGGCGATGGTGCGACTGTTCGCCCTGCTGGCCGGCACCGCGTCGATCCCGTTCACGTATCTGCTCGGGGTAGCATCCGAGCGGCGTTGAGCCTTCAATCAGGCGAAATCGACCGAGCCTCCCTGGTGGCGGAGGGCCGCAGCGGCTGGGAGCGGCGGCTGGGTCCTCGGGCGCGGGCGTTCGTCAGCGCTCCGCCACGCTGGTGGTCCTGGCTCGCGCTGGCGGTGCTGCTCCTCGCGGGCGCGGCCCTCCTCATCTACGAGACCCGCGGGACGTTCTTCTGGGCCGACGAGTGGCAGTGGATCCTGACCCGGCGCGGGGGTGGGCTGAACACGTTCCTGCAGCCGCACAACCAGCACTTCTCGCTCGTGCCGATCACGCTCTACAAGCTGCTGTTCGCGATTGTCGGGCTGCGCCACTACTGGCCTTATCGCGGGCTGCTGATTGGCGTAGAGGTGATCTGCACGTTGCTGATCTTCCTCTACGCTCGTCAGAGGGTCGGCAGCTACTACGCGCTGCTGGCGGCAGCCCTGATCCTGTTCTTCGGGCCCGGCTGGCAGGACATCCTGTGGCCGTTCCAGACCGCCTGGATCCTGTGTGTGCTCGGCGGCGTCGGAGCGCTGCTGGCGCTTGACCGCGACGACCGAGCCGGCGACATCGGCGCGTGCCTGCTCCTCGGTCTCTCGCTGGCCAGTTCCAGCCCGGGCCTCGCCGTTGCCGCGGGGCTGATGGTCGAGGTGTTGCTGGCACGACGGCGGCGAGACCTGTGGATCGTGGCGATTCCGGTCGCGCTGTATGCGCTCTGGTGGGTGACCTACCAACAGACGGTCTTCAACCGACACGCGCTTCTGCTGCTGCCGCAGTTCGTGTTCAACTCGGCGGCTGGAACCCTGAGCGCGCTGACCGGCCTAGCTCAGATAAACCCGTACAACGACGGAAGCGGCGACTTCCTCTCCTGGGGAGCGCCGCTGCTCGTGCTGGCGCTGGCGCTGGCGATCTGGCGCCTGCGGGTGCTGCGCCGGATCCCGCCTCGAGTGCTGACGCTGAGCACGATCCTGCTCGCGTTCTGGCTGCTGACCGGGGTGGGGCGCGCGTATGTCTCGGTAGGTTCGCTGACACTGACGTCGACCGGAGACGAGAGCCGCTACCTCTTCATCGGCGCCGTGTTCGTCGTGCTGCTGATCGTCGAACTCGCCAACCGTCGAGCAATCGCCAGACCTGCCATGGCGGCGGGAATCGGAGTGCTCGCCGCGGCTGCGATCCTGTCCAACCTGGGACCACTGCAAGCCGGCGCGGGACTGTTACAGAGCCAGGCCCAGTACACCGAGGCCGAGCTCGGGACGCTCAACCTGAGCCGGCCCATCGTCGCGCCGGGCTACGTTTCGCAAGGCTTCATCTTCGGGATCGTCAAGGCCAGGGACTGGTTCGCCGCCGAGAAGGCGCTGGGTGCTCCTCCGCTGTCCCCGGCGCTGCTCGCCCAGCAGCCCGAGTTCGCGAGGCAGGCCGCGGACTCGCAGTTGGTCCGCATCCAGAATCTTGCACCACGCGGCACGAGCACGTCGACCCCGCCGGGGGCAACTCCGCCGAGCGTCGACGCCGTGGCGTCGGGGACCGATTCGGTTTCAAGCGGCTGCGTCAGCTTCCGGCCGACGGCTTACACACCGAGCGGCGTGGTCAACTCGCTCACGGTGACGGCGGCGCCGGGCGGACTGCTGGTGCGTAGCGGCGCAGCCGAGGCGACAGTCAGCGTGCGTCGCTTCGGCTCGCAGTTCCTCACGCTCGGAACCGTCGCCCCCGGCGCCGGGGCGACGCTGGTAATCAAGCCCGACCTAGCGCCCCAGCCATGGCACGCCCAGGTCACGGCGGCGAGCTCGTTCTCGGTCTGCAGCCTGGGCTGAGCTGCCGCGGCACCTGCAGAAGGGACGCCTTACACTCGCCGCCGTGACCATCTTCACGACCATGAGCCGGCGCGGCGGAGCGCGCCGGTGATCGTCTTCGGGTCGGCCGTCACCAGGCCGGACGTCTATCGCGACTACGCCGAGAAGGGCATCAAGCTTGCCGGCGAGCGCGACACGCTGGTCCTGCGGCGGAGCGCCCACGGCTCCATCTTCCATAACTACAACGCGATTCTCGACCAGGCGGCCGAGATCGAGGGACTGGAGGTGCTGGTGCTTCTGCACCAGGACTCCGAGATCCAGGACCCCCAGTTCACCGCCAAGCTGCGGGCGGCCCTGGCCGACCCTCAGGTGGGGGTCGTCGGGTGCGTGGGCTCGATCGGGGTACGCACGATCGCCTGGTGGGAGGGTTCGGTCACCTGGGCCTCCTTCATCCACCGCTACACCGAACTGGGCGGCGGCGATTTCCCGTCGCTGACCTGGAACGAGAACGACAGGCCACCCTATGCACGGCTTGGCGAGGTCGACACGGTCGACGGATTCGTGCTCGGCCTCTCCCCTTGGGTCGTCCAGAACATCCGCTTCGACGAGTCGCTCGGACAGCTGCTGCACGGGTACGACTTCGATTTCTGCCTCCAGGTCCGCGAGGCCGGGCGCAAGGTGGTGACCGCCGACTTCAAGGTGGTCCACAACCACTCGCTGGAGCTCGCCAACGATCTCGAGCACTGGTCCCAAGCTCACATGGCGGTGGCCGAGAAGTGGGATGGACGGATGCCGGGAGTCGGCACCGGGGGTGGAAGCTGGAAACAACGTGCGAGGCGAGGCGAGGCGGAAGCGGCCGTAACTCGCGCGGCGGCGTACTCGACCCAGATGAAGATCGACGCCCTCACGCTCGAGCATCAGCGCGAGCTGGCGGTGATGACCGACAGCCTCGCCTGGCGCCTGACCGCGCCGCTGCGGATGCTGACCGCTCTGCGGCGACGTCGCGCCGACGAAACCCGGTCCTTCGATCCGGGGGACGGTCACCGCGTGCGCCGGGTTCCCACGGTCCTGGGGCGCCGCCTAGCGGGCACCTACCTGGGTCGCCGGCGCTCCCGGTAGTCGCGCGCCGCCTTGGCTGCCGCTCGTAGCGGCTGCGTCAGCCGCCAGCTGAGGGACTGCTCGTAGACGCGTCGCTCGGCTTCGATCGCCGCCGCCAACGTCTCTTCGCCGCGCCGGCGCTCTGCGTGCACTTCTTCTCGACCAGCTTGCTGCGCCGCTTCCAACTCGCGCTGCACCTGACGGAGGTTGTGACGGAGGGCGAGGTATTCGCGCGGATCGGGCCCTGGACGCTCGATGTCCTCGATTGACACGTCGTCGGCGCGCTTGGCCAGGACCGCCCAGCTCTGGTTGTGAATGTTGGGCTCGATGTGGATCACATCGAAGGCCCGGCCCCAATGCTCGCGTAGCCACCAGTCGGAGATCAGGACCAGGGGTGCACCGTCGCTGGCCGGATGGTTGTGGCGCAGCACGTTCATGCCGACTCGGTCCTCATCCCACGGCTCGCCCGCGAGCAGCTCGGAGGTCCACCTGCCCATGAAGGTGGCGATCAGAATCGCCCCCGGCTTGAGCAGCCGATGCAGCTCGAGCAGCCAAGGGATCGAGCTGTCGGTCAGATGCGTGAATACCGAGATCGACCAGATGAGGTCAAACGAATCCGCGTCGAGCTCGAGCGGGGGCATGTAGTCCGCGCGGATTACGCGAAAGGGCGGGCAGACAGTCTGCTGGAGGAGGTCGATGCTCATCGCGTCGATGTCTACCCCCCACAGCTCGGCTCGCTCCGCCTCGCGGCGGAAGTGCTTGAGCGTCCGACCGGCACCGCAGCCGAAGTCGAGCGCACGCTTGTCGTCAAACGACCAGTCCTCTCCGAGCAGGTCGATGATCGCGGTCTTCGTCTCCGGGCCGAGCTTCTCCCATAGCTCGGCGAAGCGCTCGATCCAGCCTGGCTCAAGGTAAGTGGACATGACGATCGGGAACGGTTCGATGATCGGCTGGGTAACGTTGGCGCCGATGTGCATGTCTCCCCGTCCGCGCACTGTAAAGAATTGTCGCCACACAGCCTGTGCCGGCAGACGACGATCCCGTGCCCAGTAACGTCAACCGGCGCGCTCATCTGCGCCACGAGCCGGTCCTGATCGAGGTCCGCGATCTCCATAAGACCTTCCGGATTCCCGACCAGCGAGTCGACACCCTGAAGGAGCGGGTGACGCATCCGTTGCGTCAGATCGAGTACCGCGAGCTAAAGGCCTTGCGC